>NZ_CALDXB010000082.1 GCF_937923675.1 uncultured Sutterella sp. | reverse complement strand
GAAAATCAAAAGATTCCAGCTGAAATTAGAAATTAATGTGCGTCAGCCCTGTGCAGGCGACGGGAAAAAGCCCGCGCCTCTCTGATTTTTCGCGCTTTCCCAATGATGTGGAAATTGTCGATTGAGGAGCCTTCCTTCACGGGAGCGTCTCACCCCGACAACAGGGGGGAGCATCAGCTAGGGGTTCGCACGCTTTGCGCAGGACAGCAGGATCGAGCGCACCCACTGGAGCTCAAGGTCGTCGTTTGCACGGTGGTGCCAGATGAGTTGAGGCTTGTGGCGAATGCTTTTCTCCTCAGTCCGGATGATGACGATGTCGCCGCCTTTTTCCATGTATTCGGCCGTACGCCGCGGAAGCACCATCAGCAGGTCGCTTTCCGCCACGGTAGGAATGAGCGAGAGAAACTGCGTTGTTCTCATGGAGGAGCGTCCCTCAGTCCATGCTGGGAAAACGCTTTCGCGGAGCGACGTCCAGGATGCCCCCGGACGAGGGTGATAGCAGACATCGGCAAAGGCGTGCCTGAGGACATCGGCAGTGGAAACGGCATTCTCCTGAGCTTTGCGCGCCAGCGGATGATCTTTTCTGGCTCTACAGGGGTTTTGATGGGAAAGCGAGGCTGACATCGTCTCGCTTTTTCATGCCCTGGAGCCTCTGTTGGGTAATGGGATCCGAAGGTCCGAGCAGACGAGCATAACCATTGAGATGAGGTTGTTCAGATTCCTGAATCCGAAGGCCCGTCTGATGGTCAGTTTTATCAGATTATTGTTGGCCTCAATGCGCGCATTGCTCAAGCCAAGTCGTATGGTATTCAGGATGCTGCCTTCATGACGCCGTATCTTGTATGCAAGCTTCTTGATGGCGTCAATGCGGCTGTGCGTCGCCCAGAAATACCATTTCTTCAGCTCTGCCCCGGCGTCTTCTGCCTGAGGAAACTTCAATAGAAGCCGCAAAGCCTCTTTGATTCTGTAGGCACGAAACAAGAGCGGCTGAGTCTCAGCAATGTACTGAAGCCGCTCAGACTGGAGAGGCGTCAGGTTCTCAGGAGCCTTGCCGAGTGCAAAGGTGGATTTCTTGACCGTCATGGCGAGCTTCTCGTTATCCCTGACGGCTGCCGTCCCAGCCGCTGCGGCTTCCGCCGTTCCCTTATCCGCCGCTTTCAGCTTGCGGCCCTGAGTTCTCAGCGTCTGCCAGATTTCACGGCGCACCTGATCAAGAGACTCTCCGGCCCATTGCACAACATGGAAAGGATCAACGCAGCGCACGGCATGAGGCACGTATTTGGCAATGCACTCGTCGATCCAGCGGGCCCCATCTCCGCTGACGGCCTCGATGGAGGCTTTCTGCTCTGCTGTAAGGCTCTCAAAGAAGAGGCTGAACACCTTCAGCCCATGGCCTTCGTGCACCCAGACGACCCGGTTGGTGTCGTGGTCGATGACGACGGTGATGTAGTTGTGCCCCTTGGTATAGCTCGTCTCATCCACGCCGATATGCCTGAGGCCGTTGAGTCGCTTGCCGGAGTCCGGTTCCAGAACATTCTTTGCGCGGTCAATGCAGCGGCCCACGGTTTCCCAGTCGATGCGCATGATCCTGGTAACTGCAGTCTTGGACGTTTCGCAGGCCAGCCATGCTGTCTGCATGTCGAAATCTTTGGTGAAGCGCGAACCCGCGTAAGCCCAGGGAACGGCGGCAGTGACGACGCCATGCTCCGGACACTGGATGCGAGGCGGGGCGTACCGCAGATAGATCAGGGTGCCGCAGCAGTCAAGGGCTCGCCATGTCCTCGCAGGCCGGCTGCCGCGGTCGTAGCCCGGGCACCTGCGTCCGCAGTGCGGGCAAATGTGCTGCAGGCGCTTATAGGGCCGCACATCGAAAGTCAGGACTCTTTCCTCATTGCGGCTGAGGCCGAAGTCAACGTCCTCGACGACGATGTCATTGACATTAAGGAGGAAGTTCGCTAGTTTGTTGAACAGAGCCATTGGGTATCCGGTCAGGTTAAGGAAGCACACATACCATACCGATATTCGATGGCTTTTTCTATTTGAATCCCCTAGAAAAATTAATAGGGTGAAAGTTTCCTTTGACGCCAAGGCGAAAGCCTTCCGGCAGGGACGCTCGCCGCTGGGCACGTCCCGCCACGTATACGTGGCGGGCCCTGCCCGCTATTTTTGCGTCCACGAGCGCGTCAAGTCCCAAAGGCAATGAACGGCTTCCTCCCCACGGCTTTCAGCCGCGGGTCCCCTCCATTAAATGCCTTTGGGACTTGACCCGATAAGCGTCTGAAGAGTGCTCAGCTCCCTATATTCGGGGTTGCCGCGCTATTACGTACCAACTTTTACCCCTGAAGCCCCTCTTTTCTTCCGGTGAGGACGTAATCCGTTTCTGCAAGCTCTATCGCGTGAAATCCTGCAGGAAGCGTCATGACGGGGGAGACCGCAAAGTCGATTTCTCCGGAGGAGAGAAGCGAAAAGCGATCATCCGAGAGCGGCAGGTAGGAAATCATGACGCCCGGCGCCTGAGCGAGAAGCTCCCTGGCAAAGTTGGGAAAGACCGAGAAAGGCGCATTGTCGGCGCATCCGATGCGGATGTCCCGGACGATCCGGGCGGGATCGAAGGTCTGCGGCGCGAGAAGCGCATCGTAGGTTTCGAGCACCGCTTCCGTGCGGGCCATGAGGAGCTTTGCTTTTCTTGTGGGAACGAGTCCGCCGGGAAAGCGCGTGAAGAGGCGGTCTTCAAAGACTTCGCGCAGCTGCGAGAGCATGCGGCTTGCCGTGGGAAGCGAAAGGCCCAGGCGCTCGGCCGCATCTGCCAGATTTTCTGTCTGACAGAGCGTATGAAGGAGCCTGATGGACTCAATGGAGGGTGTTTTTGCGCCGACTTTCATTTTCAGAAAATGCCTCTTTTCGAAATTTTATCTCAATGAAGGTATCTGACAATTTACTGTAAATGCTTGATTTCTATGATTTCTTCGTTGCAAATTTCATTCTGAAGGAAAGGAGTTTCCATGAAGACCATCACGAAGTCCGCGCTTGCGGCTGCAGTTCTCGGAGCCCTGATGCTCTCCGCGGCCCCGACGACGGTAATGGCGGCGGGCGGCGCCTCGGGCGCAGCCGTCAAGTACGCGAAGCAGGGACAGATCGGCGAAGTCATTACGAATCCCTATCGCATTGCGCCTCTGACCGCCATCATTCGCTCGGGCGGCTATACGCTTTCCGACGTAAAGGTCCGCATCGTGCCGAAGGAGAATGGCTCTGAGATCAAGTATGACGTCGACAGAAGCGAGGTGCTTACGCACGGCGGCATTCCGGTTTTCGGGCTCTATCCGGACTACGTCAATACCGTTGAGGTCTCCTATACCCGCACGGATCTCACGGGCGAAAAGAAGGCTGTGAACGAGGCCTACAAGATCTATGCGCCGCCCGTCTATACGGAAGGGAACGGCACCGTTTCGCAAAAGAGCACGATGTTTGATACGACGGTTGTAAAGGCCGATCCCGAATTCAAGGACCGTCTCTATCTCGTCAACAATCTCCTTGTTTCGCCTCCGAAGGGCTCGCGCGTTGTCTGGAATAACCCCTCAGGCGGCGCGCTTGAATGGTGCTTCTATCCGCAGAACGCCATCATTGATGCGACGGGCGAAGTCCGCTGGTACATGAATGTGGATTCGATCTATGACATGGAATCGGTCTACAACGGCGGCGTCATGATGGGCTTCCAGCAGGGTGACGACGGTGCGCTCACCTGGGGCTATGGTCAGCGCTACGTGAAGTACGACATCATGGGCCGCGAAGTCTTCAACCGCCGTCTCCCCGCAGGCTACGAAGACTTCTCGCATTCCTTTGATCAGGCCCAGAACGGCAACTTCCTTCTGCGCGTCGCAGCCAACGACGTTCGTCGTCCCGACGGCCGCAACGTCCGCACGGTTCGCGACGTGATCGCTGAAGTGAATCCCGCCGGCCGCGTGGTTGATGACTGGCGTCTCTGGGAAATTCTCGATCCCTATCGTGATGTCGTGATCAAGTCGCTCGATCAGGGCGCGGTGTGCCTCAATCTTGATGCTGACAGCGCCGGCAAGACGCTTTCTTCGGCTGATCTCGCCGCCATGGATAAGGAAGAACATTTCGGCGACATCACGGGCGTCGGCATCGGCCGCAACTGGGCGCACGTCAATTCTGTCGACTATGACCCGACCGACGATTCGATCATCATTTCCTCGCGCCATCAGTCCGCGATCATAAAGATCGGCCGCGACAAGAAGGTGAAGTGGATTCTTGGTGCGCCTGACGGCTGGCAGAAGGCCTGGGCGGATAAGGTCCTGAAGCCCGTCGATAAGGACGGCAAGCCCATCAAGTGCGAACAGGGCAAGTGCGAGAACACGACCTTCGACTGGACGTGGACGCAGCACACGGCTTTCCGCATCGACTCGAAGTCCGACAAGCGCTTCGTTTATCTCACGGCCTTCGACAACGGCGACGGCCGCGGACTCGAGCAGCCGCCGCTGCCCGACATGAAGTATTCGCGCGCTGTGGTCTACAAGGTCGACCAGGAAAAAGGCACGGTCGAGCAGCTCTGGGAGTTCGGCAAGGAACGCGGCCACGCGTGGTACAGCCCGGTGACCTCTCTCACGCAGTACGAAGCCGACAAGGATTCGATCATGGTCTATTCCGCAACGCCTGAGATGCAGCTCGTCAAAGGCAAGGCCGTGGGCGCGCCGAATCCGTACCTGATGGAATTCAAGTGGGGTTCGACGGAACCCGCGGTTGAAATCCGAATCAACGGCTCCATGGGCTATCAGGCAATGCCCTTCCGCGTCGAAAAGGCTTTCCATCACGCCAAGTGATGCATGAGGCGCTTCTTCTGAAGCGCTCCTGAAGGAAAAAGCTCCGGTCTCTTGGCAGTTCCGGAGCTTTTTCCGTATGTTGCCTGCCAGCTGAAAGATGTCTTCAGAGAAGCCCGAGGCAGCTCATGATCAGGGGCATCGTGACCGCCGCGAGCGCAGTGGTGACGAGAAGCGAATTTGCGGTCGCGCCCTGCATCACTTTGAACTCCTGCGCCATGATGTAGACGTTGACGCCGACGGGGAGGCACGCAAGAAGGCACGTTGCCTGCATCGCCTCGTGACCGAGATTGAAGATCCGGCAGAGGCCGTAGACGACGAGCGGCTGGAGGCCGAGCTTGAGGAACGTAATAAGGAGCGTCGTGGAGAGATTCGCGGTGATCCGGTACTGCGTGAGGCCGACACCGACCGCAAAGAGCGCGACAGGTGCCGCCGCGTCAGCCATCATGCCGATGGTCTTCGCCATGGGCGCCGGCATGGAAAGGTTCGAGATGCTCCAGAGGAAGCCGAGGATGATGCCGATCACGATCGGATTCCGGATGGTCTGAAGCGTTCCTTTCGTGACTGTCGTGACGATCGACGGGCTTTTCGCGCGCCCGAGTTCGATTGCGATCGTGACGAGGGTCCACATGAGGAAGCCGTTGAGCGAAAAGATGATCGCAATCGAGGGCATCGCTTCCTGCCCGAGGAGCGCTACGGCGACGGGGATCCCGAGCTGCACGTTGTTCGAGAAGACCGCCGCCATGCCGAAGATCGTGCGTTCGTCGGAATTGAGATTGAGAAACCGGTGCCCGAGAAAGCGCCCGATCGCGAAGACGAGAAAGCAGGAGCCGAAGAATGCAAGCGCGATGTTCCAGTCCGGCGGCGGCAGGTGCGTGATGTCGCTCATGAGCCGGAAGAGGAGAATCGGGAGCGCAATATTGAAGGCGAATTTCGAGAGCGCCTGACCGATCGCCGGCGTGACGAGCTTCATCGTTGCAGCAAAATAGCCGATGGCAATGAGGGCAAAGAGCGGAAGCGCCGCAAGGAAATTGGTGAGGAAGAGGTCCATCGCTACTGCAGCCAAAATGTCTGAAGGCTTCTGGGGACGGACTTCGCTGAGGGGATGAAAATCTCCTAGCGCGAAGTCTTGCGGCTTCAAATTCTATTTCCTGGCGCGGCGTCTGGAAGAGCTGGGGTCAGGGAAAGACCAACAGAGTTCGCTCATACATCAGAGCGACCCAATCTGCCGGTTCATGTCCTTGAAACTCTTATTCGGCTAATTGAGCTTCTTCCTTAGCTCGAAGATGTTTAATCACGCGGAGCATGACGTTGATGGATTCCTCGAGGTTCTTTTCCACGAAGCCTGCCCCCATACATTTGTTCTCGGGATGATGAACGGAATTTCTGATGCAGGAGGAAAGAGTGAGCTTATCTCTTCGATCTTTGCCTCTATTGTCCTTTCGGGTCCACATACAGGGAGTGTGGTGCTCATTCATTTCATCAAAAGAGAGCCTCAACAGTTTGTCTGCGGCTGCAACAGTCGCGGAACCAGAACGGTCCTGCAGATAGCTGTATAGCTCATCGTGGAACTCGACTGTCGGCATTTTGTAGGCGTGCCAGCAAATTTCGCCCCACGTGGGGCCGTGGAGAAAGAGCGATTCAAATTGTGTTTGTGATACGACGACATTAGAGGCAGTTGAGTCGTCTCTTCGACAGAGAAGAAGGTTTGCAGTTCGAACCGCTGGTGAGTGGAGAAAAATTGGCGAGTGCGTCGTGACAATTACTTGATAAAACTTAGAAATTGTGAGGAGTGCCTCCAGGAGTCTAGCTTGTCCGCGCGGATGCAGACAGATTTCGGGTTCATCCAGAAGAAAGATGTAGGGCTTTCTTGAACCAACGGTTTTGTTTGAATGAATAGATGCCCAGGCGACAAGGAGTGCGAGAGCGGTCATTCTTTGAACTCCCTGGCCGTGTTCGGTGAGCGGAAGAGCGTTGCCAAGGTCAAGCATGGGTGTCAAAGTTCTGATCAATGTTGATAGCTTTGGTTCGGGGAACCCAAAGCGAATAGTGCCGTCGCCGAAGAAACAGCGAAACTGATCAGATACTTGATTTTCAATCGTCTGGATTTCCTTGCGAAAAGAGGACTTTTGCCCGGAAAAACAATCGTTGAAAGCCTTGCAGAATTGTTTGTAATCTAATGATTTCTCTGCTGTTTTAAAGATGTCGCCCAATAGCTTTTGGCTAAGCGTGTTGAAGCGAAAGGACGCGAGGTGCTCCACTTCAACGGAGGCCCATAGTGGATGAAGGTCAATAGCGCGACTGATTACAAAATCAAGACTCGTAGGGTTGGAACTTTTTTCATGAAAGCCGCCTTTCTCCGCAAGTATGCCGGTTTTCTCAAAATTATTAAGCGAACGTCGGACTCGCAAATGACCGGAAGCGGTTAAGGCTTCCTTCATTGTGTCTTTGTCTTTATTTTCACTGATAACGGCTTCAAGCGTGCGCATCATTTCTTCAGAGGAGCTGTCTGCGAACTCGCCGATGACGGCGCATTCTTCAGAGACAGGTGCCCCATCGGAACCAATACTGGTCGGATTTTGTGAATGCCGTGTTAAGTTCATCAGGAAGCATATCGCCTGTAAAAGCGTACTTTTCCCGACATTATTTTCCCCGACAAGGATATTCAGACCGGAACCTGGGTCGCCATTTGGTCCATGAAAGATTATTTCCTGCGACTCTCCTCGGAATCCTTTGAAATTTTTGAGCTTTAGGCTATGGAGGTACATGCGTAATGAATCTCCTTCAACATAGGATTCAGGCCTCAGAAGACTGCTTCGTTGGGCGCTTCCTGGCCTTTCGTTTTTCGGTGTAGTCGAGCACCCATTTGCGGCAGGTGCTGGCTGAGATGCCGCTCTTCTCGGTGATCTCGCTCCAGGTGCTTCCGGTAAGCCGCATGCGGATCACAGCCTTTTTCACGTCGTCCGAGTAGCGGTATTGGGAAGGAGAAAGCTCCGTGTGAAATTTCCCCTTGCGGTACTCCCGGTTCCAGTCGCGAAGCGTGTTGACGGAAAGGTCAAGAATGCGTGAAGCGCGCGTGTAGCCGATGCCGTGTTCAAAGAGTTCGAGTGCCTGACGGCGCTTCTCATCGGAAGCAAAGGGCGGGCGCTTCCTCGTGGAAGATGTGGGCGACAAATCACCAGCAGAAGGCGAAAGCTTGAGAACGGCCATGAGACGCCTCAGTACGGATCTGTAGGGAAAAAAGAACCCGTCTCCCGAAACGCTTTCGAGGAAACGGGTTCTTTAAAAGTGGCGTTTGATAGAGCGAGTTGAGTCTTCGAAAGACTTTTCCCGCTCCCCCAAACTTGCGTTCTTTGCTGCCCCGTGAAGCCAAGCTTCAGGGGCAGAGCCTCAGAGAGACTTAGAACGCGTAGCGGACGTTGGCATTGAACGAATTGTTCATGCGGTCATCCGAACCGACGCCGAGCTTGTAGTTGAGACCGAAGCCCCAGGCACCGTTCGTCGCGTTGACGCCGAGCTGAGCCTGAACGGGGTTCGAGTCGATCACGCGAACGGCGTAGTCGGTCGTAGCGGAAGCACCAGTAACGCCAAGCTTGAGGTCCGCATCCTTGTCGCCGAAGGTCGGGACGACAGAGAGGTCGAACTTCGGAGCGATCGTCCAGCCGGAGGTTTCGAAGTCAGCAGAAACCGTCACGCCGACCGGCATCTGGAAGATGTTCTGGTCGTCGATGTCGGTAACGTAGGCAGCTTCAAAGCCGTCCGTGGAGAGGGCCGTGTAGCGCAGACCAACGTGCGGAACGATGTTGACCGAACCAGCCTTCGTGAGGACTTCGCCGCGGACGCCGAACGTGAAGGCATCGGTGTCTTGGTCGAACTTGTAGTTGAAGCCGTAGCCGTCAGCCTTGACTTCGTTCGAGGCCTGGAGGTAGCCGATGTCGGCGGAGACGTTCCAGATGTCGGCGAAAGTCTTCGAAGCGTAGACCGAGAAGCCGACGAGGTCGGAATCGGTCGAAGCCTTAAAGGCAGAGTTCTTGCTGTCGGTGTCAGCCGTGCCGATCATCAGAGCAGCACCGAGGACGGCGTTGCAGCTGAACTGGTAGTCGAGGCCGAGGACGCCCGAGTAGATGTCGGAGCTGTAGCCCGCGCCATCAAAGAGGGTCTTGGCTTCGAACTTGCCGCCGTTCACGTCTGCCCAGATGTTGACGCCCTGGCCGCGCTGCGTGAGAACAGAGGTGCGGTCGGCAACGGTGTCAGCCATCTGGTTGACAGCATCCATCGTCATCGTCTGCACGCCGGTCGTGGCGCCAAGAGCAGCACCCGCGTTCAGAGCGGAAACGATGCCGGCATAGTCGAACTCGATATCATCCTTCGAATTGAAGAAGGGCGAGGAGTAGGACGAGAGCAGGGCGTTGAGGAACTCAGCAGACTTCGAGGTGTTGTTGAGGTTTGCACCTTCCTCGAAATAGGCATATGCCATCTCAGCGGCGGCACCCGTGAAGCCGATCTTGTTGAGATCCTTCTGCATGCCGATCGTGATCGTGCTCGACGTATCTTCAACGTCCTTGACTTCCATCAGCGCATCACCCTGGAAGACGGTGTCAGCGCTGAAGCCGTGGTCACCGTTGAGCTTGCCGGCAGAAAGCTTAAACTGCTGGCCATTCGCTGCATTGGCAATGTAGACGACGGCGTCGCTGTCAATAGTGACATCCTTGTCAAAGAGCGCAACTTCACCCTTGGCGTTCACCTTGTTCGCGTCGAAGGCGAGCATGCTGTTGCCAGCAACGTAGACGTCAGCCTGAGTTCTGAAGTTGGTGTCAGAAGCGACGTCATCCGTAGCTTCGGCACGGCCAAGGTAGGTATCAGTACCGGTGACATAAAGGACGGAGTTGACCGTGCGAGTAACGTAGGACGAATTGTCATTCTCATCCGTGGTTTCAGCAAGCGTGAAGCCGGTCTGTTCGAGGAGATCGGTCTCATCGAATTCCGCAGTGTCCGTCGTGCCGAGCGAAAGGATGGCATTGCGGCCAGCCTTAGCTGACGAGCTGACAGCACCATAGCCCACAGCGACCTTGGACGGAGCGGTACCGAATTCCGGATCCGCGAAGATCGTGCTGTTCTCGCCAAGCTTGGCAACAGAGACTGTGCCTGCGGCTTCGTCCGTGCCGACGAAGAGCGTCTTGCTATTCGTTGTCAGGGTGTCGTTGACCTTCAGCGAGTTGGTCACGAGCATGTCGCCCGAAATCGTCAGATTGTTGACGACGGCGGTACCGGCAATGGTCGAGACTTCATCATTAAAAGTCTTTTCGGTCGAATTGTAGTAATCCCGAGTATTACTGACCGTGACGTCATTGGCGGCGGCCGAGAAGGTAGCGTCTTCACCGACGTTCAGCGTACCGGTCGCAACCGTGTAACCCGAGCCGGACTCAACGCCAGCGATCGTGAGCTTGCCGTCAACATTGAGATCATCAACATTGATGGTCTTCGTCGTCAGATTGCCGTCAGCGGTGACGGAGAGCTTGGTGCCAGTGACTGTGTCAGCAGTCTTCGTGACGCTGCCGACTTCACCGGTCGTAGTAACAACCAGAGCGCCGCTATCACCGAGCTTCACATTCGAGACGGTCGGGGTCTTAGTGGCGGAGGTGCCGGTGCCGGAGGTCACTTCATGCCAAACAAGGAAGCCTTCCTTTTCGGTAGCCTTGTTGAGCGTGAGGGTACCCGTGGATACCGTCAGATCCGTACCTGTCGTGTAGATGTTGCCGTAGCTTTCAGAACGATCGATCGTATTAGTTTCAACGGACGCAGACTTGTAAGCCGTCGTGGTGAGGCCCTTGATCATGTCCGTATAGGCGAAACGTCCTGTTTCGTCATCGGCATCAACACCAGAAACCGTGACGTTGCCGAGATCGATTACACCCTTATAGTCAGTAGCGAGCTTACCAATCAGCTGAGTGTTGATGGTATCTTTTGTAAAGGTAGCATCAGACTCAGCGTAGTCCGTGAGTACGAGGGTGCCGTTCTGGTTGAGCTGAATAGTCTTGGCAATAACCTTGCCGGCTCCTGAAGAACTATCTTCAGCGAGAATATTGGAAGTACCAGCCTTCAGACCAATGCCATGGAGGGTGGTGGTGACTGTGCCGTCCTTCACAGTCAGGATTCCGTCAGTACCCTTAGTGGTGAGCTTTCCGATCGTGAGGTTGCTTGCACCGCTCACCGTTGCTGAATTGCCAGTAGTGTTATCAATGCTCAGATCGCCAACCGTAACCGCGGCGCCCGATGCAACAGAGAAGGCACCAGATTTGACGTAAACGGACTTGAGTTCCTGATCAGCAGTGACGGCGAGAGAGGCGGTCGCGGCATTAACGACAAAGTCAGAGATGACGGCATCGTTACGATCAGTGATCGTGCCGCCAGCAAGCACAAAATTCGTCGTCAGACCAAGGGCGGTTGCGGGCTTCTTATTCGCAGGCACAGGATCAGTGCCGTCCGCTTGAACATTGAGCGCCGTCTTCAGAACGCCGCCTTCAGCGATCGTCGTCGTGCCCACATCATAGTTGGCAGGAGCAAGCGTCGTGCTGACGAGACCGCCTTCGGCGATCGTCAATTTTTCAGCGCTGATCTTGCCGTTGACATCTTTATCCGCGGTAGCGCCAGCAGTGTAGTTGATGAGCTGGCCGGCAACGGAGATGGAACCAGACGTGTTGGCTTCACCGACCGAACCGCCAGAAGCATTCGTGAGCACCGCATCCTTTGCGATCGTGAGGGAGCCGCTGGTGCCGAGCGAGATGGTGCCGGCATTGGTGGAAGCGCCGGACGCGAGGGTCAAGCCAGCCTTTTGATTCTGAGAATCACTAATCTTGACCGTGCCATGGTTGGTGACGGTATTGAGCGTAAGACCGCCCTGAGCAAGAGTGAATGTACCTGCTTCGGTCTTAGGATCGGCAACAGCCGCTTCAATCGTCAGCGATTCAGCGGTAACGTCGACCTTGCTGTTCGTATTCGTAAGCGTAAAGTCGGCGGCAGTTGTGGCTACGTCTTCAATCGTGATGGCGCCGAGGTTCGCCGTACCAAAGACGTTTTTACCGCTAACATTTTCAGACCTGATGGTCACTTTAGCGCCGGATGCAGAAACAACCGTAGCGGCGGTTTCAACTGCGCCATTTACGGTAAGAGTCTTGTTGCCAGCAAATGTAAGCTTTGTCGCGTTGATAGATCCGCCGTTTTTGACCGTCGCACCATTCTGGAGAAGAACGAAAGCTGCATCATCGGTCTTGCCATCTTTCTGATTAAAGTTGTCAGCCAGGCGGACTTCCCCACCGGTGATGGCGCCACCGATGTTTGTTTCAGTTGTTCCATTGACAACGAGCTTGCCGGAGTTCTGTTCAGCGGCATAGTCGGCATTGAAGTTAACACTCGCGCCGGAGAGCGTAACCGTGCCGGCATTAGCGAAAACAACACCTTCTCCGATAGTCGTAATAGCGGCTAAAGAGAGTTCCTTTCCTTCTGCAACCTTGATATTGCCTTTCTGGTAATCAACTTTGCCTGCGGTAACGGTGGTGTTAAGACCAATGTCGAAGTTGTAGTCAGTGCCCGGCGTGACAAGAGTATCGTTCGTAGCCAGTTCATCCGCAACGCCGAGCTGCAGCGTGCCGTTCGCGAACTTAAGCTCGGCAGAGCCGGCATCGACATGCTTTTCAGACGTTGCAGTCGTTGTCTTCAGCGTACCGGATGCAAACACACGCGTATCGGAACCGGAGAGCGTCAGAGTCGCTTTAGTTGCAGCACCCTTATCGCCATCCGCAGCGGTCATGTTGATGTCAAGAGCGGTGTGGGTATGCTTCTGCGTGAACCCCTTATCTTCAGCCAACGTGGTGTTAGCGGTGCTCGCATCAACCGTCACAGTGCCGGTGCCATCGATGGAGTCGACCGTCGTAGTTTCCGTGTTGGCAACCGAGAGGAGCCCATTAGCCAGAACAACCTTAGAACCGGCGCCGAGCGTATCAGTCTTGTCGTCCCACGAGGCGGTGGTAGAGGCGCCATCAGCACCAGTAGTAGTCTTATTGACGTCGCTGCTCTTGTAGGTTGTCGCAGAGTTAGCAGTTGAGATCGCAAGCGAACCCGTGATGTCTACGGTGCCGGCAACTTCTGCCGCCATCGCCGCACCAGCGACGAGGGAAGCCACCGCCGCAGCGATAACCGTCTTCACGGCCTTGCCCTGATAGGAAGAAGCCTTTTCGCTTGTCACGACCGTGCCGCGCGTCAGCGAGCGAGCCACTTTGAATGTCTTATTCATTTTTAGGGTTAACTCCAAATCAATTGATTTTGGTGAGCTTTCTGGTTTCTCCCGCTAAGGAGAAAAAGCTCATGCCCGCTCTGCTCATTTACTTCGGAAAGAAGCCGGGCAGTCGCAGGCACAGGCTTGATCCTAAGAAAATGCACGGATCGGGGGGGGGGGTTAACCCTAGTAATGAAGATAATTGCTTCGGTTTTCTTTAAATAAAGATCAATTAGTATGTGTAGTATAAACCCGAGTTTAGCAATGTTGGCAATCTGCTACGGCTTTCAATTTAACCTATAAAATACTAAATAATTTATTTTGATTTAATTAAAATTCCCAAGAAAAGCATATCATTCCATGAATCTTACCGACGTGCCAGCATCTCCTCATGCGCCTTCATGCCGATGAGCGAGCCGGATGACATGGGTCTCGGGAAAAGCTTCGCCACGATGGGCGTGAGAAGCTCGGAATAGTCGGACGCACTGATGCCGGCTGCTCCGCTGCCGCTCGACGAGAGCGACAGAAACTGCTTCGCATCCCCGAGCTTCGCTTCAATCACCTTGCGAAGATCCATGGACGGGCGGATAAAGAAGACCGCATTGTTCGTGCGAAGAACCGGCGCCGACGGGCGCCCGGATTCCGCAGAAAGAACGAGCGCGTTGATGACCGTCTGCAGAATGTCCTTCGTACGCATGGCTTCCGCCCAGCGCAGGGGATCCTCGGACCGGCCGCCCTTCGACTTGTATTCGAGCGCGATGAGACCGGAAGAGAGTTCAATCACGGCATCAGGCTGCGCAAAAAGGTCGCCCGAGGAGAAGGTTTCCCGATCGGATTCGGTAATCAGGAGCTTGCCGCTTCCCTGAGGAAGGAAAGGCACCAGGCGCAGCGTTACATCATCCCAGCGGGAGACGGCTTCCGGATCAAAGAAGACGGCTTCGATGCCTGCGCCGCAGAGATCCGCATGCGCCATGGAAAGGCCAACGCGCCTTTCGAAGGGAAGCGTAAGAAGAAAGTTCGCTCGCCCGAAAGGATCCGGAAGCTTCGGCGTTATCGGAGCGGAAGCGAAGGGTGCCGGCTGGGGCGGCTCAGGAGCGGGCTCCGCTGCAGGAGCCGATGCTGCTGGTTCGGCCTGAGGCTTCTCTTCGGCCGTCAAGTCTCTTTCGGGGGCTGCAGGTTGAGGAGCGCTTCCGGGCATCATGGGTTCAGCAGCTTCCGTAATGTCCGGGCCCTGGGCGCGCAGGCGCGCAAGCGCGATCGGTGCTTTGAGCGACCGACGGTCAAAGCTTTCAAGAGGATCTCCGGTGGAGCTGGCAGACTCTTCCGGCGTTTTTTCCTGAAGAGCATCTTCTGACGTCTGAACAGCAAGCGGGCTCTTCTTCTTGAAGAGAGACGCAATAAAGAAGATGAGACCCGTGATCAGAAAGCTCGCAAGCACAAAGGCCGCCGCCGCGAGAATCAGAAGTCCCGCGGGGGTTTGTGCGAAGTCGAGAAGCTCTTGCCAGAGTGCCTGCATGCCGTAATCCTTGTGTTTCCGTCAGGAGCGGTTCGAAGACAAGCGCTTCTTTCTGAAGGGCTTTTCCCCCTGAGGCTTGCCGCGGGAGGAATTCTGTCCCATGCCTTTGCGGGCAGCGTTCTTAGGCGCATAGCGGGGCGCTTGTTTTTTCCCGGGCTCCGCAAGAAATGCAAAGACGCAGGGAATTTTGGGGAGCGTGCGTTCTTCTTCCGTTGCCTTCTTCCACTCGGCAACCGTCTTCGTGCGGATGCTTTCGTTTTCTCCCGTGATGTCGAGCGCTACGGTAAGGCGCGTTGTGGGAGCGAGCGTCTCAATGAGTCCGGCGAGGAAGGCCGTGTTCCGGTAGGGCGTTTCAATGCAGAGCTGCGTTTCGCTAGCCCGGCTTGCGGCTTCAGCCGCAAGAATCGCGGCGCGCCGTTCATCCTCATGAATCGGGAGGTACCCGAGGAAGCGGAACCGCTGTCCGTCGAGCCCCGAAGCCATGAGGGTGAGAAGAAGCGAGCTCGGGCCCGTAAGCGGCACGACGCGTATCCCGAGTTCGTGCGCGCGCTGAACGATCTGCGCTCCCGGGTCGGCGATGCCGGGGCACCCCGACTCGGAAATAATCCCGGCGCTTCTTCCTTCAACGACGGGCGCGAGCCAGGCGTCGATTTTCCCTGCCTCCGGATCGTGCCCGATCTCTTCAATCGTGAGGGTCGAAATGGGCTGGGGATGTCCCATGCTCTTCAATGTTCCCCGGGCCGTCCGGGCAGCTTCGACGAGGAAGTAGTCGAGCGACCGCGCGACCTCGAGCGTGCGCTGAGGAATGGTCTCCTCAGGCGCACTCGTGCTGATCGGACAGGGAATGAGGTAGAGCGTTCCGGACATGAAAAGACGCCTTTGAGCGAAGGAAAAGAACGGCTTCTTGGGGGAGTCGCGAGCTGACGGATCAGCCTTCAAGAATCCCGGGGAGGACCTCAATGCCGGCTTCGGCAAGAAGGGTCGTAAGCTTCATGAGCGGGAGCCCGATCAGAGAGGTCGGGTCGTCGGATTCGACCGAAGCCATGAGCGCAATGCCGAGCTTTTCGATCTTGGCCGAACCCGCGCAGTCAAAGGGCTTCTCACGGTCGACATAGGCTTCGATCGTTTCGCGGGAGAGCTTCCGCATGCGGATCGTGGTGAGGCTTTCGAGCTTCTTCGCATTCCCTTCGGCGTCTATCACACAGAGGGCGGTGGCGAAGACGACGGTATTTCCCTGCATGCGGGAGAGCTGCTCGATCGCGCGCTCGCGGGTATGAGGTTTGCCGAGCTTTTCGCCCAAAAGATTAGCCGTCTGGTCCGACCCGATCACGACGGATCCGGGGTGCTTCTCCCAGATGGCGC
This sequence comes from uncultured Sutterella sp., assembly GCF_937923675.1. GTDB lineage: Bacteria > Pseudomonadota > Gammaproteobacteria > Burkholderiales > Burkholderiaceae_F > Sutterella. The sequence goes on along the minus strand of NZ_CALDXB010000082.1, from coordinate 109,464 downwards.
GGGCCTTCATTTCGGAGAGGCGAAGCGCAGTTTCGCGGGGCGTTTCTCCGGGAAGAGACGATTCATCAATGTCGGGGCTTTCAGCAAGGTAGGGAAGGCCGAGACGGTCGAGGAGCTCGCGGCGGTAGCGGGAGCTCGAGGCAAGAATGAGCTGTTTGGTCATAGTGGCTCAATTCTAGCGGCGCTCTCCTCTGCTTTCGCAGGCGCGTGTCTTTTAATGCGCAGACTCCTCGTTAAAAATCGCAAATCTTCCGGTGCCGTCGTCTCCGGGATCGGTAGACTTCGCGGGGGACTGAGAGCGGCCGCTTAAGGACGTGTTCGGATCCCCAATACCCCCGAAGAGTGTTGAGGCATTTGCGGGCGGAGAAAATCTCAGCCCGCAGGAAAAACGCTCAGGATAAAAGGCAGAAAGATGACGCAGTACGTTGATTTTTTCGAACTTTGCAAAAGAGAAGAAGAGCTGGAAGGCGAGGTGCCGGTGAAGGACCTCCCGCAGCTCTGCACGTTTCTCGCGACCGATCGCGGCGTGATCAAGTTCGCTGCGTCGGGCGAGGGTGAAATCCGCGGGCTTCCCGCCGCCACGCTTTCAATGGAAGGCGACGTGGACATGTTCTGCGCGCGCTGCAATAAGCCCGTCACGGTGCACATTGAATCGGAAGCGGTCTTCCGTTTTGTGAAGACCGAAGCCGAAGCCAACGCCCTTCCGATCGAAGACGACGAGGAAGGCGAAGACGTTGCGGTCGGCTCGAGGCACTTTGATCTTGAAGACTGGGTGGAGGAAGAAGCCATTCTTTCGCTCCCGCGCATGGCCGTGCATGAGGACGGCTGCGAAGATAAGCCCGTCTGGGAGGACGAGCCTGAAGCCGAGGAAGAGAAGCGCCCGAATCCGTTCGCAGTGCTCGCAGGACTAAAAAAGCACGAATAAGACCAATGCGGGGAGCTTCGCTGAGGCTGCCGGGTACGACGAAAGCCCTGAGGCTGAATGTTCTGGACTTACGCTCTCAGCGATCATCTCTCACTTAATTCGAGCGAAAATGGGAACTTCTTCAGACGTTCCCTTTTCGCTTCCGATGCATTTCTGCCGATCCGTTTGCCGATGCTTTTCTGCAGGCGCTGCCGCGCTCCTTTCCGCGGCCGCGCTCTGCTTCGCCACAGCGTCTGCAGAGACGCTCGCGCAGAGCGATGGACGTCCGAATGTTTCCATCGGTTCGATCCGGCTTTCGCAGCCCTCTGAAAGCGATGCTCAGATTGCAAGGGCGCTCGATGCGCTGAAAGACGCATTTGAAGCCAGGGGCTATGCCGTCGAAATTGATTTTCTGACAACGGATCAGCTCGGCGCACGCATTAAAAGACACGGGATCGATATTTTTGTCGCGAGCGGCGGGTTCTACAGAAGCCATATTCCTGAGGGCGCCCGCGACATCGCAACGCTTTTCGACCCCCGTTCGGATTCTCCCAATCGCGGCATCGCCTCGAGCATTGTGGTGAGAAAGGACCGGCAGGATGTCGGGCACCTCGGGGACCTTAAGGGAAAAAGCATCGCGCTCACCTATCCCAATGCCTTTACCGGCAACGCCTATGCCATGGGAGAGGTGGCTCAGCGCGGGTTCGATCCGGACAATTTCTTCAGCCGACGGCTTTACCGGTTCCCTGCCTCGCGCATTATCGACAGCGTCCTTGAAGGGGAAGCGGACGGCGGCGTCATCGTCTCCTGCCTTCTTGAGGAGATGCGAGCCGCCGGCGACAGCCGCGCGGAGAAGCTGCGCGTGATTGACCCCAAAACGGACGACGGGCTGAGGTGCGCGCATACATCGGAGCTTTATCCGAGCTGGACCTTTGCCACGACGCCCAGGGCAACGCCCGAGGAAAGCACCATTGCCACGGCAGCGCTCCTTGGGCTCGCGCCCTCCGGAGACGGCTGGCAGTGGTCGGTGGCAACCGACTTCAGCCGTACGGACGAGCTCCTCAAAACGCTTCGGATTGGTCCCTACAGCATTCTGAAGGAGTGGACCTTCAGCGCCATATTGAAGCGCTATTCGGCGGAAATCACCGTGGCGCTGATTGCGCTCCTCATGCTGATCGCGCACAGCTTCATTCTGAGTCTGCTTGTGAAGCGGAAGACGGAAGCGCTCACGAAGGCGCATGAACGCGAAATGGCGCTTGAACAAGAGCGCCAGGAGGCCGGTAGCCGCCTCGAACAGATGCAGCGCGTGGGCACGATCGGGCAAATGTGCTCAATGCTTGCTCACGAACTGAAGCAGCCCCTTTCCGTCATCCGCTATTCAGCTCGAGCGCAGCTGAGGCTCCTCGAAAATTTGAACGGCATTGACGGCATGAACGCTTCGGCAGGTCCCGCGGATGTGCGCGGAAAACTTGAGGCAGCCGCTCAATCCATTCACCGCGAGGCTCTGCGCACGAATGAGATTGTCGAACGGGTGCGTTCTTATGCGCGTCAGCAGCGTGCGCCTTTGCCTGTGGACGTGAAGGCCGCCGCCCGTGCAGCGCTCGAAAACCTGAAGACGAGCGGACGCAATCTCGGGAGCGTCGTCTGCAGCATGCCCGAAGCCGGCGTCATGACGACAGGCGATCCGCTTGAAATTGAGCTCGCCATCGTGAATCTCCTCAAGAACGCGGGCGATGCCGTGAAGGATGAAGCCCATCCTCTGGTCCGGCTCTCTGTTGAATCGGATGAAGAGGAAGTCCGCGTGCGCGTCACGGACAACGGGCCGCGGCTTTCGAACGAGGCATTTGCGAATCTTGCTCAACCGCTTCATACCGGAAAGACTGAGGGCCTCGGGCTCGGACTCGTCATCGCACGCTCGATTGCCGAACTCGCCGGGGGAGGTCTTTCCTTTGAGCGTGCGCCCGGGGGCGGCAAGGGCCTTTCGGCAGTACTGACTTTTGCGCGGAGAACGAATGATGACCAGGAATGAAAAGCCCCTCATCCGCATCGTCGACGACGATGAAGGCATGCGTTTTGCATACGGCATGCTCCTCGGTGCTGAAGGCTGGGAGACCGCGGAATATCCCGATGCCCGGAGCTTCCTCGTGGGTGACTCGCCTTCGCGTCCGGGGTGCGTCCTCCTTGACTTTCAGATGCCGCTCATGAACGGCGTGGAGCTCTATCGCGAGATGAGAACGCGCGGGATCAGGCTGCCCGTCATTTTCCTCACCGCGCACGGCGACATCGACCTTGCCGTGCAGTCGATGAAGGACGGCGCGATCGATTTCCTGTCGAAGCCGGCCGATGAGGCGAGGCTCCTTTCCGCAATAGCCGGAGCCGTAGAGAAAGATCTGCGCCAGCGGGCCGGCATACGCGAGCCCGCAGTGGAGCGCGCGCTTTTTGAAGAGCTCACCGAACGGGAACTCGCCGTGGTGCGTCTTGTTGCGCGCGGGCTTTTGAACCGCGAGGTCGCGGAAGCCCTCGGCATCAGCGAAAAGACGGTTCAGGCTTATCGGGCGGCCGCCTACCGTCGGCTCGGCGTCAAAAGTTCCGCTGGACTTTCGCAATTCCTGATCCGCATCGGCGAGAGCACGTCCGGCTGATCCGGCAGGAAGCCGATGCGGGCGGAAGATGTCCGGAGCCTGAGGCGCATTCAGGCTCTCCGGTTCCTGAGGGACGCCAATGGAAGAGCGTCTCTTTCGGGGAAGGCTTCTGAACTTTCCCGGAAGCATCCCGATTGACGGGAATGCGGGTTCCCTAGGGAATTCAAAAAATAACCTTCTTCTCCATGGAGCAGCTCAGAGAAGAGTGACTGCTCAGACTACCCAAGCGTTTCCAAGGAGAAGAAAAATGCAACTTTCCCGTCGTTCCCTCCTCGCCGGCTCTGCTGCCGGGTTCCTGAGTGCCGCTGCCTTTGCCGCGCCCACGCCGTCGCTTCGCAAGCTTCCCGCGAAATGGGACATGACCGTCGACGTCGCTGTCGCGGGTTCCGGCATCGCCGGCATGAGCGCCGCTACTGCTGCCGTTGACAACGGCGCTCAGGTGGCTGTTTTTGAAAAGGACGTCAACTACGGCGGTGCGGCCATCATCAACGGCGGCATCATCGCGCTCCGCGGCGGCACGCGCTTTCAGCGCGAGAACGGCATGGAAGATTCTCCGCAGGCGCTCTACGAGCACCTGACTGATCCGCTTAACCCTGAATACCGCAAGAATGATCCGCGTCTCGCGAGGAAGTATTCCGAATACTGCGGGGGCACCCAGGAATGGCTCGAAGCAAGGGGCGTCAAGTTCCTCCCCACGTTCACGAAGCCCGGGAAGTACGACACGCAGCATCATGAGTCGTACCTCCACATCTATACGGATGATCCGGGCGACGGCGCTGTTAAGAAGCAGCCTTCAGGCGGCTTCATGTCGGGCCGCGGCATCATGGTGCCGCTTCGCGAATACTGCGAGAAGAAGGGCGTGAAGCTCTATTTCGAACACAAGGTGACGGATGTCTACCGCGACGATGACGGCAACTGTGTCGGCTGCCGCGTTGAGGCTGGCGGCCGCGTGATCAACGTCCGCGCCCGCAGGGGCGTGATTCTCGCGGGCGGGTCCTTCAAAAACAACCCCAAGATGCGCTGGCTTATGGATCCGCGTCTTGGCGGCGAAAACATCATTGCGTCCGGCTTCCCGCACTTTGATGCGGACGGTTCGGCAATCATCGCGGGTCTTCGTGCAGGGGCCATCTACGAAGGCGACCGCGGCGAGGATACGGCGCACATGCGCCGCAAGTTCGGCACCAACCGCTACAGCTTCCCGAAGGGAAGCAAGTACGGCTGCCCGGGTCTCGCAGTAGCCGGTCCGCGCTGGGGAGACGTGATCTTCACGAACAAGGAAGGCAAGCGCTTCGTTCGCGAGGAGGACACGAAGAATCTGGGAGGCTACACCTTCTACGACATGGCCCTGAGGCAGCCCGATCAGTTCCTCTGGTGCGTCTTTGATGATGCCGCGGCCAAAAAGAACCGCTGGGACACGAGCTATCCGCAGTGCGAAAAAGGCTATGCCTTTGACGCCGACACGATCGAGGAACTCGCGCGCATTACGAACCAGCCCGAGCTCCCTGAGCAGGTCGCCCGCTACAACGCCTTTGTGGAGGCCGGCAAGGACGACGAGTTCAATAAGCCCGCAAAGCTTCTGAAGCGCAAGATCGCGCAGGGACCCTTCCATGCGGTGCGCCTCATGGTTGTGATCCACAACTGCACGGGCGGCCTCGCCATCGACGAAAACGCCCGCGTCTACGACATTGAAGGGAACATCATCCCGGGTCTTTACGCAGCCGGTGAAACGGCGGGCGGCCTCTATGTCGGCAACGGCATGCCGCGCGGCATCATGCCCGGCCGCTTCGCAGGCGAGCATGCCGCGTCGCGCCGCGCCTGATCTCTGCCAACGGCGCCGTCCGGATTCTTCCTTCTCCTTGGATGTCCGGGCGGCGCCTCCTCAGACCCCAATCCAGGTAATCCTGCCATGAAGACGATTCTTGTCCATGCGCTCCTCGCTCTCCTTGCGTTTTCCTCGGGCGCTTCCGCTTTTGCTGCTGAAACTCTGACGAAGGACCAGTGCCTCGGCTGCCACGGTTCGTTTGAAGCTCTGATTTCAAAGAATGTTCAGGTGGAAGCCGATCCGCTTCCGATCAACCCGCACACCTATATTCCGCATGGCGAAAAAGCGGATCAAAACATCTGGGAGTGCACGACCTGCCACACGCCGCATGCCATGCCGCCCCGGAAGGGCGCGAAGGCTGAAGCGAACGTGGATGCCTGCTACCAGTGCCATCATCAGTACACGTTTGAAAAGTGCTCCGCCTGCCACAGCTGACGGTAGTTTGATTTCAGCACTCTAAGAGGCTTCCCCGTCATTCCTGAGGAATGAAGAGGAAGCCTTCATCATGTGGATGACCCAATGCTTTTGCATATCAAAGCATGCTGATGCGTGCATATTCCGGGATCCATCCTCACGAAGCCTTCTTCGCACGATCGAAAAGATAGGCAAAAACGAGTCCGAGAACCGCGAGCGTGCCGGCGATCAGGCAGATCTCCTGGTAGCTCATGCCGGCTTCCTTGAGAACGTTCATCGCCATGGGGCCGGCGAACCCGGCAACGGAGAAGCCCGAAAACATGATCCCGTAATTGACGGAATTGTTTTTCGCGCCGAACTCTTCTGCTGTGAAGCCCGGATAGATCCCCATAAAGGCCCCGAAGGAGAGGCCGATCGCAAGAATGCCCGCAGAGAAGAGGAGATGCGCGTTCTGGTCTGAGAGCGAGAGCAGAACGGTTGCCAGAATTGTGAGAATGAGCGCGCCCGTGAGCGACGCGAGCCGTCCGAATTTGTCGGAGAGCGCGCCGGCGAGGAGCCTTCCGAAAACGTTTGCGAGCGCCAGCATGGAAACCATTGCGGAGGCAGCTGCCGCATCAAGCCCGGCCACGTCCTTCGCGAGACTCCAGCAGTGCGAGATGATCATCATCCCGGGGATTGCGCCGCAGAGCATGAGCGCCGCCATGGGAGGAAAGCGCTTCGAACGAAGCATTCCGCGCCAGTCGCACTCTTCCGCTGCCCTTCGTTTGCCGGGTGCGGCAGCAGAGAATTGCTTTGCAAAACCGTCCGGGCACTTTTCGAGAAGAAGGCCGCCCGCCGCAATCACGACCGTGAAGATGCCGCCCAGCGTGAGGAGCGCCGCTTCAATGCCCTCCGTTTCAATAAGCGCATGCGCGATAGGAGGAAGAAGCACGGAGCTGAGGCCGTACACCGCCGTCGCGATGCCGCCCGCAAGCCCCCTGTGGTCGGGAAAGAATTTGAGTGTTGTGTTGACGCTCGACCCATAGACGAATCCGAGTCCCAGACCGAATCCCAGCCCGTAGCCCAGGATAAGCTCAAGCGGCGTTGCGGCCCTTGCGGCCAGATAGAAGCCGATTCCCATCACGATGCCGCCAGCGGGAATGATGGCGCGCGGTCCGAAGCGGTCGTTGATCCAGCCGCCCAGGATCATCGGAATGGGTGCAATGCCGTTAGCAAGGCTGAAGGCGGCGGCGAGGCTTCCTGCCGTGACGGCAGTGCCTGTGATGAGGGAGAGGCGTTCAGCAAGAGGCGGCGCAAAGACCGACCAGGCGTAGATGGAGCCTGCGCAGAGGTTGATGAGGCACGCAGCGGCAAGGAGGAGCCAGCGTTTTTTGAGGAGGTTCATGTTTTTATTCCTGCGCGTGGTGTTTGGGCGGAAATCGGGGAAAGCGCTGGATTGCATCCGGAGCCCAGCGCAAAAAGCGTGCGTGAGCGTTCCGTTACGCCTTCAGTGATGGCATGCGCGCAGAGGTCATGCCTTTCTACTCCATCTTCTCTTTCAGCAGTTGCGAGGTCAATCCCGCCTTTGTCGACAACGACGTCGATGCTCGTTCTCTGTCGGACTTCGCGGCTTCCTGACGGCCGGATCTGCGAATACCGCATTGAACGCGCAGACGCCAGGTTCGTGCGCATAGCGATCTGAATGTTTGAGGACGATATTCAGAATAAAGCGAAAGTTTATTTACGCAGTATTCTGAGTATGGATTTAAAAATTCCTTAAAAAGCAAAGATAAGGTGCTTCTCTATTTTTGACATTGAATGTTAGGAGAAGAGAATTTTCTTCTCTTTTGCATAAATCATCCTTCGCTTAGGCAGATCTACCTAAGAAAATGGAGGTTCTGGGATGTTTTCACTATTGCCGGGAGGGCCTGCAGGGTGCATTATTCACCGCACGACAAAGGAAACGAACAGTCGCTTTCCATAGAACTCAAATAGATCAACTTTTTATTTTGGAGATTTCGCAGATGCATTCAGAAGCTTCCCAAAGCACGGTTTCACGCCGGATGCATCTTGTTCTCCATGCCGGTCTCCTGCGGCTTCGACTTAGGGTGGAGGACGGCATCTGAAGCTCCTCCGGCTGCTGCCGGAAAAGCAAAGAGCCTTCCTCCCAAAGCCCCGCAAAAATGCAGAGGTGCCGGCTCCTCAATGAAGTCCTGAAGACTTCCGGGAGATCGACCGGGCGAAGCGATGAAAATCGTCCGGATCGACTGAAAATCCGGGGAAGCGCGTCATCCTCTGCGGTTTTAAAGAACCCATGCCTTCTTTTCGGATGACCATCATGTTTGCTCCCTCCTTCTCTTCTTCCTTCTTCTCCTCGATCTCCCGCCGCGACTTCATTGCCGCCGCCACGCTCGCGGCCGCCGGCATTTCCGCTTCCACCTTCTCCCGCGGCGTGTGGGCAAAGGAACCCGAAAAGAAGTCCGTGACCATCGCCGTCGGCGGCAAGAACCTCTACTACTACCTCCCGATGGCGCTCGCCGACTGGATGGGCTTCTATAAGGAGGAAGGGCTCGACGTCAAGGTGGTCGACTTCCAGGGGGGCTCCAAGTCGCTTCAGGCTGTTGTGGGCGGCTCGGCCGACGTGGTTTCGGGCGCATTCGAGCACACGCTCATGATGCAGACGAAGCGCCAGCGCATGACGGCCTTCGTGCTTCAGGACCGCGCGCCTCAGTGCGTTTTCGTCATGAACCGCACGACGATGAAGGACGAAAAGGATCCTGCCAAATTGAAGGGCCGCCGCATTGGCGTCTCGGCCCCGGGTTCCTCCACGCACGTGATTGCGAACTTCGTCATGCAGCGCGCGGGCGTGAAGCCCAATGAATTCTCCGTGATCGGCGTGGGCACGGGTGCTGGCGCCATTGCCGCCATGCGTGCCGGTCAGATCGATGCCCTGGTTGGCCTCGACCCCGTCATCACGCAGCTCACCGATGAAAAGGCGATCACGATCGTCACCGACACGCGCCGCGTGGATGAATCGGATGCGCTTTACGGCGGTGCAATGGTCGGCGGCTGCCTCTACGCCCCGGAAGCCTTCGTGAAGGCCAATCCGGAAACGGTTCAGCGCCTCACGAACGCGGTCATCCGCTCGCTCAAGGTGATCGAGAAGGTAACGCCTGAAACGCTCATGAAGTCGGTGCCGCGTCAGGCCTTCATGGGGAATCCCGATCTCTACGCCCACTGCTTCGTCAACAACCGCCCCTCGATGTCGACCAACGGCCGCTTCCCCGCGGGGTGCGTTGAGGCGGCGGCGAAGGCCCTCTCCTCCGTGACGCCGGCGCTCGCGTCCTTCAAGTTCGACGCGGCCGCCTGCTTCGCCAATCAGTTTGCTGAAGCTTCGCCGATCAACGCCAGAAAGGCGTAAGGGATCTCGCAGGCACGCCAATTACATCCATTCCGACTTTTCAAAACCGCATTCAACTCAGGCATCCGTGATGTCCGCATCTACCACTTCGCAATCGGGCGACATGCCCGCCATCGAATTCAAGAACGTTTCCTGCCGCTTCCCTGTTCCCGGAGGCATCTACACCGCGACGGAAAACGTCTCCTTCTCCATCGGCGACGGTGAATTCGTGAGCGTCGTGGGGCCGACCGGATGCGGAAAGTCGACAATCCTCAATGCCGCGGCCGGGCTTCTGAAGCCCGCCGACGGCGAGGTGCTCGTTTACGGGAAGCCCCTTCAGGGGCTCAACCGCCGCGCGGGCTACATGTTCCAGGCCGAGAGCCTCATGCCCTGGGCTACGGCTCTTGAAAACGTCACGATGAGCCTCACCTTCCGGGGCGAGGATCCGAAGCACGCCCGCGAGCTCGGCATGAGCTGGCTCGCCCGCGTGGGACTCGAAAAGTTCCCCGACCGCTATCCCCACGAGCTTTCGGGCGGCATGAGAAAGCGCGTCGCGATGGCGCAGACCCTGATTGCGGATCCGGACATTCTCCTCATGGACGAATCCTTCTCGGCGCTCGACATTCAGACGCGCCAGCTCATGGAAGACGAGCTTCTCGCCATCTGGCAGGAAAAGAAGAAGGCCGTGCTCTTCATCACGCACGACCTCGACGAAGCGATCGCCATGTCCGACCGCGTGGTGGTCTTTTCGGTCGGTCCCGCTTCTCACCCGATCGGCGACTTTCCGATCACGCTCGAGAGACCACGGAATGTGGCGGAAATCCGCATGACGCCCGCCTTCAACGAATGCCATGCAGCCATCTGGAATGTGCTTCGCGACGAAGTGCTGAAGTCCTATCAGCAGCATCGCGCAGCGATCTGATCCAGGGGTTTAGGAAAAAAGTTTCTAGAGGCAGGCAAAAGAAAATGAATCATCACGCGAACGCCTTCAAAATCCGCATCTGGCAGTGGGGGCTCCTCGCCGCCATCTTCGTCTTCTGGTGGGCGATGACGAAGCCGGGGCTGATCCCGCCTTTCTTCTTTTCAAACGACAGCCAGGCGGCCTTCTTCTTCGGCGAACCCTATGAGATCTTCATGCGGATCAAGGATTGGTTTGTCGGGGGCGAAATCTACCGTCATCTCGCAGTGACGCTCTACGAAACCGTGATGGCCTTTGCGATCGGCACCGTGGCGGGCCTCGCCACCGGCCTCTGGCTCGCGCTCTCGCCCATGGCGGCCGCTGTTGCTGATCCCTTCATCAAGGGCTTGAACTCCATGCCCCGCGTGATTCTCGCGCCGATCTTTGCGGTGTGGTTCGGCTTGGGGCCCGCGTCGAAGATTGCCCTGGGCTTCACGCTCGTCTTCTTCATCGTCTTCTTCAACGTCTACCAGGGCGTTCGCGAGGTGAACCCGACGGTTCTCAATTCCGCAAGGATGCTGGGCGCGAACGCGAAGCAGCTCTTGAAGCACGTCTATCTCCCGTCAGCCATGAGCTGGGTCTTCTCGAGCCTTCATACGTCGGTCGGCATGGCGTTCGTCGCCGCCGTGATCGGCGAATACCTGGGGTCGGCCGAAGGCGTGGGCTACCTGATCCTGCAGGCAGAAACCACCTTCGACATGAATACGGTGATGGCAGGCATTCTGGTGCTGACCGCCTGCGCGCTCATCCTCGACCGCATCGTCACGGTCTGCGAAAAGCGCCTGATGCGCTGGCAGCCTGAGCTAGGCCGCTGATAGGGCTTTCCCTTCACGGCACAAAAAACAAGGCTCTGAGCTTCTCCTGGAAAGAGAAGATCTCAGAGCCTTTTTCGTTTTGGGCCTTTTTCGCGTCAGTTCTCAGGCATCGCCTTAACCGCGCCGCGGACCAATCGCCCGGACGGCGTGGCCGCCGCGCGACCCTCTCCCGTGCGTAGCCTTCAGCACATTCGCCGTGGTCTGAGCGGGCTTCTGGGGCAATGCCTTCTGAGGAGACTTCTTCGAAGCGGAAGAAGAGGCAGGAGAGACGGCTTTGGATGAAGGCGCATTCCCGCTCTTGCCGCTCTCGCCTTTACCGCTCTCGTCGCTGCTTCCGCTTCCAGTTCCCTGAGGCGAAAGTCTGGCGAGCGTTTCATAGACGATCGCGAGGCGCTTTTCCGGATCGTCGCTCGAACCTTTGAGCCTGAGCTTCTCGGGTCCGAGCATCTGCGCATCCGTTCTCGACTGGAGGAACTTGATGAGCGCGAGCGGATCGAGATTGGGCTTCTGCGTGAAGATGATGATGATTCCGGCCGCTGCGGCGTCGATTCTGCGGATGCCGATCGCTTCGCAGCGAAGCCTCAGGCGATGGATGTCGATCAGCCTCCTTGCCGGGTCGGGGAGCTTCCCGTAGCAGTCGACCAAAGCTTCGGTCGACTTCTCGAGCGCGTAGCGGTCCTCGGCGGAGGCAAACGCCTTGTAGTAGGCGAGGCGCTGGGAGACGTCGGATACGTAGGAAGAGGGCAGGAGCGCGGGCGCATGAAGATTGATGTCGGTCGAGAGCGAAAGCGGCCCGTCGACCGAAGGGCTTTCGCCGCGCTTCAGGGCCTTGACCGCCTGCATGAGCATGCGGTTGTAGAGGTCATAGCCGACTTCTGCAATTTCGCCGCTCTGGTGTTCGCCCAAAACTTCGCCCGCGCCGCGGATTTCGAGGTCGTGCATGGCGAGGTAGAAGCCCGAGCCCAGATCCTCCAGAGCCTGAATGGCGTCCAGGCGCTTCTGCGCATCCTTCGTGAACGCGCCGTCGGGGGGCGTGAGCAGGTAGGCGTATGCCTGATGGTGCGAACGCCCGACGCGGCCTCGCAACTGGTGAAGCTGAGCGAGGCCGAACTTGTCCGCGCGCTCGATGATGATCGTATTGGCGGAAGGAACGTCGATGCCCGTTTCGATGATGGTGGAGCAAAGGAGCAGGTTGAAGCGCTGCTGATAGAACTCGCGCATCACGCGCTCGAGCTCGCGCTCATGCATCTGGCCGTGAGCGACCGCAATGCGGGCTTCGGGCACGAGCTTTTCGAGCCGAAGCCGGGCGTTCTCCATGGTTTCGACTTCGTTGTGAAGGAAGTAGACCTGACCGCCGCGCTTTAGTTCACGCAGGATCGCCTCGCGGATCGTTCCGTCCTGGTCGCTCTGAACGAAGGTTTTGACGGAGAGTCTGCGCTCCGGAGCGGTCGCAATGACGGAAAAGTCGCGGATCCCTTCGAGGCTCATCGAGAGCGTGCGCGGAATCGGGGTTGCCGTGAGCGTGAGCACGTCCACTTCAGCGCGGATTTTCCTCAGAAGCTCCTTCTGACGTACGCCAAAGCGGTGCTCCTCATCGATGATGACGAGCCCCAAGTTCTTGAAGTTCACCTTGTCGGAAAGGAGCTTGTGCGTGCCGATCACGATGTCGACCGTGCCGTCGGCGAGGCCTTCGAGTGCTTTGGTTGTTTCCTTACCCGTACGGAAGCGCGAGAGCTCGGCAATCGTCACGGGCCACGCGCGGAAGCGGTCGCGGAAGGTGGCGGCATGCTGCTCCGCCAGAAGCGTCGTCGGGCAGAGGACTGCAACCTGTCGGCCCGCCATCGCGGCAATGAATGCGGCGCGAAGCGCGACTTCAGTTTTGCCGAACCCGACGTCGCCGCAGACCAGGCGGTCCATGGGCTTCCCTGACGTCATGTCGCTCACGACCGCCTCAATGGCGCTCGCCTGATCAGGCGTTTCGTCGAAGGCGAAGCCCTCCCGGAAGGCCTGATAGTCGTTGGGGTCGAGCTTGAATTTGAGCCCTTCGCGGGTTTTTCTCAAGGCATAAAGGTTGAGGAGTTCAGCCGCGGTGTCGCGCACCTCTTCGGCGGCCTTCCGCTTCGCCTTCTCCCAGTCCCCGCGGCCGAGCTGGTGGAGCGGCGCATGATCGGGGTCGGCACCCGCGTAGCGGGAGATGAGCTGCAGATTCGTGATCGGAACAAAGAGCTTCGCTTCGTTCTTGTATTCAATCTCGAGGAACTCGGCTTCGCCTTCCCCCGTTTCCATGCGCACGAGCCCGCGGTAGCGTCCGATGCCGTGGTCGGCATGAACGACGGCGTCGCCGGGCTTCAGTTCCGCGACGTCGCGCACCATCATTTCGAGCGTCGTCGCGTGCTTGACGCGCCTCAGGCGCTGCCGCCGGGGACTCGCGGCATAAAGTTCGGTTTCCGTGAGGATGACGAGCTTTTCTTTTTCAAAGACCGCGCCGGAATAAAGCGGCGTTGCGGCGATGTTCACCTTGTCGTCGGCCGCGAGGAAGTCTCCCCACGAGTCGACGGGCGAAAATTTGAGGCCGCCCGAGCGGAAGAGCTCCGACATCGTTTCCTCGCGTCCCGGGGACGACGCGGAAATGAGCGTTCTCCAGCCCTTCATGCCGTATTCCTGCGTGCGGTGCAGAAGCTTTTCAACCGGGTTCTGGCTCTTCCTGTCGACCTCAACGCCCGTGAGGAGCTCGAGGTCTTCGGCACGGTTCCTCTTTTCGACCGTGAAGCGCGCGAACTTGTTGAGGGATTTGAAGAATTCCTCGGGCTTCTGCCAGAGCATTTCAGGCGGGAGCGCCGGACGGAGGATGTCGGTCAGAAGGACCTTCGCGCGCGACGTCATGTCGCGCCAGAAGGCCTGGAGCGCCTTTTCGGCGTCGCCCACGAGAAAGACGCGGGTCGTTTCCGACAGGTAGTCGGCGAGGATGGAGGTCGATTCAAAGAAGAGCGGCAGATAGTATTCAATGCCGGGCGAAAGAATGCCTTTCTCAATGTCGGTGTAGACGAGGCTCTTTCTCGGGTCGCTCGCAAACTGCGTGCGCCAGCGCTGGCGGAAGGCAAGGAGCGAATCCGGGTCCACCGGGAATTCGTGCCCGGGGAGGAGCCGGATTTCCTTCGTTTCCTCCATCGAGCGCTGGGTTTCCACGTCGAACCATCGGATCGATTCGATCTCGTCGTCGAAGAAGTCGAGTCGGAAGGGTCGTTCGGACCCCATCGGGAAGACGTCGACGATGCTCCCGCGAACGGCAAATTCGCCGGCCGCAAGAACCTGCTTCACGGAGGCGTACCCCGCGAGCGCGAGGCGCTCCTTGATCGCGCCGATCGAGATCCGCTCGCCCTCGTGAAAGAAGAAGGTGCTCGCACCAATGTAGGAGACCGGAGCCATTCGCTGCGACGCCGTGATCGCTGAGGCGAGAAGCACGTCCGCGCCCCCGGTGGGAGCCGTCAGGCGGTAGAGCGTTTCGAGACGCTCGGAAACGAGGTCTTCCTGGGGCGAGAGAACGTCGTAGGGGAGTGTTTCCCAGTCGGGCAACGGCCGAACATTAAGTTCAGGTTCGAACCAGGGAAGTTCGGAAGAGAGCCTCGGCACATCCGCCGGATCCGCGCAGACGACGAGCACGCGCATGCCCTTTGCCTTCATGTCGAGTGCAGCGCGGGCAATCGCCGCGGCGTCGCTCGTCTGGGCGGAGATTTCGAGCCTGCGGCGAACACCGGGTTCGACGGCGGCAAGGTTTTCCTTGAAGAGGATGGGCGTGTCGGTCATGGCATGACGTAGAGAAGAAGATGTACAAACGCCAAAGCCCGCCCGGCGCGATGCTGCGCAGGGCGGTCCATAAAGAAGCGCTGATTTTGCGGACATTCTGCCACAAAGGGAAATTGAAAAAGCCTTCGCTTGCCGCACGATCGGAGCTTCAGGACGGACATGGCCGCGAGGCGTAGAGACGTGTTAGCCTTTCGGGCTTTCTAATCTTTACCCCGGATTTCTTGACTCATGAATTCACTGCCGCTTGGGAAACGCCTTCTCGTCGGATTCACGCTCTTCGCCATGTTCTTCGGAGCAGGGAACCTCATCTTTCCGCCCTGGCTCGGCGCTCAGGCCGGCGTCGACACGCTTCCTGCACTTGCAGGCTTTCTCGTCACTGCCGTGGGCTTTCCAATTCTCGGCGTGATGGCAGTGGCGGAGTCTGGCGGTTTGAAGTCGCTCGCGGGCCGCGTGCATCCGGCCTTCGCCTTCGTCTTCATGCTCCTCATCTACCTTTCGATCGGTCCCTGCCTTGCTATTCCGAGAACGGCGAGCACGTCCTTTGAAATGGTGGTGCGCCCTGTTCTCGAAAACTTCGGACTCCTCGAAGCTCAAATGGGCGGGTGGTCGCTTCTCGGTACATCGCAGTTTGCCTATTCGGTGGTCTTCTTTCTCCTCGCCTTCGCAGTGGCGCTGAACCCTGAGAAGCTTACGCAGCGCCTGGGGCGCTTCCTCTGTCCCGCGCTCATCACGCTCATCGCCATTCTCTGGATAGGAGTGATGGCGACGCCGATCGGCGAACCCGGGGTCGCAAAAGCGGGCTACGCCGCGAACGCCTTCTTCACGGGCTTCATCGACGGCTACCAGACGATGGATACGCTCGCGGCCCTCAATTTCGGCCTCATCATCGCGATGAACATCCGCGCCTTCGGCATCAAGTCGGAAAGCGCGGTCGTGAAGGAAACGGTCTTTGCGGGCATCGTGGCCGCGGTCATCTTCTTCTGCGTCTACGGTGCGCTCTCTCAGGTCGGCATGGAAGCGGGCAGCATCTCGAACAGCTTTGAGAACGGCGCGCAGATTCTTACGGCGGCTGCCGGCACGCTCTTCGGGCCTCTCGGCACGGTGCTCCTCGGGTTCGTCTTCTTCATTGCCTGCTTCAATACGTGCGTGGGCCTCATTGCCTGCTGTTCGGACTACTTCAGCTCGCTCATGCCGAAGCTCGGCTACCGCGGCTGGGCGGCGCTCTTTGCGTTCGTGAGCATGATCGTGAGCAATGCGGGCCTTACGCTCATTCTCAAGTTTTCGATTCCGGTGCTTGTCGCCATCTATCCGATCGCGATCGTTCTGATCGTGCTTGCGCTCATCACGCTTGTCTGGCGGCGTTTGCCTCAGCACCGCTGGGTCTATCCGATGACGATTCTCTTCACAGGCGTCGTCGCGATCACGCAGGGTCTGGAAGCCTTCGGGCTGACGGTTCCCATGCTCTCCAATGTCTGCAGGGATCTGCCCTGGGCTGCTGAGGGGCTCCAGTGGGTGAGCCCGGCGATCGGAGGCTTCTTCGTGGGGCTCTTCTCTTCCTGGAAGATTCCGCACTGCTGCGATCCGAGCTGAACGCTCTGATGTCTCAGGGAATCATGACGATCTGATTTCAGAGGAGACAGCTGCAGGGAACGCTTTTGCGGGCATTCGTTTTCGGACGGGTGCCCGTTTCTTTTGGGAATCTCGACGCTAAAGGACAGGTTCTGTCGCCGGATGCTATAGGCGCGCCGACAGCCTCTTCCTACACTCGGGCAAAGAGGCGGCACGGGCTTCAGATGCCGCTTTTGATCCCCTAAAAGGAGAGCGGCATGACCGGGCGCAGGATTCTGATTCACGGCTACGTTGTCACGATGAACGGCGACTATGAATGCATCGAAGACGGTGCGGTTCTGATTGAAAAGGACCGCATCGAGGCGGTCGGGAAGACTGAAGCGCTTCTTCAGCAGATCGCCGGTCAGGATGTCGAGAGGATCGACATGTCGGGGAAAATGGTTCTCCCGGGCCTCATCGACGCCCATACGCATGCCGGGCACTGCCTCAACCGGACGCTTGGTCTCGACTCCCGCACGCGCTGGATGGACTACTTGACGAAGCTCTACCATCACTGCACGACGCCCGCCTACTGGCATGCCGAAGGGCGGCTTGCGGCGCTGGAGCGCCTGAAGGCCGGGATCACCTGCGGCGTGTCGGTGATTTCAAATGCCGCCCGGTGCGACGATCCCCGCATCATTGCGGAGCATGTCCGCGGGCACGCCGAAGTCGGCACGCGCGAAAATCCGGCGATCGGTCCCTCGAATCCGCCGTACCCCAGGGCATTCGCTCAGGAAGAGAACGGCCGCCTCGTCGAAAAAGAATTCTCTTTCGACGAACTGATGGCCAAGGCCGAAGAGGCGATTGAGCTTGTGAACGGGAGCTACAACGGCCTCATTGGTGCGTTTGCCGCACCCTTCGTAATGGTGAGTTCGATTGAAGGCTCTAAAGCGACGCCCGCCGATCTTGCCTGCCGCCTGACTGAAGCAGACCGCCACATGATGAAGTCGATCCGCGAGGTAGCGCGCCGCCAGAAAGTGAGGATTCATACCGAAGCCTTTGGCGGCATGATTCGCCTCGCCGCTCAGGCCGACGATCCGCTTCTCGGGCCCGACGTTCATGTGCAGCACTGCAAGGGGATATCGTTTAATGAAGCAATGATTCTCGCCGAGACCAAAACAAACGTCACGACGACGCCTTCCTGGAATCAGATCCCGATGCGCTGCCCGGTGCCGGAACTGATTGAGCTCGGTGCAAACGTCGCCGTCACGACAGACGGCACGGCTCCGGCCATGCCGTTCGATCTTTTCCGTGCGGCGCGCGACACCGCGCTCCTGCAGCAGTCGGTGGCGAACGACCCCTTCCTCCTGCCTGCCGGGAAGCTCCTCTCCATGATCACGATCGAAGCCGCCCGGGCAATTGGTCGCGAACATGATCTGGGGTCTCTCGAGGCAGGGAAGCTCGCCGACATCACGACGATCAAAATGACGTCGCCGCACCTGATGCCGCGCCTCATGCCGATCCATCAACTCATGATGTTCGGGAACACCGGCGACGTTGCGGATGTTTTTGTTGCAGGCAGGGCCCTCATGCGCGATCGCGAGGTACTGAGCGTTGCGGAAGCTGATGTCTTCGAGTGCGCCGAAGCTGCGAGCCGTGAAGCGATTCATCGGGCGGGGTACGAGAGGCTCTTGAAGCCAAGCGCCAATTTCTGGACGGGCGCACAGAGCAATCTTGATGCGCTTCGGGAGCCTTGAAGCGCTTCAGGCTCAGAGAGCTGACAATTGAATTTCCTGCAGAAAGCGATGCCGTAAGCGTAGAACTTCCGGCATCGCATCCTGCGGATGAAAGTTGCGTAGTTCTTCTCGCAAATTAACTTCAATGCATCGTCGACCGTGTTGATAAGGCCATTCCGGTCGGATCTTGCGCTTGAGCTCGATTACTGGATTTAATTCATGCGAAATAAGTAGTGTGTTATGTAATTAACATGTTTATAAATAATATGAACATAAATTAAACCCGCACAAGAAATGATCTCATGCGGGTTTGAAATCAGACGAGCGTCTATCTCATCCGAGGATCGGCTTAGAAGCGGTACTGCATCTGAACGCCGAGGAGGTAGGCGTCAAGATGACGGAACTTGCCAATCTGTTCGCTGTTACCGCCCGGAGTGTGGTCATAGAGCGAACGTTCATGCACACCGTGCAGATGAGCAAAGCCGATATCCGTCTGGAAGTCCTTCGTCCAGTGGAAAGAGGATCCGATAGCAAACCACCAGCGGTCAGCGTCAGGAATGAGGGCCGTACGGGTCTTGGGGTCGCCGATAGCAGACGTTTCATAGGCAACGCCACCGCGCAGAGTCCAGAAGGAATTCACGCGGAGGTCGTAACCTACAGAATACAGGTAGGTATCGACCCAATTATTCTCGATGTTGGCAAGATTGTTGAAAACAGCGGACAAAGACTTAATTTGTCCTTCGTTGAGAATGCCGTTTTTCCCGAGGGCTCCCAGCGTCCCTACGACATTAGAACTGAGTTCAGGAGCATCGGTTTTGAGACTCTTGAAGCTAGACCAATCTGCCCAACGGAAGGTGGCGTAAAGGCTGAGGTAGTCGTTGACATCCCATGCTGCATTGAACATTGCCCAAGCCGGGCCGGAAACAGTAACCGAGGCGTCATAATCACCACTCAGCCCAGCCAGATTGTCCGTACCGCGCGTTTTGAGCGTTCCGTTCGTTTTGTGCTTCGTTTCAGAACGATACGAAACCCCGAATCGAACGTTCTCGACGGGGGCCCACATCATGCCAAGATTGAATCCCCAGGTGAAGCCATCTGCCGTGTATTCGTTGTGGATTGAGCCAAGTCCCAATTTGTCTTTCGCGACACCGACACCGAATTTAGCATCCACATACTGCAGCGCAAGGCCCGCACCGAAGGAAAGCGTATCCGTAGCCTTCCAGGCGACATTCGGGTTGAAGTTGATCACGGTGATCTTGGCATCCGTGCCGAGTTCCTGATGCTTCCAATTGGAGTCATATTCCGTGGCGAGGCCGTACGGGATCGTAATGGCAAGACCAACCCAGGTAGTGTCGTTGATCTGGTGGGAGATATAGCCGTGCGGAAGCACTTCTTCCTTGGCTCGGCCGTTCTCTTTGTACTCGGCATCATGACCGACATACTCAAGATTGAGGCCGACGCCCACAGCGCCCAGCTGAACCTGCGTGCCCGGATGAAGGGTCATCGTGGCCGGGTTGTAGTACATGCCCGAAACGTCCGTGCCGTCGACGCCGACGCCGGCGTAGGCGCGGCCGAGGGCGAGAGCGGACTGTTCAGTAAGCTGGAAGCCGGCGGCATAGGCCGTCGAGGCGAAGGCGGAAGCCACGGCGAGAGCCGTCGCCGCAATCTTGAGGTTCGTGCGGATCACGAGTATCTCCTGCGATCTGGTTTTCAATTGAGGAAACGCGTTCAGCGGACGCTCTCGCGCCCGCGATATATGTTTGGGATCGCATTTTGCGCGTCGAAAACACGCTGTGGGAAAACAGAAATTAGGTGTATACCCGGATTCATGGTCCCGTCTTCATGCAAACGGATGACCCTGAGAGAACAGAGATTTTTATCTTTAACTCTGTGTTAAACAGTAAAAATGATGATTTGGTTATTCGGTTTGTCGGCAATCGTCATCCGGAATCTCCGGCGCGCATGGGCTAATCCGAAATAGTTTCCGGCGGATGACGTGGAATTGCGACAACCCAAGAAAAACGGCCTGACGCTTCTCTTTCAAAGCGCAGGCCGTTTTTCCTGAATCTCAAGACCGTCGTTCGGGTCAGTGCCGCGAGAAGCGGTCGATGAAGGCCATCACGAGAGCCGAAAGAACGAACGTCAGGTGGATGATCACGTACCAGACGAGCTTGTCGTTCGCGATCTCCTGAATGCCCATGAAGATTCTGAGGAGGTGAATCGACGAAATGGCAACGATTGCCGCAGCCACCTTGTTCTTCAGCGAGCCCGTGTCAAGCTTCCCGAGCCAGGAGAGGCGCTCCGCATCCTTCTCGATGTCGATCGAGGAGACGTAGTTCTCATAGCCCGAGAACATCACCATCACAAGAAGGCCGCCCACGAGGCCCATATCGATGAAGGAAAGAATGGCGAGGATCAGGTCGTTCTCGGAGAGGTCGAGCACATGCGGGAGCACGTGAACGACTTCCTGGAAAAATTTGATCGTCAGAGCGAGGAGCGCTAATGAAAGGCCGATGTAGATCGGAGCAAGCAGCCAGCGCGCGGCATACATCATGCGTTCGACGGTTTTTTCCATGGTGCGTGTTTGTTTTTTGTTGGGGTCCGAAAAGGGAAGGAGAGCTTAATACTTTCGGCGGAGGCCGGGCATAAACGAAGCATGAAAATTCGCTTCTCTTTTTGCCCGTTAGACTTGGAGCCTCTCCTCCGGACTCTTCAAAGAGGAACATAAGGAATGCCAGACGACAAGAAAGCCCGCATTGCGGCGCTGATTCCCGCGGCCGGCGTCGGACGCCGCATGGGAGCAGGGATCCCGAAGCAGTACATGGATATTGCGGGCGAACCCATGCTTCTTCAGACGGTCCGCGCGCTCGAGCGCGTTTCGCGCATTGACGCCATCTTCGTGGTGGTGAGTCAGGAGGATGCCTGGATCGATGAAACGGCCAAAGCTTTCGGCCCCCGCGTAAAGGTTCTTCGGGCGGGAGGACGAGAAAGAGCCGACACGGTATTGGGGGGGCTTATGGCGGCGAACCTCCCGGGCGACGCCTGGGTGCTGGTGCACGATGCGGCGCGTCCCTGCGTGAGGCCTTCGGAAGTCAATCACCTCCTCGACGAGGTCTTAGGCGACTCGAGCGTCGAAGGCGGGATCCTCGCCGTTCCGATGGCCGATACCGTGAAGCGCACCGACTCTCGCCGCAGGATTCTCGAAACCGTGCCGAGGGAGAACCTCTGGCGGGCGGCCACGCCGCAGCTCTTTCGCGTGAGAACGCTGATGAATGCGCTTCAGAGAAGCACGGAAGGCGTTACCGATGAAGCGAGCGCTGTTGAGCGTCTGGGGCTTCCCGTCAAGGCTGTCTCCTGCCGTTCAGCCAACATCAAGGTCACGCAGCCCGGGGATGAAATCGTCGCCGGACTCATTCTTGGAGAGAAAAACATGACGATTCCCAATATCCGCGTGGGTCAGGGATACGACTCTCACCGTCTGGTCGAGGGGCGTCCTCTGGTTCTGGGCGGAATCACGATTCCCTTTGAAAAGGGCTTGGACGGCCATTCCGATGCGGACGTGCTCCTTCATGCCATTACGGATGCGGTGCTGGGCGCAGCAGCCCTGGGGGACATCGGAACGCACTTTCCGCCCTCAGACCCCAAGTGGAAGGGCGCAGACAGCGCGAAGCTCCTCGCGGCAGTGATGGAGCTCGTGCGCTCTGAAGGGTGGACTCTCGTCAATATTGATTCCACCATCGTGGCCGAACGCCCCAAGATCGGTCCTCACATGAAGGCGATCCGCGAGAGCGTCGCGAGAACCCTCGGAATCGATATTGAACGCGTGAGCGTCAAGGCCAAGACCAACGAAAAGATGGATGCTGTCGGTCGCGAGGAAGGCATGGCTTCCTATGCCGTTGCGCTCCTTATGAAGGCGCCCCAGGGCTGACTTGATTAAACCTCCAAGGGTTTACACCTATTTCCCTGAAGGCATCCTAAAATGAGCCCTTCAGCTTCTTTTGCGAGGTTCGGCAGAAAGAGATTGACTTCTTTGCTGCCGGAACTCTTTTGATTTCTTCCTTTCACCCTTCGAAATGCAGCAGACGCCCGAGCTTACCCGACGCGTTCGATTCGTCCTCTGTGAACCCGCCCATCCGGGCAATATCGGTTCGGCCGCACGGGCCATCAAAACGATGGGGTTTCGCGACCTGAGGGTCGTTGCACCCCGCGAGCCCGGCTATCGCACGCACCCGGAAGCGGTTGCGTATGCGACGAGCTCCATTGACGTGCTCGAAGCGTCGCGCATGCATGAGACGCTTGCCGACGCCCTCGAAGGCGTTACTTTTGCCTGGGCGCTCACGGGCTACGACCGCGAATACGGTCCGAAGCTCTCGCCCATGCGGGAAGCGGCCGGAAAGGCGACCGCCTGGCTCGAGCAGATGGACGGCGACCTCGCCTTTGTTTTCGGCACCGAGCGAAGCGGTATGACCAACGAAGAAATCATGCTCTGCCAGGGGTGCGCGGCTATTCCTGCGGATCCCCAGAGCCCGAGCCTCAATCTTTCTCAGGCCGTGCAGATCGCCGCCTATGAAATGCAGATGGCGCTCCTTGCGGCGGACGGAAAGGAAGGCGAGCTCTACGACTGGCAGGGGCGCTTCGAAAACGATGAGCCCGCGTCGAGCGAGTCGATCGAAGGCTTCTACGGTCACTGGGAAAAGGCGATGGAAGCCTGCGGCTACCATGATCCCGCCAACCCCCGGCATCTGATGGACATGACGCGCAGGATCTTCAGCCGTTCGGGGTTGTCCAAGAACGAACTCGCGCTCCTTCGCGGAATCTGCGCCGCCATCATTCAGCCGAAGAAGGAGCGGATCGGGAGCAAAACGAAGGCTCAGTCCGCACACAAGCCCGAATCCTCAGACTGACGCCGAAGTACGTTTGGAAGAAGCGAACGATTTCATTTCAACTCAAGGCCAATTCAATGTCGATTATCAGTGACGCCAGGGAACTTATTGAAACCATCCGGGAAAAGGATCCGGCTGCGCACAGCACGCTTGAAATCATCTTTTCCTATCCGGGGTTTCATGCGGTGGTGATCCATCGCGCGGCGCACTGGTGTCTGCTTCAGGGGTGGGAGAGCTTCGCCCGATGGGTGTCCCACGTCGGGCGCTTCCTTACCGGCATTGAAATTCATCCGGGCGCCAAGATCGGCCGCCGCGTCTTCATCGACCACGGCATGGGCGTCGTGATCGGCGAGACGGCGGAAGTGGGCGACGACTGCACGATCTACCACGGGGTGACGCTGGGCGGAACGTCCCTCACCAAGGGCGCGAAGCGCCATCCGACGCTTGAAGAAGGCGTCGTGGTGGGCGCGGGAGCCAAGGTCCTCGGCTCCTTCACGGTCGGAGCCGGCGCTCAGATCGGTTCGAACGCCGTCGTCGTGAAGCCCGTTCCCGCGGGTGCCGTTGTTGTGGGCGTGCCGGGCCGCGCTACGTGCCCGAAGACCGCAAAGAAGCCGGGATGCGAGGAGAAGACCGCGGAAGAGAAGCCTAAGGAACAGGAGTTCCATGCCTACGGCGTGAGCGCGGGCGACAAGGATCCGTACGCTGTTTCGATCCTCGAGCTCGTGCGCGTGGTTGAGGCGCAGAGCGCGGAAATCCGCAGGCTCTCTGGCGAAGTGAAGGCCCTGGGCGGCAAGCCCGTTGACGAAGTGGCGGACTTTGACCGTTCAAAGCTCTGGGCATCGGCGCGAAGCCATAAGAACGAGGACGGCAAGATCTCGCAGTAATCCGGGAATTCCCGATAACGTTCATCGGGACCGGCCGGCCCAAAAGAGGTGCGCCGGCGCGCGGGGAGTGATAATCTTACGTAAAAGAGAATTATTCTCATTTGCGATTAAGATTTTTCCCACTCCCGCCATGTCTGAAGTCGTCTCTCATCCGCTCGCCCGCCCCACGTCCGATCACGCGTCCTTTGACTGGCGCGCATCGCCTTCGTCCGATCCCCGCAGAATGGCATTTGCGAATGCCGGTGAGGGTTCTTCTTCAGAAGTCGTTCCGGCTGAAGTATTGACGGGGGCGGCAGCCGACGAGGAGATTGAGAATCTTCTCGACCGCACGCGCCGCGGAAAGGCGGTTGCAGAAATCCATGTGCCCTTCTGCGAAACGCGCTGCGAAGGGTGCGGCTGCTGGCAGAACGACTACCGCGAGCTCGAGAGCAGCCGCTATGCGGATGCCGTCGTGCGCGAGATGCGCCTCTGGAGCGGCGAGCATGCGCAGTCGGGAACTCCCATTCAGGCGCTTCGCATCGGGGGCGGCAATCCCACGGCGCTCGAGCCCGTGGACATTCTGCGCATTCTCTCCAACGCGAGAAGGATTCTTCCGCTCGCGAACGACTGCGAAATCGAATTCGATGCCCGCGTGCATCACTTTACCGAGGAAAAGATGGAAGCCGCGCTCGCGGGCGGCGTCACGCGCTTCCTTCTTCCCGTGCGGTCCTTCAATACGGCGGTGCGCCGCGCTGCTGGACGCGTGGAAGACGCCCATGCGGTCGTGAAGACGCTCGAGCGCCTTCTTTCCTACGACGAAGCAAGCGTCGCGATTGAACTTAATTACGGTCTGCCCGGACAGTCGCCTGAAGTCTGGGAGAGCGACCTCAGGACCGCTTCCTCAATGAATCTTGACGGCCTCACGCTTCGTGCGGCAGGCGAGCCCGAATTCCCGGCCGAAGCCGAGAAAACCTTCCGCGCGGCTTCGGATGAACTCCTTGCATCCGAGCATGCACTCGCCTTTGAGCTCCTGCCCGGCGAAGGATGGGAGGTGCGCTCGGCGCTCGGCTGGGGACGATCCGCGCGCGAACGGAGCCTTTATCGGTCGCTTGCCATGGGCGACGCCGACAGGCTCGTTTTCGGGTCGGGCGCGAGAGGGCGTCTCTTCGGACGCGAATACCTGATTGAACCCGAGCTCGACAAGTGGCTGGGCGCCGTCTATTCGGGCCGGCGGGCTGTGCGGGAAGTGACGCTCCCCCGACCCTACTGGCGCGCCGCTGCGCTCCTTGCTCAGGGGATTGCCGACGGGCGCTTCTCGATCACGCGCATGGAACGCGCGGGCGGCGTCATGCTGGGCGGCATCCTTGAGCCCTTGCTCGAGAACTGGCGCGCTGCCGGCCTCATCAGCGGCAGGGGCGACTGGATCCGCCTCACGGAAGCGGGCGCCTTCCATCAGTTCCGTCTCGCGGGCGCGGTCAGAAGCTATGTTGAGAACATGACTTCCGAGCTCGTGGAGCTCCCCTACGTGTCTTCCGTCCGGCAGTTCCCGACGGTCCCCCTCATGGCTGAAAGCGACTGGCGCTCGGCCGAAGCGTCGCTCGCTGCCGCGAGCTGACTTAAGGGCTCTTCGGAACGGCGAAAAAAGTTTTCCCGAAGCATGCTTTTCAGAGCTGCGGGCATTGCGGCAACAGAGGCAACTCTCGCTGCAATGCCCGTTTTTTCGCGTATGCCGCGCTTCTCTTTCCAGCCGCACTCCGCTAGCGGCATCGGGAAAGTCCTTTCATAGAGTCTTCCGGACAAAAGCAGAAGGAAACATTTGCTTGCATCTCGCAGAGTGAACAACTGTTCACAGAATCCCGCGCTCGATATGATTGCGGTCCGTCTTGCTTTAAGACGCATGAATAAAAATCAAAGATTTTCAATGCGCTCCATGGGCGCTTTGTGAGACCAGAAGAAGAATGAAGAAGACTTTTGTTTCAGGGACCGTTGCGCTGATGCTCGCAGCCGCCGCGGGTGCCGCCGCTGCAGGAAGCTTTTCGCTCGGCGCCGCAACTTTCGTTAATTTCCCCGTCTACAAGGACGCGGATCCCCAGTGGTATCCGCTTCCGGTCGTTCAGTACGAAGGCGAACGCTTCTACGTGAACGGCATCGAGGGCGGTGCGTATCTCTTCAAAGAGGGCGGTCACAGCCTTCGGCTTGGCGTGAGCTGGATGCCGATGTACTTCAAAACGGACCGCTCCGACAATGCTGCCGTCAGGAAGCTCGACGACCGCAAGACGAGCCTCGCAGGCATGCTTTCCTATCAGTGGGCCGGGAACTTTGGCAAGATCTCTGCCGGCATCAAGGGGGATCTCCTCGGCGAATCGGACGGCATTCTGGTGGGTGCGGACTATTCCTACGACTTCCGCTTCTCGAAGTTCGTCGTGACGCCTTCCGTCGGCGTTCTCTGGGCGAACGACAAGTTCAACGACTACTACTTCGGAATTTCGAGAAATGAAGCTGCGAGGAGCGGTCTCGACGAATACCATCCCGACGGCGGCCTTGCCTACACGGCGGGCGTGAAGACCTCCTACGCGATCGACAAGCACTGGGTGGCCTTCGGCACGCTCGGCGCCATGCGCCTTTCCGACGAGGTGAAGGACAGCCCCATGACCGAGAGCAGCGCCGTCAACTGGACGGTCGGCGCCGGCATCATGTATCGCTTTGATTGACGTCCTTTAACGTCTGACCGCAAGGCTTTCAAAAGCAGCAGAAAGCGCTCTCCGGATTGAGTTTCGGAGGGCGCTTTTGCATAGAGGCGGCTGGAACCTTTATTTGCGCGTGAAGACCACCGGGACGGACACCGTCATGGCCTTCGCGAGCGAAAGCTCTATGCCTGACGAGGCCGTCGGCCTCCTGGAGCGCCGCACGGTTGAGGAGCACCGAATTGTGCTTCCCCGCTGAAACTGATCGAGCGACGCCGCTTTCGTCAATCCATTGAGGCATGGCATCAGTCTTTCAAATGCGAACATTTCTCACTAGCAATGGTGTTGCTGTATAAAAACAACTTTGAGATCATCTTAACTAGATGATATTTATAAGTAAACACAAATTAAGACGGATTTGAGGTTGAGCTTTGATGATGTCTTGTAAACAATGTAAACACCTTCGATCTGATCGAAAAGGGGACCCCCTCGGATGATCGAAGCGTTTTTCAAAAAAGGGATTTCATATCATGAAAAAGACTCTTGCTGCACTCGCGGTTCTCGGCGCTTTTGCCGGTACAGCTGCCGCTGCTGACGTTACGCTTTACGGCGTGGCTGACCTTGGCCTTAACTACCTGCATTCCGAAACGACGGGCAAGGCTGATGTTGACACCTTCTCCATGGCTAGCGGTCAGAACTCCGGTTCGCGCTTCGGCCTGAAGGGTACGGAAGACCTCGGCAACGGCATGAAGGTTGGCTTCGTCCTCGAAAACGGCTTCAAGGCTGACGATGGCACGCTCGATCAGGGCGGCCGCCTCTTTGGTCGTGAAGCGATCGTTTATGTCAATGGCGCTTTCGGTACGTTCGCCATGGGTCGTACGGGTGCTCTCGCTGCCGGCACGGGTTCCTACAACCTTCTGAAGTACGCTCCCTTCTCCACCGGCTGGAGCAAGTCCGCTACCCGCGCCAACTTCTGGCTCGGCGACCGCGACCGTATGGACAACACCGTGACCTATGTCACTCCGTCCTTTGCCGGCTTCAAGGTTTCTGCCCAGTACTCCTTCAACCGTAATGGTCAGGAAGATTCCTCCCACAACGGCAATGAGCGCTGGAACGATCGCTACGCTGCTCTCGGCGCTTCCTACTCGGCCGGCAACTTCAATACCGCTCTCGTTGTCGACACCGTTCTCAACGCTTATGACGGCAAGTACTCGAATTCCGAGGATTCCCTCGGCGTTTCCTGGACCGCTGACTACAACTTCGGCTTCGTGAAGCCCTTCGTGATGGCTCAGTACGGCAAGAACGAGAACATGATGGGTTTTGACGTTACCAGTTTCACACCGGACAAAACTGCCATTGACGGCAACGAAGGCTTCAAGGGCTACACCCTTGGCCTCGGTGCGACTGCTCCGGTCTTCGGCGGCACGCTTTACGTTCAGGCCAACTATCTGGATTCTGAATCCGAATCTGATGTGACGTATGAAAAGGTCGATGCAGCCGGCAATACGACTGGATTCGATAGTGCTCACAAGTACGAAGGCAAGAACTACGGCTTCGCCCTTGGCTATAAGTATCCGCTCAGCAAGCGCACGTCGGTCTACGGCTATGGTTCCTACAGCCAGCTCGAGGTCAAGAATACGACGCGCCAGGCTGCTGGCGACGTGACCGACAAGGACACGACGAAGCAGACTGAGTTCGGCTTCGGTCTCGTCCACACGTTCTAATTCAGGACGCTCTTCAATAAGAATCGAGCGGAAGGCATCAAAGCCGGCTTGCAGCAGTCGTTAGAGTCTTCACCTCCCGCTCGTTTCAGATGAAGTTTGCCCCGCAGGATTTGCACGATCCTAGCGGGGCTTTTGATTTCGGCGTTTGGCGTTCCGACGCGTCGCTGTTATTTGAGCGTGAAGACCACCGGAACGGACACCGTCATGGCCTTCGCGAGCGGAAGCTTCATGCCCACGAGACCGTCGGCCGCCTGGAGCGCCGCACGGTTGAGGAGTACCGAATTGTGCTTTTCGCCCACGGCAACAGAGCGCACCACGCCGTTTTCGTCGATATCGACGGATAGAACAACGCGGCCTTCAATGCCTGTCTGCCTCGCGCGCCTCGGATAGCGCTTATGCGCCTCGATTTCGCGCACGATGATGGCAAGCGCCGCGGATTCGTCGCCCAAAGCGGCGTTCCCGCCCGCGTTCGAGACGCCTCCGGCACCACCGGATGCAGCAGCACCATTCGTGCCCGTTGAGGCTTCAGAAGGCGCTTCCTCAGCGGGAGCCGGCTTTTCAACAACGGGCTTCGGCGCCGGCTTCACGGGTTTGGGTGCGGGCTTTGGAGCCGGTTTGGGAACGGGCTTCGGCTTCGGAGGCGGAGGAGGTTCCGGTTCAGGAGGTGGAGGAGGCGGTGGCGGCGGTTCGGGCTCGGGTTCAGGCTCCGGTTCGGGCTCCGGCTCTGGTTCAGGTTCCGGCGGGGGAGGCGGAGGCTCAACGACCGGTTCAGGCTCAGGTTCAGGTTCCGGCTCCGGTTCAGGAGGCGGTTCGGGCTTCGCGTCCACTTCGAAGGCGCTTTCGTCGGCCGTATGCTCGATGAGCGGCTCCTCAACCTTGGGCTTTTCCTGCGGATCCTCAATGCGCCGGAATTCCGTGACGGTCACGCGCTCGCGCAGAATCCCCTCGGGAAGGCTCGGCACGGCGATCACCTTCTCGACCACGTCGAGGCCCGCAGCAAGCACGGCCGCCACTGCCGCGGCAATGACGGAAATGCGCGCCGCCCGGGTGGCGAAATGGGACTCACCGCTCGCCATTGCCGTTCTCTTCAGAGGGCTGAGCAGGGGCGGAACCCGGATCGCGCGTGCTGATGACGAAGCGCCCGGCGCGCTTCACCTTGGCGAGGTCGAGCACCTTCACGAATGCCGCGAAGGGCGCCTTTTCATCCATGTAGATGTTGAGGAGCTTGTCGGGATCCGCATCGAGCCTGAGAGCGAGTTCGTCGAGCGTCACCGGGTCGGTATTGACCGCATAGGTTCCGTCCGACTTGACGGAGAGAAGAATTTCGTTCCGCTCGTGGCTCGACTCCGCGTTCTTCGCTTCCGGAAGAATGATCTCCAGCACC
This sequence comes from uncultured Sutterella sp., assembly GCF_937923675.1. GTDB lineage: Bacteria > Pseudomonadota > Gammaproteobacteria > Burkholderiales > Burkholderiaceae_F > Sutterella. Next base: position 79,904 of record NZ_CALDXB010000082.1, on the reverse strand, counting down.
GGACGCGAGAAGCTCATCGTGAGGACGAAGAAGATGATGAGCATGAAGAGGCAGTCGATCAGAGGGGTGAGATCGATCTGGGGCTCTTCGTCAAAGCCGTCGAAGAAGCTCGAATTCATGGCGCGCTCCTCTTAAAGACCGGAATTTTCGTCGGCGCCCTTGGCGCGCTTCGCACGGATCTTTCTCATCACTTCGAGCGCGCGGTAGCTGTGCTCGATCGCTTCAATGTGAAAGCCCCTGAATTTGAGCATCAGGTAGTAGTAGCACATGAGGGTCGGGATCGCGACCGAGAGCCCCATGATGGTGGTGATGAGCGCGGACCAGATGCCGGACGCGAGAATCTGGGCGTTGGCGTGCGTGACGTCGCTCATGCTCTGAAAGACGTCGACCATGCCCCAGACGGTGCCGAGCAGACCGAGAAGCGGGGAAACGACGGAAATGAGCTTGAGCCAGCAGAGGCCGTTCGTGACGCGCTTGAAGTTTCTGTGGAAGAGGTAGCCCACTTCGGCGCGGATGTCGTCCGAGTGCTCGCCGTGCGTGGTGACGATTTCGTAGATGATGCGGATGAGCGGATTGGCCTTCTTCGGATCCACGAACCTCAGGCACCGTTCATTGCCGCGTTCAAGGTCGAGAAAGTCGCGGCGGAAGTTGCGCCAGACGGCCGTCATGTAAATCAGCTGCCAGACGGCAAGGTAGACGGCAAAGAGGGCCACAAAGACAAGCGCCACGCCGGCCGGGCCGATCATCGAGTAGATGTAGGCGAGTCTGTCTGCGGAGAGTTCCATTTTTATTTTCCCCTTCTTCTGCTTGGTCGCCCTTTCCCGTTGCGGGAAAGGGCATCGAGGAGATGATCAGTTGAAGAATTGCTGCCAGGCCGCGGCGGCCTCGAGCGCGTCGAGGCGGTCGGGATGGTGTTCAGCCGCCTTCCTTCTCGCCTCGCGTTCGGGCGAAACTTCGCCCCCCATCATGGCCGACATCTGCGCGAAGAGTTCCGGGTCGATCCGTCCCTGGCAGAGGAAGGTGCCGGCGAGCTCTGCGCCCGGAGCGGAAGCAACGAGCGCTTCCGAAGTCTTCTTCATCCATTCAAGCGCGCGCTCGGCCTTCGGGTCGCCGCCCATCGTGGCAAAGCAGGCGATTTTCTTGCCGGCGAGCTTAGGCGCCACGGTCTTCGTGTCTTCCGGGGCCATGCCGCGGTCGCACCAGAAGAAGAGGCCGACGGGATTGAAGCCGGAGAGGTCCTCAGGGAGCTTCTCGGCGGTGGTGAGAAGCGCGTCCGGGAGGCTGTCCGCAACGGCATGAGCGATGATCCGCGTGTTGCCGGTTTTGGAGCTCACAATCAGAAGGGGCTTGGTCATTTCTTGTCTTCCCAAAAGAAAATCAGGCGCAGAACTTTTCGCGATCGGCAAAGAATGCGGTCTTCACCGATTCGATGATCTGGTGGTTTTCGCGGCCCGCGTAGACGGAGAAGCTCACGCGTCCTTCGGCGTCGAAGAAAAGGACGGAAAGCGACTCGCGACCCATGAAGGGCATCGTGACGAAGGCGGCCGCCTTGATCTTTTCGTAGGCGAGGTGGCCGCCGACGACGGCGTCCTTCGCGAGGATGTTGTAGTAGCCCATGGCGCGCTTTCCCGTAGAGAGCTTCGCCGCGATTTCAAAGACGTGGCCTTCGTGGGTGATGAAGAGCGTCGCCTTTTCCCAGGCGGCAAGCGCCGCCCAGAGATCGTCGAAGCGCTCGTTCATGTCGCCCGTCACAAAGGAGACGCGGTCGGCGGGGAGGCGCCGGGCGGCTTCGAGCTCCGTCATGCCGAGCTTTCCGGCAATGGACGAGACCGTAACCGGGAACTTCGCGTTCATGAGTTCATTGATGGTTGCGGCTTCGGCTTCCGTGGGGGTGATGCGTTCAATCGTCATTTGATTTGAATCCATGGGGTAAAAGAAGTTGGGAACGACGTGATGTTTGTCATGCATTCGCGTCGGCAATCGGGTTTTGTGGCTGCAGATCCTTCATCCTCAGCGCCCTGTCGCAGATGCCGAGGAGTTCGAGGTCGTGCGTAATGAGAAAGACCGCGCGGCCGCGGGCGGCTTCGTCCTTAAGGAGCTTCGCGATGCAGGCCATGTTGGCGCCGTCAAGCCCTGAGGTCGGTTCGTCGAGAATCAGAATGGCGGGGTTCTTCACGAGCGCGCAGGCAATGACGACGCGCTGCTTTTCGCCGCCTGAGAGGCTCTGCGGGTGGCGGCCGGCAAGGTGCGTGAGGTTGAGGCTCTTCAGAATCTCCTCTGCGCGCCGGATCTGGCTCGCGTTGAGCTTCACGCGCGCGAAGCGCTGCCAGAAGCCTTTCCTGGCGTTCATCGCAGCAATCCCTGCTTCCATCGCGCAGATCACTTCCTCGCGCACGGTGCGCATCTGAAGCTGATGGTCGGCGTTCTGAAGCACAAGGCCAGAGTGCGGCATGAGGCCGCCTTCGCCCACGGGGCGTCCGCAGACGGCGAAAGAGCCTTCGGCCTTGTTGAGCCCCGTGAGAATGCGCGCGAGCGTGGTTTTCCCCGTGCCGTTGCTCCCGATGAGCGCCGTGACGCCTGCCGGAACGGCAAAGGACGCGTCCGTGAAGACGGGCTTTTCGGGCGTATAGGCGAAGGACATGCGGGTGGCGGAGAAGACGCTCTTTTCCGACTCGTCAAGAGGAACCGGTCTCTCAAAGACCACATCGATCGGGGCAAGAGTCTCACGCGGATCGGCGACGTCGGCTTTTCTCAGGCCCCAGCGGGCGCGAAGGGCGTCGTTTCTGAGCATTTCCCAGGAGCCCGAGGCTTCAATACGGCCCTTCGACATCACGATCACTTCGTCCGCGACATCTCTCAGCCAATAGAGTCTGTGGTCGACCACCAGAATGGCGGCGCCTTCCTTCTTGAGCTCTCCCATCGTGACGGCAAGCGACTCCGTCGCTTCCGGATCAAGGTTGGCGCTCGGCTCGTCGAAGATGAGAACTCGGGGTCCGAGCGCGAGAATGCTTGCGAGCCCCACCTTCTGCTTCTGACCTTCGGAGAGTTCGTGAATGTCCTGCTTGAGAAGGTTCGTGATGCCGAGCCGGTCGGCGGCGGCGAGCACACGCTCTTCAATGGTTTCAGGAGCGACCCCGCGGCTTCTCAATGCAAAGGCGATTTCGTCGCCGACGTTCAAAGCGAAGAACTGCTCCTCGGGATCCTGGAAAAGCGTGCCCACGTGTTCGGCAAGTTCCGCCACGGGCGTTTCCGACACGTCGCAGCCGGCGACGCGCACGGATCCCACAACCTTCCCGCCGTAGATCTGGGGGCAGAGGCCGTTCGCAAGCCGCATGAGGGTGGTCTTCCCGCACCCGGAGGCGCCGGTGACGACCTTGAGCTCGCCCGCGTGCACCGTGAGCGAAATATTTCTCACAGCCTCTTCACTGGTGTTGGCGTAGACGTAGGAGACGTTTTTGAATTCAATCATCGGCATCGAATGCGTCTCCGGGTTAATGCATCATGGTGATCTTGGCGGCCCAGATGTGGCGGAGGAAGATTTCCGCGAGGACCGTGAGAACGGTAAAGACGAAGAGGAACGAAAGCACCCGCGCATCGATCGTCTTCATCGTGCGGCCGTCGGTGCGCATCGTGCGCTTCGTCGTGCCGAGGCCCTTCAGTTCCGAGGCAACGCCGAGGGTTTCGGACGACTTGAGCGCCCGGAATAGAATGGGAGCGAGGATGAGGCGCGCGCAGAGAAGCGGCCGGCAGGTCATCATCACGGGCCCCACGGGCCAGCCGCGGATCCGAAGCGTCTCCCAGACCTGACGGATGTCGTTCGTGAAGGTCGGGATGAAGCGGAGCATCACCGCAGTCGGCAAAAAGATGCAGAAGGGAAGGCGGATGCGCTCGAGCGTGGCGAGGAGGTCCTCAACGCGCGTCGTCATCGCAAGCACCATGACGACATTCATCATCGAAAGGCCGCGCATGAAGGGAACAAAGAGCGCGCGAAGCGTGATGCCGCCCATCGCGGGGAGCCACTCTTCAAGAAGGAGCCCGAAAAGCGCGGCAATCGCCATCATCACTGCCATGAGGCCGTAGAGCACGGCGAGGAGCCCCGGGCGTTTGAGGTAGAGCGCATAGATGAGGGTCGAGGCGAAAATGACGATCTGCGAAATGACGCCCGAGCAGGCGACGGTGAGAATGGCGACCACGAGCGTGACGGCAAGCTTCGTCCTTGCGTCGAGGAATTTGAGCACGCTCGAGTCGGCGCCTTTAGCGAACAAAGCCCGCATGCTTGAGTTCTCCAACAGTTTTCCAGCCGAACCAGAGGCCGAAGAGGGATCCGAGGTAGCCGCAGGCGACGATCGGGATGATGATCGTGATGAGTGCCGGACTCTCACGCATGAAGAGGTAGGAAACGCCGAGCGACAATCCCTTGCTCATGAGGTCGTACATGCCGACCGCAACCCAGGGGGCCCAGCGCTTGCCCGCACCGCCCGTTAGCCAGACCGCGGCTTCGCCGATGAGCGCGGCAACAAGGGCCGCCGGGAGAAGCGTGAGGCTTCCGCCCAGAAGACAGACGCTCACGATCATGGAGATGACCGTGAAGAGAAGAAGCGTCCCCCATTTCGGAACCTTTGTGAGGAGAACGATCATCAGGGTCGTGTAGACCAGATTCTTCGCGACGAGTCCGATGGGATTCATGCCGCCGCCCGCAAGGGCGATAAGGAGGCTTGAGAGCTTTGCCGCAGCGGCAAAAACGCCGATGAGGACGAGCTCGCGCGCTTCCCAGTAGCGTTTGATGGGGGGATTCATCGTGAGGCACCCACAGAGGTTTCGAAAGGGGAGAGGCGACCGCAGTCCCTGCAGTCGGGAAAACCGCAGGGACTGTGATCAACACTCAACAGGACATGAGTGTCTGGTTAGAAGCGGGCGTTGAGCTTGACGGCGAAATAACGTCCCGGCTCGTAAATCGCACCGTCGTTTTGATAAAGCTTGTCGCCGATGTTGTAGAAGCCGGCATCAAGCGCATACTGCTTTTCGGTGCCGAAGCTGACGCCGCCCGTCACGTTGAAGGTCGTGGCGCCGCCATATCGATACGTGCCGTCATCCGACTCAGACTGTGAATAGGCATAGGCATCAGCCCGAAGTCCGAATCCATTCTTGTCGCCGTTCCAACGGACGCCGTAACGGCCATAGAACTCAGGCTGACCGGTCTTGAACGTCTTCACGCCATCTTCGTCATACTGGCGGCGCATCCAAGTAAGGTCGGCGTAGGGCTCAAATCCGGTTTCACCAATGGCATAAGAGGCGGAAAGTTCAATGCCCCATGTTTTGGCCTTGGCAATATTTTCATATTTGCTGGTGTTGGGCTTTCCGGGGACGGCCACGGTATCAATAAAGTCTTTGGCGCTGGAGTAAAAAGCTGTCAGATCGAGGTTGAGGCCATACTTCACTAAACGAGCGCCAATCTCAAAGTTGTCGGAAGTTTCCGGCTTGAGATCGGGATTGGCTTCCGTAGCACCGCTGGAGACGCCCATTGCGGTATCAACATAGAGATGCTGAAGCAGAGGGAAGCGATAGCCCTGCGAATAAGCAGCCCTGAGCGTCAGATCTTCAATGCCGTTCCAAAGGATGCCGGCATTGAAGACGACTTTGCCGTCGCTGGTTGAAGGGCTGGAAGTGCTTCCACCTCTCAGATTGTTGGTGGTGTCTACTTCAGACTTAACCCATGTGTAGCGCACACCGTAGTTGGCTGTCAGATCAAACGGAAGCATCGTTTCCATGCTGGCAAAAACGGCATGCGTCATCTGGTAGCCGTCATAAGTCCGGTCAGCTACGGGTGTTGATGAACCCATCATATTCATGACGGTTAGACTGCGGGCATCCATGTCGTCATAATTGAACTCATAGCCTGCAATCAAATAGTTTGATTCTCCAAGCTGCCAGTCCGTTTGTATGGAAAAGCCATACTGGTCAAGAACATTGAACGCGTACGGCTGCACAATAACCGGGCCGCTTCCAACCGAGTTCACCATGTCTTTATCGCTGCGCTGGTAGAAAGCATCAGTACGAACTCGAACCAAAGTGTCAGAGATGTTTTTCATCTCGCCGAACAGTGCACCTTTGAAGCGGGTCCACTGAGGAACGTCTACAGCAAAATAATCTTCACTGGCAGCATTGCCGGAACCGAATTCGAGGTCGTAATAATCCAAATTTCCGCCGATTTGGATATTCGGATTCACGTCATACGCGAGGAAAGCCGACGCCGATCGTCCGTTGAAGTAGGTATTCTTCATATCGCCGGCAGGCGTTTTAAGCTCTTCATTGCTTTCAACGCTTGCGGATAGCCGATAGTGCCAACCTTCGTTCTGGCCATAAATGGAGCCAGAGGCGCTCTTCCCGGAAGCGGATGTATTGAGGCCCGCAGAGGCTTCACCCCCAAAGGCTTTATTGCCGCCCTTCTTCGTAATGATGTTGACGGCGCCGCCAATGGCTTCAGAACCGTAAAGAACAGAAGCAGGACCCTTGATGACTTCAATGCGTTCAACCTGAGACGGGTCAATCATCATGGGGGAGCCGGACATGGATTTCTGTTCGGAAACCTTTTGCCCGTCAATCATGATAAGCGTCTGATAGGTGCTGTTGCCGCGAATGGAAACGCGCTTGATGCCCTGACCGCCGTCGTTGCTGATGCGCACGCCGGGAACGTTTTCAAGCAGTTCGCCAACGCTTCGGGCGCTGGAATGACGGATCTGTTCAGCCGTGATGACGGAAACAGACATATTCACGTCCATCAGTTCCTGCTCAACGCGGCTCGCCGTCACCTTGACGTCTTCCGTCGTGACATCAGCAGCCTGAGCTGTACCCATGGAAAGAATTGCCGCGGAAAGAGCACTCGCGAGCATGCAAAGTTTCTGAGCTTTCATGATTGATATCGGGTGGTAGAAGTTTTCTTGGTTTTCTTTTGGGGTGTTTGGTACGGGGCCTCACGCCAGATGCGCGGGAGCTCCGGGATGTCTGGCCTGGGCCCTCGTTTTGGCAAAGCCCATGGGATCCTTGAGAAGAGCGTCGACTTCGTCGGGCTTGAGACCCTCAAGAATGCGGAGAACGTCCTCGCGCTTCACGCCCGTTCCCATGTGGTCGAGCTTTTCCTGCGGCATGTCCCTGAGGGCAGAAATGAGCATCGGACGCGGCATCATGCGGGCCATGTCGCGCACGCCCGAGGGAATGCGGGAGATCATGGCGGCGAGGGACTCAAGAGTCACGGGACCGGAACCTGCTCCCATGTGCTTCATGGCTTCGGGAGAGCCCATGTCCATCGGCATCCCGGCGGGCTTCGCGCCCGGGAGCATGGGTTCGAGCCAGTTCATGAGGAGCTGCGCGAGCGTGACGTGCCAGTACTGGCCGGCAACGGTCTGGTAGTACCACTCGCCCTTCTTGACGAGGAGGCCCGCTTCCGTCCACTGCTTCAGGATCGGAGCGGCCATGCCTTCGAGATCAACATTGCCGAAGGCGCGGCTGATCTTCGCAAGGCTGATCGAGCCCGACTCCATGTCGGCCGAGATTGTGCGCAGCAGGTGCCAGTTGGGCTTCGGCGCCATGAGGAAGGCCGCGGGCTTCTCGCCCTTTTCGAGGATCGCGTAGTAGTCGGCGAGCTTTCTTTCCATCATGAAGGCGTTGCCGAAGAGGCGCCCGCCCGCGCCGCACCCGAAGGCGAGGCAGTCGCAGGCGCTCTTGCCCAGCGCGTTGTAGATGTTTCTTTCGCGGGTGTTGTTCGCCCAGTGGTTGTTGGAAAGCCGGCGCCAGTTCTCTCCCGTGAGGTATTCGACGGAGCGCGCGAACATGTCCGCCTTCTGCGCCTGATCGGCGGCAGCGGGGAGCTTGCCGTTCGCGATGTAGCGGGCGAGCGGCGACTTTTCAAAGACGTTGAGCTGATAGCAGTCGATGCCGTCAAGCGGGAGGCTTGCCGCAGTTTTGAGGTCGTCGTTCCAGACATCCATCGTTTGGCCGGGGAAGCCGTAGATCAGGTCGAGCACGACCGCGGCGTTGTCGTAGGAGCAAAGCTTGTCGAGGCGCTTCAGAATCGTTTCGCGGTCGTCGACGCGCTGCACGGACTGACGGACCTGGCTGTTGAAGGTCTGGACGCCCAGCGAGAAGCGGTTGACGCCCCCTTCAAGCGCCGCTTCCATCTTGTCGTCGCCGAAGTTGTGAATTCGGCCTTCGAGCGTGATTTCGCAGTCGTTCGCGAGCGGGAGGTACTTCTTCAGGGCGCCGAGAACGAGCCGGAGGTCGTCGGGCGAAAACGCGGTCGGCGTGCCGCCGCCGAAATAGACGGCATGGACGGGATAGGCGTTCTGAGAAGCCTTGTCCGACCACATCTCGATTTCGCGCACGAGCTTCTTCGCATATTCATGGACCGCCTCTTCCTTGAAGGGGTTCTGATAGAACATGCAGTAGAGGCACCGCGTTTCGCAGAAAGGAACGTGGATGTAGGCGAGGGACTTCGCGGTGCGGGGGGTGTCGGCAAGTTCAAGAAGGCGCTTTCTCGCATCTTCTCCGAGAAGAGGCATTCCGCCCGGTCCCGAATGAATGGCGGCTTTCGCCTTGAAGGCATTGTGAAGGGGATCTTCGGCGTTCGCGAAGAAGGCTTCGGGTGCACGGGATTTCACCGCTTCATTCATTTCTCGCGCTCCAGCCTCAAAGGTGGAGGGCGCCTTGGCGGATGCACCGGAAGGATGATTCATCATGACTGACCGCTCGCGGGGTGGTTCGCTCCTGGAAACCCTTGGGATGGAGGTGTCTCAAAGCGAAAAGTAAATATTTCTGAGAAGCGTAATCGAAATAAAAATGAGAATACTTCTCAACGGCGCGAGTATATCGGTATAATGTTAGAAATGTCAAACATTGTTTCAGTCGTCACCCACTGTCAATGAGCATCAATGAGGGACGGCGCGCTCTGTCTTCGGGCAGAATCGAAAAAGAGAGTAAAAACCCGGAGATAAGAACGCATGTCGGATGAGATTCAGAAAGTGCGGAGCCGTTCTGCCAGGGGCTCCGAAAAAGACTCCCCGACGACGCCCACGCGTCAGAACTACCTCAAGTACATCTATCTTGAGGAAGAGGACAAGGGTCATGCGAGGGCCTGCCGGATTACCGAGCAGCTCGGCGTGACGCGCTCGACCGTTGCGCTCACCTTCCGCGAACTGAGAGCAGAAGGCTTCATCACGTACGAGCCCTATAGTCCGATCCGCCTCACCGAAAAAGGCCGAGCCGTTGCTGAAGGGATCGTGCGCCGCTATCAGGCGGTGAAGCACTTCAGCCGCACGGTGCTTGAGCTCGATGAGGCCATGTCGGAGAAAATTGCCTGCGAACTCGAACACGTGATCTCGGATGCCATAGCCGAGCGGCTCCTTGAGGTCGCAAAGGCCCATGAGGAGCGGAGCCTGGGCGCACCTGTCCCGAAGATCGCCTGACGGGCCGACGCCTTCCGACTATTTTCTTTCCCCACAAAGCTTCCAGGTAATGCACCGGACGACAAGAAAGTCCGGTGCAGATGAAAAATGCAGAAAACAAGACCCCTTATCGTCATCAGTTCCCGTACGGGCAACACCATGATCCTCGGCCATGCGATCGCGGACGCGCTCCCCGGAGCGCTTCTCGTGAAGCCTTCCGAACTGCCCGGAGATCTCACGCCCTTCAATCCCGTTCTTCTCGGCTACTGGCGCGACCTCGAGGAGGCGCCTGCCGACATGCGCGCCATTGCCCCGCGCTTTGAGGGAAAGACCATCGGGTGCTTCGCCACGATGGGAAGCGACGTGAACGATCCGGACTCCCAGGCCTGGATGAAGCGCACGGCCGAAGGCCTGGTTGCCGCAGGAAAGAACAATACGCTCGCGCAGACCTTCATCTGCCGCGGCCGCATCGATCCCGCACAGTTTGAAAAGATGACGAAGCTCATGGGCGGCGTCGTGAGTCCGGAGCGCGCGGAAAAGCGCCGCGAAAGCGAAACCCACCCCGACCGTCTGGATCTCGCGAAGGGCGCGGAAATCTTCCGCAGCGTCTTCGGCGTCAATTTCTAATGATCTGAACCGTCAGATTCAGTTTTCCGATACTCCACAAAGGAAAGGAACCCCAAAGTGAGCGTCCCTGCCGTGCGGTTTGATGCCGTTCAGAAACGCTACGCTTCCGGAACGCAGGCGCTCCGGGGCGTGAGCTTTGATGTCGAGGAAGGCGAATTCTTCGGCCTTCTCGGACCCAACGGCGCCGGGAAGACTACGCTGATCACGTGCCTTGCGGGGCTTGCTACCCCGACGGGCGGAAGGATCTTCGTGAGAGGCATGGACGTGCGCGAAAACCGCCGTGCGGCGTCTCTCTCGCTCGGCATCGTGCCGCAGGAAATCACGTTTGATCCCTTCCTTACCGTCCGGGAGACGCTTCGCTTTCAGTCGGGATACTGGGGCATCCGCCATAACGACGACTGGATCGACGAGATCCTCTCGAACCTCGGGCTCTCAGACAAAGCGGACGCCTCCATGCGTGCTCTCTCGGGCGGCATGAAGCGGCGCGTCCTCGTTGCTCAGGCGCTCGTTCACAAGCCTCCCGTGATCGTGCTTGACGAACCGACGGCGGGCGTCGACGTTGAACTTCGGGAGCACCTCTGGGACTTCATCGGGCGGCTCCATGGCGAAGGCCGGACGATCATTCTCACCACGCACTACCTCGCCGAAGCGCAGTCTCTTTGCGGGCGGATCGCCATCATGAAGAAGGGCGAGGTGGCGGCCCTCGACCGCACGGAAGCGCTCCTCTCGCGCTTTGACGGACGGGTGCTTCGCTGCAGGATCGTTGAGGGGGAGCTGCCAAAGTCGCTCGAGGGCGACCTCATGCGGCGGCATGGCGCTGACATTGCCCTGAGGCTCACCGACGCTGATGATGCCCTTGCAAAACTCGAGGCGCTTCGCGCCGCCGGCGTTCGAATTGAAAACCTCACGGTCGGGCAGCCCGATCTCGAGGATGTGTTCCTTGCGCTCACGGGAGCCTGATCAAATGTGGATACCGTTTCGCACGCTCTTTTTGAAGGAAGTCGTCCGCTTCATGAAGGTGTGGCTTCACACCATTCTGGCGCCCGTGCTCACGGGCGGGCTCTATCTCGTCGTCTTCGGCGAGGCGCTCTCAAAGCACCTTCCGGTTTATGAAGGCGTCTCCTACACGGCCTTCATCATTCCGGGCCTCATCATGATGACGGTGCTCCAGAATGCCTTCTCCAATACGGCAAGCTCCTTCATTCAGTCGAAGATCTCCGGAAACCTCGTCTTCATCCTGCTCCCCTCCATTCCGGGACCGGCTGTTGCCGCCGCCTACATCTGCGCGAGCTTCGTGCGCTCGATGCTCGCGGGTGCGGGGCTTTACCTCTTCTGCGCGCTCTGGGCGGCGCCTCCGGTGAAGGAGCCGCTCCTCATTCTCTCCTTTGCGTTCTTCGGCTCAATGATCATGGCCTCGCTCGGCCTCATTACCGCGCTCTGGGCTGAGAAGTACGACCAGATGGGAGCGGTGATGAATTTCGTGGTGATGCCGCTCACCTTCCTCTCGGGCGTCTTCTATTCCGTCGAGTCGCTCCCGCCCGTGTGGCAGGCGGCGAGCAAACTCAATCCCTTCTTCTATCTCGTCGACGGCTTCCGGTCGGGCTTTTTCGGCACCGGCGACATCAATCCCTGGGGGAGCCTCGTGATTGTCGGCGTCACGGCGCTTGCGGCAATGGCGCTGGCGGTGCTACTCCTCACGAAAGGCTGGAAGATTCGCAACTGACCATAAAGGTCATGTTAAACTAGATAATTGTTCTTTATGGACAAAATTTAATTATGGCTGTAAGCTTACGAACATAAGCTTACAGCCATAATTTTTTTGAGTTTCAGCGAACAATGCCTTTCCCCTTCTATGACCGCGAGCGTGAGCTTGAAGCCTTGTCGAAGATGTCGGAGCAGGTTGCCCGCGACTGCAGTCAAATGCTGGTCCTGACCGGCCGCCGACGCATCGGGAAGACGACGCTCTGCAACCGCGCATTTTCTGAGTCGTATTTGAAGTATCTCTTCTTCTTCATCAGCAATGAAAAGACCGAGGCAGCCAATCTTGAAGCCTTCTGGCGGGACAACGCAGGGCTTCTAGGGATGGATGGGCTTCCGGTCAGGTTTGCATCGTTTGCGGAACTGATGGAATTTCTGCTTCAGCACTCAACCAGCACGCCTCTGGTGCTCGTGATCGATGAATTTCAGAATTGTGCTTCCGTGGCTCCGTCCTTCATGAGCGACCTGCAGCGCCTTTGGGACAAATGGAGAAAGCATTCCAGGATGCTCCTGGTTCTCACGGGCTCGGTGGCGAGCGCGATGAGGGAGATCACGGAAGGTACGAACGCCCCGCTTTTCGGACGTGCGAGCGCGAAGCTCATTCTTCAGCCTTTTCCGACGGACGTCATCAAAAGGATTCTCACGGACTACCACGCCGACTGGCGTCCGGAAGAGCTTCTGACGCTCTATACCCTGGCGGGCGGTGTTCCCAAGTATCTTGAACTTTTGATGGAAGCCCGGAAATTTACTATTGAGGAGATGATTTCGTACGTAATAGAGCCGGATTCGTTCTTTACGACTGAGGGCGATATTCTGCTCAGAACGGAATTTCGCAGGGACTACAGTGTTTACTTCGGCATTCTGGAGCAAATCGCAGCAGGAAAAACGAAGCGTCAGGAGCTGGTTTCAGCCTTCCCGTCGGATATCAGCGGACAGCTTTTTAAGCTCGAGGACTACTTCCATCTCATCAAGCGGGAGAATCCGGTTGGAAGACAGAAGAACGCAAGGAACTTTCGCTTCGCGATGGCTGACGACTACCTGCATTTCTGGTTCCGATTCATTTATCCGAATCTGGGTCTGATCCAGCAGGGCAGCACCGCCCGACTGGAAAGAAAAATTCTCGACGAATTGCCTGATTACACCGGCCGCCACGTGCTTGAGCGCTGGTTCCGGACAAAGCTTTGGGAAAGCGGCAACTTTACGGAAGTCGGGCCCTGGTGGGATGCCTCTGGGAAAGGAGAGAATGAAATCGACATTGTGGCGGTCAACCCCTTTGACAAAGAGGTTCTTTTTGGAGAGGTCAAGCGCCGCAAATCGAATGTCGACCTGGATCTTCTGAAGCAAAAGTCGTTTGCGTTCCTCTCGCAGAATCCTGAATACCGCAAATACGACGTTCGTTACGAAGCTTGCGGCATGGAGGACATGTAGGACCTATTTACGCGCTGCGGAGAGATTTCACTCCAATAGCAGCGCCCTTCGATCGAAGGAATGGAAGGCGAAATTCTTTCCGCAAACTTCGGGTTTTCACGCATTCAAGGCTCCCAATTCATTGATCTCTCTCAAGAAAATAGCGGGATTTTCCCGATTCTCACGACGAAGGGCTATAAGGAAGACATAAGGCCATGCCGCATTTCCGCGAAGAGGGAAGCATGCCTTTTTTCGACGTACACAATCAGGCACGGCTCTACCGGCCCGACTCCGGGAGTCGGACCACTCGATCAAGGAGAGACATATGAAAATTCAGCTTATCGCCGGCATCGTCTGCTCGATCTTTGCCGCTGCGGCTTCCGCTGCTCCGGTGACGACCGAAGGCACCGGTGTAGGCAAGCACGGCGACGTGACCGTTGCCGTCACTTTCGATAACGGGAAGATCCAGAACATCAAGGTCGTCAAGGAACAGGAAAACCCGGTTCTCGCGAAGAAGGTCTATACGGATCTGAAGGATCACATTCAGGCGACGAATTCCGTCGACATTGATGTGATCTCCGGCGCCACCTTCACGTCGAAGGGGCTTCTTGACGCTGTTGCCGATGCGGCCAAGAAGGCAGGCGTGACGCTCGGCAAGGCCGACCAGAAGGCGATCAAGAAAATCGCAAAGGATCTCCCGAAGAACGCGACCTATGACGTCGTCGTGATCGGCGCGGGCGGTGCGGGCTTCTCCGCGGCCATTGAAGCCAAGAACGCGGGCGCCTCCGTCGTGCTCCTTGAAAAGATGCCTGCCGTCGGCGGCAACTCCCTCATTTCGGGCGCAGAAATGAATGCCGCGAAGAACTGGGTTCAGCCCGTTCTCGGCATCACGGACGATTCGCCTGAACTCCACGCGAAGGACACGTACCTCGGCGGCGACAAGAAGGGCGACATGAAGGTGATCAACGTCATGACGGGCAATGCCCTCGACGCTGCGCTCTGGTGCCGCGACTATCTGGGCGTTCGCTTCGAGCCCGACAACCTCTTCTTCTTCGGCGGCCACAGCCGCAAGCGCGCTCTGATTCCGGTGGGCCATACCGGCACGGAATTCATTTCGAAGTTCCAGGCGAAGGCCGACGAACTCGGGATCCCGGTCATCACCAACATGAAGGCCGAGGAGCTCGTCAAGGATAAGGACGGCCGCGTTGTGGGCGTCAAGGCCACGATGGACGGCGCCGAATACACCTTCAATGCGAAGGGCGGCGTGGTTCTTGCAACCGGCGGCTTCGGCGCGAACCCGAAGATGGTCGAGCACTACAACCCGAAGATCGACTCGCGCTTCAAGACGACCGATGCTCCGGGCACCACGGGTGAAGCCCTCTACATGGCTCAGCGTGCGGGCGCCGAGCTCGTCAACATGCAGTACATCCAGACCTACCCGATCTGCGACCCGATTTCGGGCGTGATCGAGCTGATCGCGGATGCGCGCTTTGACGGCGCCATTATGCTGAACCAGGAAGGGAAGCGCTTCGTCGAGGAGCTCGGCCGCCGCGACGTCCTCTCCGAAGCCATCCTCGCGCAGACGGGCAACTACTGCTGGGTGCTCTGGAACGACAAGATCGGCGCAGTGTCGAACACCGTCAAGGAACACCCGACGGAATACGATGCCTTCACGAAGCAGGGCATCATGGCCACCTGCGATGACCTGAAGTGCATCGCCGACTTCACGAAGATCCCGTACGACTCGCTGAAGGGCACGGTTGACCGCGTCACCTCCATGGCGGGCAAAGGCAACGACAAGGACTTCCACCATCGTGCGGGCTTGGTCGACATGAGTCAGGGCAAGTACTACGTCATCAAGGCCGTTCCCTCGGTGCACCACACCATGGGCGGCGTGCGGATCAACGAGAAGGCCGAAGCCCTCACGGCTGACGGCAAGGTGATTCCGGGCCTCTGGGCTGCGGGCGAAGTGACGGGCGTCACGCACGGCACGAACCGCCTCGGCGGCAATGCCTACACGGACATCATCGTCTTCGGCCGCATTGCCGGCAAGGCTGCAGCTGAAGCCGCGAAGTAACCGACGCTCTCGAGAATCCTCCTCCGGGATACTTCTTTGAGGACTCTGGGCCGCGCTGCGAAGATTATTTTTCGCGGCGCGGCTTATTCTTTAAGCAAGCGGTTGACGCTCGGCCAGAAGCCGGATTTTTCGTCAAGGTAGAGATTCAACCCGATCTTCAGTGCAAGGTAGCCGGGACCTGTGAAGCGCCTCATGAGGCTCGGCTTCGCATCAAACTTTGCCGGATCGATGAGCTCCATTCGAATCGGATTCGTTAACGGGTCGTGATTGAGCCTTTCCGTGGGGCT
Source organism: uncultured Sutterella sp. (assembly GCF_937923675.1). Classification (GTDB taxonomy): domain Bacteria; phylum Pseudomonadota; class Gammaproteobacteria; order Burkholderiales; family Burkholderiaceae_F; genus Sutterella. The sequence goes on along the minus strand of NZ_CALDXB010000082.1, from coordinate 64,311 downwards.
CCCCGAAAACGGCGCATCCGGGTCTTCCTCCTCTTTGTCGTCGTCCGCGTCATCGCCTTTATATTCTTCTTTTGGAAGCAGCCGTGTTTTCCATGGAAAGAGCCTGAGCTCAGCCGCTGCGACGGGAGAGATCCCGTCGACAGGGGAAACGGCGAGAAGCCCCCGGGCGGCAATGCCGATCGTGAGCATCAGGGTTTCAAGCGCCTCCGGAGAAAGAACGTCGCTGCGGATAAGCACCGTGGTGGAAGACGCCTTGAAGAGAGGCTTCCCGCCGGCATTCATGTCGCAGTCGCCCCTGAGCACCAGGGCGCCGTAGAGTTCGGCGATGCCGAGCGCAAGTTCGAGGTCTTCACTGCTGCCCTCCGTGACGGCAATTTTCCAGATTCGGGGAAGGCGTTCCCCCTGAGGACGAAGGGCGGCGAAATCGAGCGGAAGATCGAAGGGAAGCATCAGCGCTTCCTCGCGGAGCTTCAGCACCTCTGCGTGATAGCGCTCCTTCCAGGCTTCAGCCATGCCGTTTCTTCGCGCGGCGTCGAGCTCGTCCTGAAGCGACTCGTACCGAAGGAGACAAAGCGCCGCGCGGGCGGCGAGAGAAAGTTTTCCCGCCTTCTCAAAGTCAACGGACACAAGGTCGGTCTTCTCCCGGAAGGCTTCTTGAGCGACAGCCGCAGCCGAGCGAACCGCTTTGCTTTTCTCTGACACAAGCTTCTCCGGCAAAGCGCTTTCGATAAAGACGAGAATATCCTTCTCCGCGGCGCCCGCCTTCGACAACCGTGCGATGCCGTCCGCGACGCCGTAAACCGAAATTCTGAGATCTTCCGGGTTGAACACGATGCGCTCGAGCGCCTTGCCGACGGGACTCTGCTTTCTCATTGAAGCCTCCTTTATTTCTCTCACAGGTTTCATGGTAAGGGCTCCTGCGTCGAAAAATGGCGCAGAAAAGCATCGGAAAGGCGAATTGAAGGGCCCGCAGAGAAGGAAAAATCGACTGAAGATCTGATCTTGGTTGTAATACCTGAGCGGCTTCCCCGCAGTGGAAGCCCTCCGCTCCATCCATAATCAATGAATCAATCACGAACTTCCATTATCTGGTTCAAGGAGATTCCCATGCAGCGGCGCACACTGATTGGTTCAACGCTATCCATTCTCTTTGCCTCGGCGCTTCTCGCCGGGTGCGGGGACAAGGCCGGGGACGCCGCAGGCGGCGCGGCTCCGGAAAAGAAGGAAATCACGCTCGGCGTGACCGCCGGGTCTTCTGAAGAGATCGCCGAACAGGTCGCGATCGTTGCCGCGAAGAAGGGCCTCACCATTCACGTGAAGACCTTCGGCGACTACATTGCGGTCGACACCGCGCTCGCTCAGGGCGACATCGACCTCAACGCCTTCCAGCACGAGCCCTATCTCGTCAACTTCAACGCCAAGAACAATACCGATCTCGTCGCGATCGCGAAGACCTATCTCGCGCCGATCGCGGGCTACTCGAAGCGCTGGAAGAGCGTGAACGAGGTGCCTGACGGCGCCACCGTGACGGTGCCGAACGACCCGACGAACGAAGGCCGCGCGCTCTATGAGCTCTCGCGCCTCGGGTGGATCAAGCTGAAGGAAGGCGTTTCGACGACGAAATTGACGCCCAACGACATCGTCGCGAACCCGAAGGGAATCAAGCTCGTGGAGCTTGAAGCCGCGCTTCTGCCGCGGTCGCTTGACGACACGGACGTCGCGATCATCAATGCGGGCTACGCGATCAGCGCGGGCCTCAACAGCCAGAAGGATTCGATCTTCGTTGAATCGACCGAAACGAGCCCCTACGTCAACATCATTGCGGCGAGGAAGGGCACGGAAAAGGATCCGGCTTATCTGAAGGCGGTTGAATCCTTCCGCTCGCCTGAGATCAAGGCCTTCATCGAGAAGACCTACAAGGGTTCGATCGTTCCCTCGTGGTAATCGGATGCTTCGCTTTTGAATCCCCGCTATTTCTTCGGACCATAAGGACACATCTTCCATGCGCATTGAAAAGGCCGTCATCCGTCAGATGAAGCTCCCCTTCAAGACGGGCTTCCGCACGAGCTTCGGCACGACCGTCGTCAAGGACTTTCTCCTCGTGGAGCTCTATGACGCCGAAGGGCGTCTCGGGCTCGGCGAATGCTCGGCCTTCATGCGTCCCTGGTACAACGAAGAGACGACGGTGGGCGCGCGCTATGTGATCCGTGAATTTCTCCTCTCCGAACTTCTCCGGGCGGAAGAGATTGCGTCGCCCGAGGCGTTTTTCGATCAGACGGCGTGGATCCGCAGAAACCGCATGGCGAGGTCCGCGGTCGACTGCGCGCTCTGGGACCTCTGGAGCCGCGAAGAGGGCATTCCGGAGTGGCGCGCGCTCGGCGGCACCAAGAATGTGATTGAGTCCGGCGTATCGCTCGGCATTGAAAAGTCGCCGGCGGAACTCCTCAGGACCATCGAAAAGTATCTTGCTCAGGGCTACCGGCGCGTCAAATGCAAGATTGCGCCCGGCTACGACCTCGAATACCTGCGCGCGGCAAGGCGCGAATTCGGCAATATCATGCTGATGGCGGACGCGAATTCGGCCTATACGCTCGACGACATCGACACCTTCCGCGCGATGGACGAGCTTGATCTCCTCATGATCGAGCAGCCGCTCGCGAGCGACGACATCGTCGACCATCGTCATCTGCAGGCGGCGATCCGCACGCCCGTGTGCCTTGACGAAAGCGTCGACTCGGTCGACGACGCAAGGCGCGCGATTGAGCTCGGAAGCTGCCGGGTCATCAACATCAAGGTGGCGCGCGTGGGCGGCCTCACGGAAGCGCGCCGCATTCAGGAATTTGCCGCCCGCCATGACGTCGGCTGCTGGTGCGGCGGGATGGTGGATGCGGGGGTCGCCCGCGGGCACAACATTGCCGTCGCGACCCTTCCCAACTACGTCTACCCGAACGACATTCCGTCGTCAGACCGCTACTACGCCGACGACCTGGTGACGCCCTCGACCTTCATCGACTGTGAGGCTCATATCACCGCGTCCGAACGTCCGGGCACGGGGTTCGAGCCTGACTGGGCGGTGATCGAAAGGCATACGGTTGAAAAGGAAGTCCTCACGCGGGACGACTTCTAACCGTTCATCACAGAGAGGATGTCCTTCTCCTGATCCGTAAACCAGGGGTTGAACGTCAGGCGAGCAGTCACTCCGGTACGCTTCTTATCGCCCCAGGCGCCGTAATGGATGTCCTTTGCGGGGATCCCGCGGCAGGTGGTGGTGGAAGTGCGGTCATCGCCCAGCCGGCAGAGGCGGTTCAGGCCCTCCTTTCCGTACTGGGGGTTCTCCGGCGAATAGAGAAGCCCCATGTGCGAGAAGCTCGTGATGTTTTCATCCGGAAGATAGTCGCTTCTCACGACGACCCGCGGGTCGTTGCCGGAGAGCTCCGACGCGGTCGATTGACTCCCGTACCAGAGAATGCGCGTTCGCGGGTTCGTGAAGCGCTTCGGGAATGTTTCCAGAAGCGCCTGCGTATTCACGACCGAGTCGTGCTCGCTCATCATGATGACGGCAGGGCGGTCAAAGGGCTTCCGCAGGAGTGCGGCTTCGGCGCTTCGCATCGTGTCGACGAAGGCGGCAAGCGCCTGAACGGGAACGATCGTGTATCTGAAGGGCGTTTGTCCGCCCATCATGGAATCCTCGGGTTCCCTCAGCCAGTTGATGAAGGGCGCGAGAATCGGCGCCATGAAGGCGAGATGCGTGCGCACCTCCACCGCGGGAGAAAAGAGAACGAGCCCCGAGATCCATTCATGGCGGGAAGCGAATTCAATCGCGAGATTGCAGCCCGTCGAGAAGCCCCCGAGCCAGACTTCCGTTTTCTCTCCCGGATGGAGCGTCTTCAGGTCCCTGTCAAGGATTTCGGCCTGCTCGCGCACCACCCGGCGCCAGTCGTCCGCCGTGGGTTCGAGCATGTCTTCCGGCCGCGTGCCGCAGCCCGGAAGAAGCACCGTCCGCACGAGCCAGCCGGCATTTGCGTAGGTGCGAGCCTGATCAACGAAGCTCCAGGGCGAGTCGCCGAGGCCGTGAATGAGAAGAATGCCGCGGGTGCCGACGGCGCCGCCCAAGGGAAGGGTTTCCGAGGGCGTGTTCCAGCGAAGTTCCGCCGCAGGGTCGTCGGATACGAACTTCCGGCGGGCATTCACCCAGGCGCGGGTTTCGGCTGCGTAGGCAGCGAAGGACGTCTGCCCCAGGGGCTGAACACCGGCGACTTCCGCCCTCGGCGACGTCGCGCAGGAGGCGAGCGACGCCGTAAGCGGAAGGGCTGCGAGGACAAGGGCGCCGCCTAAAAGTCGGCGCCGGGAGAGCAGAGGACGGGAGGAAGGCATTCTTTTCATGATGCAGAAAAGAATAACGGGCCGGAAGGATTCCGGCCCGCTCCAATTACGTCAAAAAGTTGCGCAATTCAATCAAAGGAAGGCGTTGATTACATCTGGCGGTGGCAGGTGCGCGCAATCACGTCGAGCTGCTGCTCGCGCGTGAGGTCGATGAACTTCACCGCGTAGCCCGAGACGCGGATCGTGAAGTTCGCGTATTCGGGCTTCTCGGGATGCTCCATCGCATCAATGAGCTTGTCGGTGCCGAAGACATTGACGTTCAGATGGTGCGCGCCCTGGGCGAAATAGCCGTCCATCACGGAGACCAGGTTTTCAGCGCGTTCGTCAAGCGAATGGCCGAGCGCGTCTGGGCTGATCGTCTGGGTGTTGGAAATGCCGTCGAGCGCATACTCGTAGGGGAGCTTCGCGACGGAATTGAGCGACGCCAGAAGGCCGTTCTTTTCCGCGCCGTAGCTCGGGTTCGCGCCGGGCGAGAGCGGTTCGCCCGCCTTTCTGCCGTCCGGGAGCGACCCCGTGGCCTTCCCGTAGACCACGTTCGACGTGATCGTGAGGATCGAGGTCGTGGGTTCGGAATGGCGGTAGGTCGGGTAGTGGCGAACCTTTTCAATGAAGGTTCTGAGAAGCCACACGGCAAGTTCGTCCGCGCGCTCGTCGTCGTTGCCGTAGCGCGGGAAGTCGCCCTCGACCTCGAAGTCGACCGCGACGCCCTTGTCGTTGCGGATGGGCTTCACCTTCGCGTACTTGATGGCGCAGAGGGAGTCGACGACGTGCGAGAAGCCGGCGATGCCTGTCGCGAACGTGCGGCGGACGTCGGTATCGATGAGCGCGAGCTCGGCGGCTTCGTAGAAGTACTTGTCGTGCATGTAGTGAATGAGGTTGAGCGTATTCACGTAAATGCCGGCAAGCCACTCCATCATGGGGTCGAAGCGCGCCATGACCTCGTCGTAGTCGAGGAATTCAGACGTGATCGGACGATAGGCCGGACCCACCTGGGCGCCCGACTTTTCGTCGACGCCGCCGTTGATGGCGTAGAGCATGCACTTGGCGAGGTTCGCGCGGGCGCCGAAGAACTGCATTTCCTTGCCGGTTTCCGTCGCCGAGACGCAGCAGCAGATCGAGTAGTCGTCGCCCCAGACCGGACGCATGACGTCGTCGTTCTCGTACTGGACGCTCGAGGTGAGGCAGGAGATCTTTGCGGCATAGCGGCGGAAGGCTTCCGGAAGGGCCTTGGTGTAGAGCACCGTCAGGTTGGGTTCGGGGGCCGGATCCATGTTTTCGAGGGTATGGAGGAAGCGGAAGTCCGTCTTCGTCACCATCGGGCGGCCGTCCATACCGATGCCCGCCATCTCAAGCGTCGCCCAGACCGGGTCGCCCGAGAAGAGCTGGTTGTATTCCGGAATGCGGGCGAACTTCACCATGCGGAACTTCATGACGAGGTGGTCGATGAGTTCCTGGGCTTCGGTTTCCGTGAGCGTCCCTTCCTTCAGGTCGCGCTCGAGATAGATGTCGAGGAAGGTCGAGATGCGGCCCACCGACATCGCGGCGCCGTTCTGCGTGCGGATGGCGGCGAGGTAGCCGAAGTAGAGCCACTGCACGGCTTCGCGGGCGTTCACCGCGGGCTTTGAGATGTCGAATCCGTAGCTCTTCGCGAGCTCCTTCATCGCCATGAGGGCGCGGATCTGTTCGCTGATTTCCTCGCGCTGGCGGATGACTTCGTCGCTCATCATCCCGCAGCCGCAGTTCTTCAGATCGCGCTTCTTTTCAGCGATCAGATGGTCGATGCCGTAGAGCGCGACGCGGCGGTAGTCGCCCACGATGCGGCCGCGCCCGTAGGTGTCGGGCAGCCCCGTGATGATCTTATTTTTTCGCGCCGCACGCATTTCGGGCGTATAGGCGTCGTAGACGCCCTGATTGTGCGTCTTGCGGTATTCGTTGAAGATCTGATCGAACTTCGCGTTGGGTTCGTACCCGTAGGTGCGGCAGGCTTCCTGAGCCATGCGGATGCCGCCGTAGGGCATGAAGGCGCGCTTCAGGGGCTTGTCGGTCTGGATGCCCACCACCTTCTCGAGGTCCTTGAGCTCCGGATCAATGTAGGCCGCCGGGTAGGCCGTGATCGAGGAGACGATTTCGGTCTCCATATCGAGGACGCCGCCCTTCGCGCGTTCTTCCTTCTGGAGTTCGGAGAGTCGTCCCCAGAGCTTCTGCGTTGCTTCCGTGGGGCCCGCGAGGAAGTCGCTTCCGCCCGCATAAGGGGTGTAGTTGTTCTGAATGAAGTCGCGGACGTTTATGTCGCGCTTCCAGTGCGTGCCCGTAAAGGTGCGCCAGGCTTCAGTCATGGTGGAACTCCTATGAATTAAAAAGAGAAATTAAAAAACTGGGGAAATCGGTACTGGTGTTCAAAGGCTTTTTGCCGCGCATCCGAGAATGCGCTCGGCATTGAGGATGCGTTCCTTCGACGGGGGCGGGAGGCCCTTCGTGCGGCAGGGAATGCCGAGCGCCTCCCACTTGGGTTCGGCAAAGCTGTGAAAGGGAAGAACCTCGACGCGCTCGACGTTGTCGAGCGTCTGAATGAAGCCGGAGAGGGCCTTCAGAGCCTCATCCTCGTCCGTCCAGTCGGGCACGAGCACGTGCCGGATCCAGACGGGCTTCTTCTTTTCCGAGAGATAGCGCGCGAAGTCGAGAATGGTTTCGTTCGTGAAGCCCGTGAGCTTTTTGTGGGCGTCGGGGCGGATGTGCTTGATGTCGAGAAGCACGAGGTCGGTGACGGCCATCAGGCGCTCGAACCCGGCGAGATTTTCAGGGTCGCGCGTAAAGGGCAGTCCGCTCGTGTCGATCGTGGTCGAGACGCCCGCGCGCTTCGCTTTCTCAAAAAGCTCCGTCACGAACTCCATCTGCAGCAAGGGCTCCCCGCCGCTCACGGTAATGCCGCCCTTTTCGCCCCAGTAAGGACGGTAGCGGAGCGCCCGTTCGAGGACTTCATCGGGCGAAACAATTCGCCCCGTCTGAATGCGCCAGGTATCCGGATTGTGGCAGTAGACGCAGCGCATCCGGCAGCCCTGCACGAAGACGACGAACCGCACTCCTGGTCCGTCGACGGATCCGAATGTTTCGTAAGAATGAATGCGGCCGGTAGTCATGGCGGGTGAAGAGATCCTCTGTCGGTCGGGTTCATGGGGTACTTCCCTAGGGGGAAGCCCTCGATTTCGAGCATTCCTTACTCTAAGCGAAGGGAAGCCGTAAGTCATCATTCCTTTGGATGAGAAGGACAACGAAAACGAAAGCAAAGACTACTGAATTCAAGCCTTTCCTGAGGAAAAATGGACTGAGGACGGCGCCGTCCCAATGTATACGAGCCTTGCGGGAGTTACAGTCAAAGAAAAGCCCGCGGAGCCGAAGAGGCATTTCCGCGGGCTGATAGGAAATATCGATTTGTTGAATAGCTTTTATCAAAGAACGCGCGCGAGGAAGGATTTCGTGCGCTCTTCCTTCGGCGCCACGAGGATCTCTTCGGGAGAGCCCTCTTCGACGATGCGGCCGCCGTCCATGAAGACCACGCGGTCGGCGACTTCGCGCGCGAAGCCGATTTCGTGCGTGACGACGATCATCGTCATGCCGGAGTCGGCGAGGCGCTTCATGACGGAGAGCACTTCGCCCACGAGTTCGGGGTCGAGCGCCGAGGTGGGTTCGTCAAAGAGCATCACCTTGGGCTCCATTGCGAGCGCGCGGGCAATCGCGACGCGCTGCTGCTGGCCGCCTGAGAGGCTCGCCGGATAGTCGTTCGCCTTTTCAAGGAGCCCGACGCTTTTGAGGAGCTCAAGGGCCTTTCTGCGGGCCGGTTCCTCGGCGACCTTGAGAACGATCTGCTGCGCGAGCATCACGTTTTCAACGACCGTCTTGTGGGGCCAGAGGTTGAAGCGCTGGAAGACCATGCCGAGATGTTCGCGCACCTTGTTGAGATTCGTCTTCGGGTTCGTCACCTCGACGCCGTTCACGAAGATCTTGCCCGAGGTCGGAACCTCGAGCTCGTTGATGCAGCGGAGCATCGTGGACTTGCCCGACCCCGAGGGACCGAGGACCACGACCTTTTCGCCCGGACGGACGGAAAGGTTGATGCCGTCCAAGACCACGTGATCGCCGAAGGCCTTCTTCAGGTTCTGAATCTCGACGATGGCGTTTTTGTTTTCTTCACTCATGACGTGCTCCCAAGACCGTTGTCGCCGCGACCGAGCCTCGCTTCAAGGCGGCGGATGCCCCAGGCGAGAAGAAGCGTCATCACCCAGTAGACGCAGGAAATCGTAATGTAGGGCTCCCAGTAGCGGGCGGAGGCGCCGGCCACCGTACGGGCGGCGTAGGCGAGTTCGGCGAGACCGATCGCAGAGACGAGGGACGAATCCTTCAGAATGGCGATCGCGTTGTTGCCGAGCGCCGGGAGCATCCGGCGGAAGGCCTGCGGCAGGATGATCTTGCGCATCGCCTGGAAGTAGGTCATGCCGAGCGAGCGGGCGGACTCCATCTGCCCCTTGTCGAGGGACTGGATGCCGGCGCGGAAGATTTCGCACATGTAGGCGCCGGAATTCAAAGTGATCGCGCAGATGCCGGCGAGCATGGCGCCGTAGTTGGCGCGGATTTCACGCGCAAGCGCACCGTCGATCAGAAGGCCGTCGACCGGATGAATGAAGATCGGGAGCACCGCGAAGTGCATGAGGAAGATCTGCACGAAGAGTGGCGTTCCGCGAAAGAAGCTCACGTAGACCGCGATCGGCCAGCGCACGCCGAAATGAAGGAACGACTTTGCGGGTTCGTAGCGCGCGGAGGCGAGGCGCCCCATGCCGAGGAGCGTGCCGAGAATCATGCCGAGGAAGACGCAGATCACGGTGATCTGAACGGTCATCCAGGCGCCGTGCACGAAGAGCGGCCAGTATTCAACAATGACGTCGGAATGAAAACCAAACATTGAGGGTCCGTTTATAGAAACGCGCCGGCGTCCATCTTGTGAGGACGCCGACGTGGTTTGGAAAAAGCTTTTGAGCGGGGAGGGAAGGAGGCGAGCCGCTTCTCAAAACCTCGGCGGCTTGGGGAATCCTTCCCTTCAGGCAATCAGATCAGGCAGATCAGCGGGGAAGCTTCGGAGCGTCCGTGCCGAACCACTTCTGATAGACCTTGTTGTAGGCGCCCGAGGAAATGGCCTTTTCGAGGCCGTTGTTCACGTCGTTCAGGACCTTCGTGTTGCCCTTTCTCACGCCGATGCCGAAGTATTGTTCGGCAAAGCCCGGATCGCGGCACTGGTTGAACTTCTTCTCAGGATTCTGCTTCACGTACCACTGCAGAACGCCCACGTCGCCGATCATCGCGTCGACGCCGCCATTGGCGAGCTCTTCAAGCGCGAGGGGCGTGTTGTCGAAGCGGCGGATGTTGGTCGAGGCCTTGCCGAATTCCTGCGAGGCGGCAATGTCGCCGGCGGACGCATTGACCACGGCAATGAGCTTGCCCTTCAGATCCTTCAGGCTCGTAATCTTGAGGTTCGAATTCGTGAGGATGAGCTGGTGGGCGAGGAAGTAGGGATGCGAGAAGTCGACGGCTTCCTTGCGCTTCTCCGTGATCGTGATGCCCGACATGACGATGTCGCGGTCGCCGTTGTTGAGGCCGGCGAAGATGCCGTCCCACGGCGTATTGATGAATTCAACTTCGAAGCCGCCCGCCTTGGCGATTTCCTTCATGAGGTCCACGTCGAAGCCGACGAGCTCCTTATTGGGCGTTTCGTATTCGAAGGGTCGGTAGGTCGCACCCGTGCCGACCGTGTAGGTCGCGGCGCTGGCGATGCCGGCGGCGAGGGCGGCAGAGAAGAAAGCGGCTGCAAAGACGGCTTTGGTCTTCAGAGACATGTTCTTAGTACTCCGGAAAAATGCGTGTGCGGATGCGGACGCACGGAAGGAAAGTTGAAAAATACCGGCCGTGATTGTGGGCGTTTTGTTCCGCGCGCGTAAAGGTCTGGCGGGCAAAGAATAGAGGGTTTTATGAGCTAACCGAGGTTCTCTACGAAAAGAAGGTTAGTTGCCGACAATTGTCGACAAATAAGGAGAATTGATTTGCAAGTTTGCTGTCGCCAAAAGTCAGTCTTTACTAGTTTTGAAGGACAAAGGAAGGTTGTGCTGGAGTTGGTGTTTTTTATGGTTTGAGAGAGCGTTAACACGAGAGGGAGCTCTCTGCGCCGTCCGGAAAAAGAGGGCGGATTAACCGGTCTGCCCGGCTAATCCGCCTTTCATCAGAAAATGGAGTCGATTAGGCTGCGAAGCGCTCGCGCGTCTTCGGGGCGGCTGCGAGAAGGCTCACGATCTCTGTGCGGAAGTCATTCACTTCGTCGAGCGCCATCAGGCGGCGGGCGAGCTCGGCAGAATCCACTTCAAAAAGCACCATTTCCGTTACGGACCGGAATTTTCTGAGGAGTGCCTCGTCGGTCACCGGATTCGTGGGGGCACCCAGGGGCATCGGGACGCGTTCCTCCCAGCTGCGGCCGTCCGCAAGGGTCACCCGCACGATGGGTTCGTCGTCGTCCTTCTGAGAGGGATCAATTTCAAAGCGGATTCGCTTCATCATCTCTGCAACTCTCGGATCCTCGCGGCGGCTTCTTGCAAAGGACGCGAGACTTGCCGAACCGAACACGAGGTCGGCTGCGACGCTGTAGGGAATCGAAAGCTGCGCCGCGTTCATCGGGTGAATGGCAAACTTGCCGCACATGCCGTGCACGAATGGATTGATGATGACGAGAATTTCCTTGATCTCATCAGCCTTGAAACCGTGCTTGGCCATCAGATTGTCGACCGCGTCGATTGAAGAGTGCGTTGACCGGCAGGAAGCGTGGGGCTTGATGGAGACGCGCGCGAGCTTCCAGTTAGTCCCGAGGTCCCTCAACCACGCATCGGGGTCGGAAGACGTGGGCGCAAAGCTCTTGTTGAAGCCGCCCCAGACTTCCTCAAAAACCATGGATGGGCCGGTGAAGCCCTGCCTCGCGAGGACGGCGCTCATGAGGCCGCCCCAGGCGGCGTGCCCGGCATGAAGGCGCTTATTCTGAGCTCCATCGTGGACGCAGGACCAGAGCCCGGATGCAAAGGAGCTTGCGAGCCCGAGCGCCATCTCTGTCTGGCGGTCATCGAGCTCAAGAATTTTTGCGGCTGCCGCAGCGGCGCCGAAGGGGCCGCACGTGCCGGTTGAATGGAAGCCTGCGCCGTTATGCGCTTCATATGCGCCGCAGGCTTCAAGAGCGCGGCGGGCAACGTCGTAGCCGAGAACGACGGCAGTAATGAATTCCCGGCCCGTCACCTTGCGCCCGGAGAGTTCGGCAGCCGCCACGGCCGCCGGGACGACGACGGCGCCCGAGTGGTCGCACCCGCCCGTGTCGTCAAGCTCGAAGGCGTGAGAAGCCGTGCCGTTGATGAGCGCGGCGTTCAGCGGGGAAACCGTTTCGCCGGCGCCCCAGAGGGAGGCTCTTCCTTCGCCCGCTTCCCGAAGGGTTTTGAGAAGAAGCTGGGGTTCGGGCGCAATTGCGCCCGCAATGCCCGCTCCGATGCTGTCGAGGATGTGCCTCACGGCTTTTTCGGCAATCGGGCGGGGCAGGTCGTCATAGGTCGTATTGACGACGAAGCGCGCGAGCTTCGCACTTTTGGTTTCAGTTATTTCTGTCATGGTTCAGGTCTCGGAGTAGAGATTTTTTGCGATGTGAATGGTACGACGGATGTGATTTGCTGCCCCTGAAGATGCACGGGCGGTACATCAAATATGGGTAATGGAATTCACTGCTTCAGGTGCCGATGCAAGCCATGTCAAAACGATGTATTCATCTCTAAAATCTGCCCGTTTCCCGTGCGCTGTTCACATTGGATGTTTTGGACAGCGCTTCTCTCATTCAGAAATTCCCTCTTACCACCATGGAAATGGATCTTTCTTTCTGGCTGCAGCTTGCGGTCGTGCTCGTCTGCGTCGCCATCGGCGGCAGACTGGGCGGCGTGGGCCTTGGCGCCGCGGGCGGTCTCGGCGTCTGCATTCTCGTTCTCGGCATGGGCATTCAGCCGGGTTCGCCTCCGGTCTCGGTCCTACTCATCATTACGGCGGTGATCGCCTGCACGTCCGTGCTTCAGGGCTCGGGCGGCCTCGACCTGCTTGTGCGCTGGGCGGAAAAGCTCCTTCGCAAGTGGCCGCGCGCAATTACCTTCGTGGGGCCGCTCGTCTGTTCCTTCTTCGTGATGCTGGTCGGCACGGCCTATGTCGCCTTCGCGGTCTACCCGGTGGTGGCTGAAGTGGCGGCGTCAGCCAAGGTTCGTCCAGAGCGCGCGGTTTCCGCATCCGTCATCTGCGCCGGCATCGGGGTGATGGCTTCTCCCATGTCGGCCGCCATGGCTGCAATGGTGGGCATCATGGCGATGCAGGGCATTGCCTTCTGGCAGATTCTCGCCTGCACGGTTCCGACCTTCATTCTCACGGTCCTCGTGACGGCGCTCTCCGTCTTCTGGCGCGGCTGCGAGCTTGAGGACGATCCGGAATTCAAGCGCCGTCTCGCGAACGGCGACTACCAGTGGCTCGCCGGTGTCAACGCCACGCAGAAGTATGAGGAGAAGCCTTTCGCCCGCCGCGCTGTGGCGATCTTTCTGATCGGCATTCTCGTCTCGATCTGCATGGGCTCCATCCCCGGCCTTCGTCCGGCCTGGGAAGCCGCGGGCAAGGTCTCGCAGCTCCCGATCCCGTCGCTCATCCAGATGGTGATGCTCGCCACGGCCTTCTTCATCATCCTCCTCTGCCGCGTGCCGCCTGAAAAATTTGCCTCCGGCTCCGTCTTCCGTTCGGGCCTCATCGGCGTTGTCGGCGTCTTCGGCATTGCATGGTGCACGGGCACCTTCTTCGACCTTCACACGAAGCTTCTCGCCGACGTCTTCTCGAGCCTCGCAAAGGACGCGCCCTTCGTCTTCTGCCTCGCCGCCTTCTGCGCCTCGAGCGTCATCTTCTCGCCCACGGTCTCGACCACGATCATGATGCCGCTCGGCCTCAAGTTCGGGCTTCCGCCGGAATTTCTCATTGGCACCTGGGCCTGCTGCTTCGGCGACTTCATGATCCCGGGCGGCGCTCAGATCGGCTGCACGGCCTTCGACCGCACGGGGACGACGAAGCTCGGCTCTTTCGTCATCAACCATTCGTACCTGCGCCCGGGGCTCGTCTTCGTGGTGAGCGGCACGATCATCGGCTGGTGCATTTCGAAGATCGTTTTCTAAAACGACATCGCTCCCGGGAAAGCGTCGCTTACGACGCTTTTCCCGCGAAAAGAGAAAAGGCCGGAGTTCCTCTGCGGGAGTTCCGGCCTTTCTTTTGGGTGAGCGCTGAAGGTGCTTCTCTCTCTCCTCTCTCAGCCCTTCTGCGGGAGGAGCGCTTCAATGAGCTCTGCCTCAAAGGCAAGGAGGAGGCTGTCCTCATGAAGCGCTGCCCCGTCGATCAAGAAGACGTCCTCGGCGCGTTCGCCAAGCGTCGCAATCTTCGCGGTCTGCAGGTTGACGCTGTATTTGGCAAGCACCTGCGAGATCGCATATAGAAGCCCGATTCTGTCCGTGCCGACGAGATTCAGAATGAAGGCGCGGTGCGATTCGTCCGGGTGAATATTGACGCTCGGGCGCGTGGGAAAGTGCCTCGAGCGGCGCGAGAGCCGGGCCTTGGGCGCGGGCGGGAGCGGCTTCTCGTCGATCAATGCGGCGGCGAGGCTCTTCTCCATCTGCGCGAGCTTCTCAGGCGTGTCGAACCGCCCGAAGGCGTCGGCCACGAGGAACGTGTCGAGCGCCCAGCCGTGGCGCGTGGTGTGCACGCGTGCGTCGACGACCGAGAGCGAATTCTTCCCGAACCAGGCGACGGACCGGAGGAAGAGGTCCTTTCTGTCGCGCAGGTAGAGGAGAATCGTGAGGCTTTCGGTCGTGGCATTCCGCTTCACGCGCACGATGGGCGTCGGGTCCATGACGTGGAGCGAGAGCATCTCGGTGTGCCAGGCGATCTCCTCGCTCGTATGACGCATGAAGTAGACGAGGTCGAGTTCGCGCCAGAGGCGATTGCGGGCCTCGTCGGAAACGCGGCCGTGCAGGAGTTCGACCGCTTCGCGGCGCCGCCTTTCGGCGACGTCGGCGAGCGTGGCCTCGCCCCCGGTGCCGACGATCCGGTCGAGCGCGGCATGGTAGAGGTTCTCGAGAAGCGCCGCCTTCCAGGGCGTCCATACCTTGGGCGAGGTCGCGCGGATGTCGGCGACGGTGAGAAGGTAGAGGGCGTCGAGCCGCTCCTTCGTCCCAACGAGGCGGATGAAGCGCTCGACCACCTCCGGGTCGGAGATGTCTTCCTTCTGCGCAACGCGGCTCATGACGAGGTGCTCGCGCACGAGGAAGGTGATGAAGCCCGTATCTTCCTCTGAGAGCCCGAAGCGGCGGCAGAAAAGCTCCGCCTTCTCCGCGCCGATGATTTCATGGCCGCCCCCGAGGCCCTTCCCGATATCGTGAAAGAGCCCGGCAATGAGAAGCCTCCACGAATCGGGCAGCGCCGTCATGAGCTGCGTGCAGAGCGGGTACTCGTGGGCGTGCTCGGAGCGGCGGAAGCGGCAGAGGTTCTTGACGACGAGAATCGTGTGCTGGTCGACCGTGAAGATGTGGTAGAGGTCGTGCTGCATCTGGCCGACGACATGCCGGAAAGCGGGCAGCATGCGGGAGAGAATCCCCCAGGCATTCATCATGGCGAGCGCATCGTCCGCGCCTTTTTCAAGCTTGATGATGTCGAGGAAGGTCTTCTGGTTTTCCGGATCCTCGCGGTAGGCGACGCCGATCTTCGGGGTCGCGTGCCAGAGGGCGCGCAGGAGCCGCGTGGAGAAGCGGGTGAGCTCGGGGTGAAGCGCAAAGACGAGGAAGGTTCTGAGAATCGCCTTCGGGTCCTTTTCGTAGACATCGTCCCCGGCAATGTCCATTTCGTCGCCGAGCGCGAGAAAGTCGGCGCTGAGGCGCACGGGCGTAGCAAGGGCAGAGCCTCCGACGAGACGGTCCGAGATCGTCTGGAGCTGGATGATTGACATCTGAACGACCGACTTCGCATTCCAGTAGTAGCGCTTCATGAGGGCTTCGGACGCCCGCATGAGGCCCGTCGCCTTGTAGCCGAGCCGGGCGGCAAGCGCTTCCTGAACGTCAAAGAGAAGCCGGTTCTCGTCGCGGTTCGTGAGGAGATGGAGCTCGATTCTGAGCTTCGCGAGGAAGCGGAAGCACTCCTCGATCGTATGCATCTCGCGCTCGGTAATGAGGTCCGCGTCCTTCATGCCCTGAAGGCTGTCTGCGAGGCCGGCCGCACGGGCGCACCAGAGAAAGACCTGAAGGTCTCTGAGGCCCCCGGGCGACTCCTTGAGGTTGGGTTCGAGGGCGTAGGGCGTATCTTCGTACTTCTGGTGCCTGCGGCGGAGTTCGAGCATCTTGTCGCGAAAGAAAGCCCGGGCGTCGAGGCTCGCGAAGAAGTCGTCGCGGGATTCGTCGTAGAGCTTTCGTTCGCCCCAGAGGAAGCGGCTTTCGAGATACGTGGTCGCAATCGAGACGTCTTCGGCCGCTTCCGCCGTGAATTCCTTTTCCGTTCTCACGGCCGCACCCACGGTGAGGCCGAGCTCCCAGAGCGCGGCGAGGAAGGCCGAAATCCTTGCCTTCGTCTCCTCGTCCTCTCCCCGGTCGTCTGAAAGGAGAACGAGGAGATCGATATCGGAGTGGGGGAAAAGTTCTCTCCGGCCGTAGCCGCCCACGGCGGCGAGCGCGAGCCCGCCGGAGGGAAGCTCCGCAAGGCCCCCGAGCGCGAGGACGGCGCGGTCGAGCGCGGCGCTGTGCGCGTTGAGGCACGCTTCCGTGTCGTGCGATTCATGCCAGGCGTCGGCAATGCGCGCGCGGTCTTCCTTAAAGCGCTCGACGACGGCGCTCAGCTTTTCCGGACTGATTTCCATGGCGACCGGGACTCCGCAGAAAGAAACGAGGAAATGAAAAGGCGGTCCGCATGAACCGGCGCAAGCTGCCGGCGGACGGACCGCCTTTTCAAAGACTAAAGGGTGAGGGAGAGCGCTCAGAGGTTCTCGGGAAGCTTCCAGCCCTTCACGAAGGCGGGAGGCGCCTGCGTGCCCTTGCTCACCGTGAGGACGTCGTAGCCGGTTTCCGTCACAAGCACCATGTGCTCCCACTGGGCGGAAAGCGAATGGTCCTTCGTAACCACCGTCCAGCCGTCGCCGAGCATGGTGACGCCGTAGCGGCCGGCATTCACCATGGGCTCGACCGTGAAGACCATGCCGGGCTCGAAGACGGGCGTCTGATGATGAACAGGGAAGTGATTGACGTGAGGCTCTTCATGGAAGCCCTTCCCGATCCCGTGGCCGCCGTAGTCGCGCACGACGGAGATGCCGTTCTGGTCCGCATAGCGCTGGCAGGCAACGCCGATGTCGTTGAAGCACCCGCCCGGGCGCACGGCGTCGATGCCCGCCCACATCGTGTTGAAGGCGAGGTCGACCAGGCGCTTGCCGGCAATGGTGGGCTTCCCGACGATGAACATTCTCGAGGTGTCGCCGTGGTAGCCGTTCTTGATGCTCGTCACGTCGATGTTGACGATGTCGCCCGACTTGAGGATCTTCTTGTCGCTCGGGATGCCGTGGCAGACGACGTGATTGATCGAAATGCAGGTCGTCGCCGGATAGGGCGTCATTCCGGGAGGCGTGTAGCCGAGGCACGCCGGAATGCACTTCTGCACGTTCACGGTGTAGTCGTATGCGAGGCGGTCAAGTTCTCCGGTGGAGACGCCGGGCTTCACGAACGGCGTGAGATAGTCGAGGAGCTCGGCCGCAAGACGGCCGGCAATGCGGAGTCCCGCAATGTCCTCGGGCGTTTTGATGGAAATCGCCATGATGTCTGCTGGTAATGGAAAGTCTGAGGAAATGAAATCCGGCCCGGGAGAAAACGCAGAGGCATTTCGACGCCCCCGCTCAAGAAGCTTCTCCGGAGCGCAGGCGCGGGGGAAAAGCGGGAGCGCTCTCCTGCGCCTGAAAGGTGCCCCACATTCTAATGAGGTGACGCGGCCCGGGGTCCGGAAGTCCTCGGTAAACGCGTGCGGCGGAAACCTGCTGCAACGATATGTTTCTAAGGATTCGCTAACGAAGGACTAACGATTCGCTAATCTGCGCGTCCTAAAGTTGTAAACATCAGGGGGCGCCGCAGCGCTTCCCGACCGGAAGCAGCAGGAGGGAAAGAAGTTCCCGCCTGATGAAATCCGGCAGTTTCAAATAAAAAGGCTCCCCCATGAACGGGAGCCGGGAGAGAAAAATCATGACCCGCCGCACCAATCTTCGCCTTGCCGCTCTTGCTTCGATCGCCGCTCTGGCTTTTGCCGCCGCTCCTGCCGTCCAGGCTGCCGGCCCCACGGGCTTTGACGCTCCGGCTTCGGCTGAAGCCCGCGCCCCGCAGGGCTTCGGCAACAACAAGGTCACAACCGTTCAGTGGGTGCTTGAAAAGGGCGCCGATGATCAGATTGTCGTTCTGCGCGGCAAGTTCACGCAGCACCTGAGGGGCGACAAGTACGAATTCGAGGATGAGGCCGGCACCGCCATCACCGCCGAACTTGATCACGACCGCGACTGGTCGATGGTGAAGAAGGACGCTCCGATGGAAATCCGCGCCGAAATCGACCGCGACTGGAACCGCACGAAGCTCGACGTCCGCTCCGCGAAGCCCCTGAACTAATCAAAGCGCTTCGAACGGAGACGAAATCGAAAAAAGATCCGTTTTCCGGTTGAAATCAAATTCGCGCGCACGTAAAATGCGCGCCTTGTTCCGGCCTCGGGATTTTCTCTCCTGAGGCCGGAACTATTCCGCCCGGTGTCCATGGTCGGCCCGGGTATGTACATTGCGCGCGGTCTGCGCCCGAGGTGCCTTTGATTCCGAGAAGAAGAATTGGTTCCTGCAGGCCGTGTCAGACTGACAAAACCTTGGAGAAATCAAATGGTCAGCATGCGTGAAATGCTCGAAGCGGGTTGCCACTTCGGTCATCAGACCCGTTTCTGGAACCCGAAGATGGCTCAGTACATCTTCGGCTCCCGCAACAAGATTCACATCATCAACCTCGAAAAGACGGTTGTGATGTTTGATGAAGCCTGCAAGTTCGCCCGTCAGCTCGCGAGCCAGGGCGGCCGCATCCTCTTCGTCGACACGAAGCGCGGCGGTCGCGAAATCATCGCTCAGGAAGCTCAGCGCGCCGGCTGCAGCTGGGTCGACCAGCGCTGGCTCGGCGGCACGCTCACGAACTTCAAGACGGTTCGCGGCACCATCAAGCGCCTCAAGGAAATGGAAGAGCAGCTCGAGGACGGCACCGCCGCCAAGCTGACGAAGAAGGAAGCCCTCGACTTCCAGCGCTCCGTTGAGAAGCTCAACAAGTCGATCGGCGGCATCAAGGACCTCACGGGCCTTCCCGATGCTCTCTTCATCGTCGACGTGGGCTACCACAAGATCGCCGTTCAGGAAGCCAACAAGCTCGGCATCCCCGTCATCGGCGTTGTGGATACGAACTGCTCGCCCGAAGGCATCGACTATGTCATTCCGGGCAACGATGACTCCTCGAAGGCTGTTCAGATCTACGCCGCCGGCATCGCCGACGCCGTGATCGCCGGCCGCGCCGACAGCGCCGTCTCCGCCGAGGAAGCCCCGGCTGAGGAAGAGTTCATCGAAGTGGCTGCCGCTGAGGAAGCCCCGGAAGCGACCCCCGCTGCCTAATTGACGGCTTTTGATGGCCAGGCCCCGCCGGATGCGACGGGAGGGCCTCTCTGAGAGAGGCGCGTATCCCGTCGGCATCTGACCGGCTCACAAAGGAAATGGGGCTCATTTCGGGCCCCATTTTCTTTTAGAATCCATACCGATTTTTTGTTCCTCTGATTGGAGTTAGTGAACATGGCTGCTATTTCCGCCGCCCAGGTTAAGGAGCTGCGTCTCAAGACCGACGCCCCGATGATGGAGTGCAAGAAGGCGCTCACCGAAGCCGAAGGCGATATGGCCAAGGCTGAGGAGATCCTGCGCGTCAAGCTCGGCAACAAGGCGAGCAAGGCTGCTGCCCGCATCGCCGCCGAAGGCGTCGTCGTCGTCTACGTCTCGCATGACCGCAAGCTCGGCGCGATCCTCGAAGTCAACTCCGAAACCGACTTCGTCGCGAAGAACCCGGAATTCCTCAAGATGGCTCACGACAGCGTCAAGCTCGTCGCTGAGAAGAACCCCGCCACGGTCGAAGAGCTCCTCGCTCTCCCGCTCGACGGCACCACCGTTGACGGCGTCCGCACGGGCCTCGTCGGCAAGATCGGCGAAAACATGACCTTCCGCCGCTTCCAGCGCATCGAAGCGAAGGGCGAACTTTCGCACTACGTCCACGGCAGCCGCATCGGCGTCATCGTCGACTTGGTCGGCGGCGACCATGAGCTCGCTCACGACATCGCCATGCACATTGCCGCCTCGAAGCCGAAGGCCATCGACGAGACGGGCATCGATCATGCCCTCATCGAGTCCGAACGCCGCATCGCCATCGAGAAGGCCCGCGAAGCCGGCAAGCCCGAGCAGATGCTCGAGCGCATCGCCGAAGGCTCCGTGAAGAAGTTCCTGAAGGAAGTCACGCTCGTCAACCAGCCGTTCGTCAAGGACGACAAGAAGACGATCAATGATCTTCTCAAGGCCGCCAAGGCTGAAGTCGCCACCTACGTTCTCTACGTTGTGGGCGAAGGCCTCGAAAAGAAGAGCAACGACTTTGCTGCTGAAGTGGCCGCCCAGGCCGCTGCCGCCAAGCAGGCGTAACTGCTTCTTTGAGGCTGAAGGAGACTTTCTCTGAAGAGCTCTGAGGAGCTTTCTGATTCCGGCAGTGCATGCACGGGCATTTTCGGAAAATGAAGCGCTTCTCCTGAAGCTTCCCTCCGGGAAACTCTCCTCCAATCGAAAGGGACGCTGCCTTCCTTGCACGAAGGGGCGTCCTTTCCTTTTGCGCGTTCGCAGCGGGTGCGAGCGGAAGCAAAAAGTTCTAAGCAATATTCCTCAGCCGCGTATAATTTCGCCCCGAGCCAGAACTTGGCAGACGGGCACGGTCCCTGAAGCCTGATGCCGGCAATCTTCCCAACAGTCATGCATTGAGGAGTTGATCGATGGACAACGCAGCGCAGGGTAAGCCCGTTTACAAACGAATTCTTCTGAAGCTTTCGGGCGAAGCCCTCATGGGCGATGATGCTTTCGGCATCAACCGTCAGGTGCTTCAGCACATGATTGAAGAAATCCGCTCCGTCCTTGATCTGGGCGTGCAGATCGGCATCGTCGTGGGCGGCGGCAACATCTTCCGCGGCGTTGCGCTCGGCGCCACCGGCATGGACCGCGCCACGGGCGACTACATGGGCATGCTCGCCACGGTGATGAACGCCATGGCTCTTCAGGACTGCTGCCGCAACAACGGCATCGAGGCGCGCGTGCAGTCGGCGCTTCATATTGAACAGGTCGCCGAACCCTACATCCGCGGAAAGGCCCTGCGCCATCTGCGCCTGGGCCGCGTCGTGATCTTTGCGGCCGGCACCGGCAACCCCTTCATGACGACCGATACCACTGCTGCGCTTCGCGGCGCGGAAGTGGGCGCCGACATCGTCCTCAAGGCGACGAAGGTCGACGGCATCTACACGGCCGACCCCAAGAAGGATCCGACTGCCACGATGTATGACGAAATCACCTTCGACCATGCGCTTCGCACCAACCTCAAGGTGATGGACGCCACCGCCTTCGCGCTCTGCCGCGAGCAGGGGCTCCCGATCAAGGTCTTCAACATCAACAAGAAGGGGGCGCTGCGCCGCGTCGTCCTCGGCGAAAAGGAAGGCACGCTCGTTCATAGCTGAGGCCGACCTTTGATAAAATAACAAATTGCGCATGGGCCGGAGGGTTCGCTTTCCGGCCCATGTTCGTACCGAATTCAGTGATTCAAAAGTTTCCGCTCTGGATGCGCCTTGAGCCTTCACCAAGGTTCGGCGCCTTAAGCGGAAATGCTCCAAGGAGATTTTTTATGACCGCTCAGGAAGTTATCCAGCAGACCGAGCACAAGATGGGCGTCACCGTCGAGAAGCTTCGCGAAGACTTCACGCGCATCCGCACGGGTCGTGCCAGCACGGGCCTGCTCGACAAGATCAAGGTCGACTACTACGGCTGCCCGACCCCGATCAACCAGGTTGCTCAGGTGGGCGTCGGCGACGCGCACACGCTTACCGTCCAGCCCTGGGAAAAGAACATGGTGAAGGTCGTCGAGAAGGCGATCCGCGACTCCGACCTCGGCCTCAACCCGGCTACCTCGGGCGACGTCATCCGCGTGCCGCTCCCCCCGCTCACCGAAGAGCGCCGCCGCGAACTCTCGAAGATCGTGAAGGGCTTCGGCGAAGACGCCAAGGTTGCCGTGCGCAACCTCCGCCGCGACGCCAACGGCCAGATCGAACGCCTCGAGAAGGATAAGGAAATCTCCGAGGACGATCAGCGCCGCTTCGAGACGGACATTCAGAAGCTCACGGACCGCTACGTCGCCGAAATCGACAAGGTGATCACGGAGAAGGAAAAGGAAATCATGACGGTCTAAAGACCTTCTGAATTCCATTTCAAAGAAAAGCCCGCAGTCTGCTTTTTCTGAGCAGTGCGGGCTTTTTGCTGTGTTTGAGCTTCCCGAAGCCGGAAGGAGCGATTTCTCAGCTTCCCGGGAGGAGTCAGGAGGACCTGCCGCATCCCGGGTGAACCGCTGGGGGAAGCTTGAGTCTCTCCGCCTCAATCCTCCGCGAGGAGCCTGAGGATTTCGTCTCTCGAGAGGCGGTTCGACATGTCGGAGCCTTCGAGAAGCGCGTCCGCCAAAGACTTCTTCGTTTCATGGAGCCGGATGATCTTCTCCTCGATCGTGTTCTCGGCGATCAGGCGGTAGATCGTCACCGGATTCTCCTGCCCGATGCGGTAGGCACGGTCCGAGGCCTGGCTTTCGATCGCCGGATTCC
Source organism: uncultured Sutterella sp. (assembly GCF_937923675.1). Classification (GTDB taxonomy): domain Bacteria; phylum Pseudomonadota; class Gammaproteobacteria; order Burkholderiales; family Burkholderiaceae_F; genus Sutterella. The sequence continues at coordinate 41,885 of NZ_CALDXB010000082.1, read as the reverse complement.
ACCAGGGGTCGAGAATCGCAACGTAGTCGGCGGCAGTGAGGTTGAGGCCCGTGCCGCCCGCCTTAAGGCTGATGAGGAAGAGCGGCATTTCTCCCTTCTGGAAGGCGTCGACCAACTTCTGGCGCTGGCCCGCGGGCGTTGCGCCGTCGAGATAGAGGTACTTGATCTTCTTCTTGTCGAGTTCCTTCCTGAGGATCGCGAGGTAGGACGTGAACTGGCTGAAGACGAGCGCCCGGTGGCCGCCTTCGATGAGCGTATCGGCGAGCTTCAGGAACGCATTGATCTTCGAGGACTCGAGCTTCAACTTCGGATTCACGAGTTCGGCCGCGCACGCCGCCTGACGAAGCTTCATGAGTTCTGCAAGGGCTTCAATCGGATTGATTTCGCCCGTCTCGAGGCGCTGCGAGGCCGTTTCGCGCAGGCTCTCATAGAGCGTGCGTTCGGCTTCGGAGAGTTCGACCCGGAGCGTAACCTCGGTCTTTTCGGGGAGTTCGTCAAGCACCTCGGCCTTCGTGCGGCGAAGGATGAAGGGCGAAATCAGGCGCTTCAGAAGCCTCTGGCAGTTGCGGTCCTTGTTGCGCTCGATCGGAATGATGAAGCGCTCCGCGAAGCTCTGGCTGCTCCCGAGAAGGCCGGGGTTGGCGAACTCGAAGAGATTCCAGATTTCGCCGAGGTTGTTCTGAAGGGGCGTGCCGGTAAGAAGAACGCGGGCAGCGGATTTGAGCTGCATGGCGGCCTTCGACATCTTGGTGTCCCGGTTCTTGATGTTGTGCGCTTCATCGAGCACCACGGTCGTCCATTCGCGGCCGCTCAAGGCTTCAATCTCGGCGGAAAGAATGCCGTAGGTCGTGAGGACGACGTCGCCCGCTTCCGCCTCGTCGACGAGCTTTTTGCGGTCTTCGGCCTGCTGAAGCATCTTGACGCTGAGACTAGGCGCGAAGCGCTGGAGTTCGTCGCTCCAGTTGAAGAGAACGGCCGCAGGCATCACGACGAGCTGAGGACCATCCTTGGCGCGGGAGAGAAGGAGCGCAATTGCCTGAATGGTTTTGCCCAAGCCCATGTCGTCGGCGAGAAGCGCGCCCGCGCCCCAGCTGATGAGGCGCGAGAGCCATTCAAACCCTTCCTGCTGATAGGGGCGAAGCTCGGTGCGAAGACCCGCAGGGATTTCGGGCGTGAAGTGCTCTGCCTCGCGGATGCGGCTGCAGAGCGACCGGAAGGCTTCGTCGGAATCGATTTCAATCCCTTCCTCGCCGAGCTTTTCAATGGAGTCGGCATTGAAGGCGGAAATCCGGAGTTCGCCCTTCTTTTGAGACGTAACGAGACTCTCGATATGCTCGAGCTCCTTTTTGAGGCTTTCCGTGAGGGCAACGTATTCGTCGTCGCCCAAGCGTATAAAGCGGCCTTCGGATTCCCTGAGGCGCTCAAGGAGCTCATTGACGGTGAGGACCGTTTTTTCGTCGATCTGAACCTTGCCTTCAAGCTCGAACCAGCTTCCCATGCTCCGAAGCGAGAGCTTCAGGTTCGAGGGGAAGATCTGCGGGCGGGAGACGCGGAATTTGACGCCCTCGGGCCACTCAAGGAGCGCCGTATCCGGATGGGTGCGGAGCACCTCGAGCATCTCGAGCGTTTCAGCGGCCGGAAGCTCCCAGGAGAATTCACTGTCTCTCAGTTCCTCGAGCCGCGAGAGCGCGGAGAGGAGCTCATCAAAGTTTTTACGCTCCTTCTTCAGGTCGCGCGCGACCTGAACCGTTTTGGTGCCGATCCGGGTGGCGATGAAGGAAAGTCCTTCGCCCGGCGAGCAGGCAAGCGGGTTCTCCGCGACCGGATGCACGAGCGCGGTGACGTGGTGCGTGCCCGCTCCGAAGGGTTCGAGGCGGAAGGTGATTCTTGCGTCGCCCGACTGCTTCTCAAGGTGCTTGGAGTCCTTGAGGAGGTCCGACATAACAGGGGTTCGGGCCGAAAGCTTTTCGAGGTAGTGCGTGAGCTTTTCCCGTGCCGCGAGCGGGAAGTTGATGCCGCGCACGGCTTTCAAAAGCTCGCGTTCATTGTCTGTCGGCCGGGTGACGATGATCAGGCTGCTGCTCGCTCTCGTAAGGCTGATCTTGTCCTCTTCAGGATCAAATTCAGGACTGAGATTGTTGGTGAAAGAGTAGGTGTCGTTATTGCGCAGAACCGAAATTTCGAGCGGTCTCTTCTCCACGTCGATCGGTTCAAGCGTTTTCGCGTCGATGACATTCTGAGAGCCGACAAGCTCCATCAGCGCTTCAGGGACGTTGAGGACGTGCATGCCTCTCGTCCAATACATGCTTTCCAGGTGAACTGCATTGGCGACGCGCTGCGCTTCATCGGAGAGCTTCGGCGCGCGCTCGACGAAAGTGGAAAGCTTCATGACCGTGCCCTTGAGCCAGGTCCGGGTCGTCGCCTTGAATTTCTGCGAGCGGATGGTGATTTCCCAGCCGGGCTTTTCGGTGTCGACGGCGTATGCAATGCGTTCTGTCGGGAGCTGACCTTCAGTGTAGTCCTGACCGCTGCCGCCGGAGATGCCCGGGCGCGCGATCAGACGGTCGAGCACCAGATCCCATTCCGGACGGATGACGTAATGGGGAAGAAACTGCTTGATTCCGTACTTGCGGGCAATGCTTTCGGCTTCCTCGTTCCTGCCGGTGAGACGCTGGAATTCGAAATCGAGCATCGGCAGAAAGCTCATCCATTTCCTGGCGTTCTCGCCCACAAAGTCGATTTTTTCAAGGAGTCCGAAATTGAGCGCCGTGATTGCAAAGGGAACGGCAATTTGAGGGTTGAGCTGTTCAATGGCCTCACCGGGAAGGGATTCCATGAAAGCTTCCCGGAAGCTCGCGGCAGCCTTCCTGGCATCTCTGCCGCAGCCGAGGAGGGCAATCAGAATCGCCGGCTTCAGATAAACATTTTCGGCGACTTTTTTGACTTCCATCATTCGCTCGAGCTTCCGAACGGATGCGGGGTTTGCGCGATCGCGATAGAGCGCAATGGCATAGAGCCAGGCTTCAAACCAGGTTTCAAAGTGGACCTGGTGGAGGCGCGAGAGAGCGATTCTCATGCAGGAGACGGCATTGGAGGGCTCTTCGTCGTCCATGATGGAGGCTGCCGCGCTCACGATCATGTACCACGGGGACTCGCAGTTCATTTTCTTAAGCAGCTCGTGCGGCTTCCCGCTGCAGAGGAAATCAGCGTAGTAATGGCGCCAGTCGCGGTATTCAGCGGCTGCTTCCTTGGAGAGATGCCGCATCAGATAGTCTCTGAATTTGTCGCTGGTAACGTCGAAGCCGCGGACATCCGCGGTATCCTGCGCAACGCGGAGTGCCGCGCGGGCGATGATCTTCGCAGGAAGCGCTTCGACGAAGGGCTTCCAGTGGTCATAGTCGAGGAGCTGAACCATGAAGGCGGCTTCCATGGAAGCCCATGTCTTGATTTCATCCTCACTGAACGTTTCGCTGAGGGGCGCCGGGAGGCGTCCGGTCTGGATGAAGTTGACCGCGGCCTTCATGACGGTGATGTGCATTCTGACATCCCTGTCGAGGCGAACCTTTTCCAGCTTATTGAAGACGGCGTCAAATGTTTTGCGCGACACGAGCCGCGTCATCATGTTGATCCCGCCAGGCGTCACAAAGAGTATCTCGTACGAACCCCAGTAGCCCTCCTTGGGCTGTCTGATCCATCCCTTCCCGGCAAACTCGCTGATGGCGTCGGTGAACTCCTTTACAGGTAGCTTTCGATTTGAAGCATATGATTTGACGTCTGAAGCAGAAGGAAGCGTGTAGGTGCTGAGCGCGTAAGCAATGGCTTCAGACTGGATTTGAGGAATGGACATGCTGGGAAAGGCCGAGGGAAAAGTTTGAAAATCTAAGGCGCTTAAGTTTAGTCGGGGAAAAAGCGGCAAGAGGTTTGAAAAAGCATTTTCGCGGGAACGGCAAATGCATGGATCCGCTTGCAATCCGTCACAAGCGGGGCGCGGCGCCTTTGCTAGACTTTCTGCCGCTTCAAACTTTTCAGTGCACCCATCATGGCCGACCTTCCTCATCTGCCCGGACACATTGCGATCATCATGGACGGCAACGGCCGCTGGGCGAGATCGCGGTTTCTGCCGCGTGCGGAAGGCCATCGCCAGGGGGTGCTCGCGCTCGAGCGCGTGGTGGAGGCGTCGGTGCGCCTCGGCATCCGGGCGCTTACCGTTTTTGCCTTTTCGAGCGAAAACTGGCGCCGCCCAGCGGCGGAAGTCGCCGCCCTCATGAAGATCTTCGCGACGGCCCTTGCCCGCTGGGAAGAGCCGCTCCTGAAGGCGGGCGTCAGCATCCGCATCATCGGGGACCGGAGGGCTTTCTCGGAAGACCTTCAGCGCGCGATCGACCATGCCGAGAAGACCACTGCCCCGGGGAGCCGCATGCATCTCAATATTGCAGCCAATTACGGCGGCCGCTGGGATGCGCTTCAGGCCGCGCAGGCCGCTGCCGCTGCGGGCGACCTCACGCTCGAAGGCATTGAAAAGCGGCTTTCCGCGCATGACGACGGCGAGGTGGATCTTTTGATCCGCACCGGCGGGGAAAGGCGCATTTCGAATTTCCTCCTCTGGCAGGCAGCCTATGCCGAGCTCTACTTCACGGATACGCTGTGGCCCGACTTCGATGCGGCAGCGCTCGACGACGCGCTCAACTGGTACATCGGGCGCGAGCGTCGCTTCGGGATGACGAGCGAGCAGCTGCGCGAAATCGGGTGAAGCTAACCCGAAGATTCCTCAGTACTGAGAAAGGGTTCAAGGACGGCATCAATGGCGGAGAGCCAGAAGTCAACGCTGCGTATGTTGTCCCCCGTGTGGCGCAATACCCAGTCTTCAGTGGACATGCTTCCGCTTTCGAGCCACATTTCTTCGATATTGAGATTGCAGGCGCTTTTTCCATAAGTGAGGAACTCGCGCGCGAGTTTGGCCGCAATGAGAAAGCCGAATGTGTACTGCCAATCGTAGAAGATCGGCTTCATGCGGTAAAAGTGCTGCTTGTAGGCCCAGAGGTAGCGGTCGGTTTCGGCTGTTGTATTCCCGTAGTAGTGCCGCCAGGCATCATCAGAAAGCTGATTGAGTCGACTGACAGGCAAAACCGCTTCACTACGCTCCCGAAGGATGGAGAGCAGAAGACGATGCCGAGCGGGGAGCGTGAGAAGCAGGTTTCCGATGCGGGTGAGCGCCTGCCAGCGGACAGATACCCTCTCGATGGGGGAGACTGCTTCTGTCAGAAGATGATGCGTGAAGATGGCCTCATAAAAGCTGCCGGCTATTTCGGTTACGGAAAGCGGGAAGAAGCGGCTTGCCGAAGGGGCCCGATGCATGAGCGATCGATGTCGCGCCACGCCGAACAAATGCGAGAGCGCAAGTGAGCCTGCAAGCGTCGGACGATAGTTGGCGAGAATGCGGACCTCATCGAGAGCTGGAAGATCATCGCACCAGGTGCCGCCCGAATTCTGCGGAAGAGGACGGCAGTCAATCTGTCTGCGGCTGTGAAGCGATTCGAGGAATGGTATGAATCCTTTATCGATCGATTCCAAAGCGCGGATTAAATCGGTGAGCGTGCGGGCATAAGGCCGCCCTTCGGCATAGAAGCTTTCCGGAGCGGGAGCTAGGATATTGGAGACCCGCATCGGGCCTTTGCCGATTCGGTTCTGCCGGATTTCTACAGTCTGCCGCAGGCGTCCGAGACGCATTTCAATGGCATCAAACATGGCGCGATAGCTTTGCAGACTGACGCGTTCAGAACGTGTTGCGCGCTCCAGCAGGTCTGCGCCGGCTGCCTTCAGAACGGTTATGCGGAATCCCGTAATGGCATTCAGCAGGTCGGCGATGGCGGACCCATGGGACGCAAGCCAGGCATTCATGGCATTGAATGTGGTGCGCCTCAATTCGGGATCGTCGGAGGTTTTCATGACGGCTATGCTTGAACCGAAGCCCTGCGTTCGCGTCTCCCCAGACTGAGTCCGGACTTCCAGCGTCATGGGACTCATGAGATGAGTGAAAAGGTTTGAGAGCGGGCTGAGCACGGCGGTTTCGAGTTCTGCCGTGTAGCTGCCGAGTGCAGACGGCAGACCATCTGCGAGCGAGGGCTCTGAGTCAAAAATGCGCTTCCAGATCTTCAGCTCCGGCGTGCGCGCAAAAACAGGCTCATTACCTTCCAGATTCCGGATCACCTGAAAGGACGGCTCGGCATAGTTTCTGATTTCGACCAGAATTCCGAGGACTTCAGCTCGGGCGGCGCCGGTGTCCGTCGCTGTGGGTGATAGTCCTGCATGAGCACGGCAAAGGGTGAGGAGCGACGTCCCAAGATCGTAGGCTCTGCCGTAGAGACGAAGGATTTCGTTAGCAGCGTCGGGCGTCAGCTCACCCTGATTTTTCGGGATGGCCGCCGCCATGGCCTTTTTGACCATGCAGAGGCTTGAGAGAAGAGCCTCAAAGCTTTCTGACCGAACGGATGAAGTGGAGGCATGCGGCCATTGCGGAAGCTTCTGGGAAGCGAGGATTGAATGCATCGCAGGAAAGTCTTTCTCACTGACGGGAGCAATTCCTGAAGAAAGTAGGGGTTTGTTCTTGGTAATCATGGTGTTAACCCGAATAACAACTGAATCCTGAGCAGCTAAGGGAACGTTCGGCGGATGTAATCAAGCGGGCATACCTTTTGAGAGGTAAGGAATAACCGCAGAAAACGCACTGAGCTTCCCGATAAACCCGAAGATTCCTGACGATCTCTAAAGAGAATAGCTTCAGGAGGCGCCTGGAGGGGGGTCTCCGGACCAAGAAGAATTACTAACCACAGGGACCCAACATCATGACAGGCATCCTTATTGGCTGCGCAATGCTCGTAGTCGTCGGATGGGCAATCATCAAGGGCAAATACGCTCCTCTAGTCCTTTTTGCGAGCGGTGCAGCCATGCTCGTACTGTCCATCATCTTCGACACGGGCACATTCATGCCGAAAAAGGCGCTTGCGACCGGCAATGATTATCTGAATGTGATCGAATTCATCCGCTACATGTTTTCGACCCGCCTTGCCGGCCTCGGTTTGCTCATTATGACCATGGTGGGCTTTGCGTCCTACATGACGCATATCGGAGCGAACGACGCATTCGTCAATATTGCGATCAAGCCGCTTTCATTCATCAAGTCTCCCTATGCGCTGGTCTTCATTGCCTTCCTTCTGGGAAAGGCTGTGTCGATGGTGATTACCTCGGCCGTGGGGCTCGGCGTCCTCTGTCTTGCACTCATGGGACCGGCGCTTGCCGCGCTCGGCATGAACAAGAAGGCCATCGGCGCCGTATTCGTTACTTCGGGCGCTGCTTCCCTGGTGCTTCTCGGCGGTTCAACTGCAGCGGCTTCCAAAGCCTGCGAGCTGTCCGTCCTTGACTATGTCTTCATGTACAAGATTCCGGCGGGGCTTCCGACAGTTCTCGTCATGGGCATTGCACATGTGTTCTGGCAGAAGTGGCTCGATGCGCGCGAAGGCTGGAAGCCTTCAGAGCACCTTGGGGAAACGCTCACCTTCGCTGAGGACGTAAAGCGTCCCTCTACAGCCGCGCCGAAGTTCTACGCCATTCTTCCCTTCCTGCCGATGATCCTCGTCGTCGTGTTCTCGCGCTATTGCATTGATTGGATCAAGCTCGACATTTCCGCGCTCATGATCCTTTCGATCGTGATCGGCATGTTCTGCGAAACGCTGCGCTGGAAGTTCGACTCCAAGAAAATCGGCGATGGTCTGAAGGCCTGCCTCCAGGCGATGGGCAAGGCTCTGTCCGGCGTGGTGGCGCTTGTTATTGCAGCAGGCGTCTTTGCGGAAGGCTTCAAGGCTCTCGGCATGCTGGATGCGATTGTCGGCCTTGCTTCCTCGGTCGGCGCCGGAGCTGTCGGCATGTCGATTCTCTTTGTGGTGATCACGACGCTCGTCACGATTATTGCGGGTTCCAACGGCGCTTCCTTCTACCCGCTCGTAGAGATGGTGCCGAAGATTGCCCGCGATATGGGCGTCAATCCCGTTACGCTCGTTCTGCCGATGCATCAGGCATCAACGATCGCCCGTCCGTTGTCGCCGGTTGCCGGCGTTGTGGTGGCGATTGCTGCCATGCTCAACATGAGCCCGATTGAACTCGTGAAGCGCGCATCCGTGCCTTGCATCGCAGGCCTCATCTTCCATCACATCTTTGTTTTCTGGCTTGCGGTCTGATAGGGCGGCTCAGTAAAAAATGACAAAAACCGACATTAATCAAATCCTCGGAGGCCCGGAGTGGACCATGGAGGACGCCTATGGCGACATTGGTTCCGCCCGTTATGAGGAAAGCCTCCGGGAGGCTCATGCGGCAGCTGAAAAGCTCGCTCAGCTCGGCGAGTGTCCCGAAGCGGAAATCCAGGAGCGTCTCGGCATGTATTCCGATGCATGGGAGCGTATTTCCTCGCTCACGAGCTTCGTGAAGTGTCTTGGCGCCAAGAATGCTGAAGACGGCCGCGTTTCTGCAGCAAAGGGAAGACTCACGGAGATTTCTGCTCAGCTGGATGTCGCTGCAGGAAAGCTCTTCGCCGCGATCGCCTCGCTTGCCGCGGAGAGCCCTCTTTGGAACGAACGTCCGCTCTCGGACTGGAGCTTTGTGCTGCGCGAGCGGATGCATGACTGGAAGTCGAAATTATCCCCTTCGGATCGCGAGTGGCTCGAACACTTTGAAGTTCGCTGCTTTACCCCGATGGGCGACCTCTTCAAGGAATTTCAGAAGGGCGTCGACTTTACCGCAAGGCGATCGGACGGAACCGAGGAACGCATCCGAGCGGCCAAACTGGTTGCAGTGATCAAGGGAGCGCCGGACCGCGTGCTGAGAGATTCCGTCCATGCCGGTCTTGTGAAGAGCTATGGAGAACGCAAGGGGCTTTATGCGGGGCTCCTCAATGAACTTCACGGCTTCCGCCTGACTGCTTTTGAGCGCGCAGGGACAACGCCGCTTGCTGTTTCTCTCGCCCAGAACCGCATGAGCGAAGGCGCGCTTAAAGCAATGCGCAAGGCCATTCTTTCCGAGATTGACCTTGTGCGCGAGAGCGTCCTGCTGCGTGCGCCGTTTTTCGGCAGCGAGAAGCTGGCTGTATTCGACCTCATGGCGCCTGCGCCCGAAAAGGACAGCCGGGTGCCGCAGCTTATTCCTTACCGCGACGGCATTGAAATTGTGAAGAAGGCGCTCGGGAGCGTTGATCCGGAGATGGCCGGATTCATCGACATGATGCTTGAAAAGCATTGGGTTGACGCAGTCGTTTCCGACAACAAGATCGGCGGAGCCTTTTATTCGCGCATGAATGAGTTCCGCATGCCGAGAGTCTTCACGTCCTACATGGGGACGCTCACGACGGTGCTTCAGCAGGGGCATGAGCTCGGTCATGCTTATCACTACTGGGTGATGCGCGACATGCCTGCGATCCTGACTGAATTTCCGATGACGCTTACGGAAACGGCAAGCACCTTCAATGAAGCCTTAATCCGCAGGTACCTCCTCGCCCGGGCAGATGACCGTGAAGCATTCGGAATGCTCTGGCAGGAGCTGCGAAGCGCCGCCAATTTCCTCATGAACACGATGGTGAGGATGGAGTTCGAGCTGAAGTTCCTTGAGGAGCGCCGCTCCGGGCTTGTGTCGGCAGATCGCTGCATTGAGCTCATGCGCGAGGCCTGGCGCGAATGGTACGGAGATTCGACAGAGGAAGCTGACGACTATCTCTGGGCCTACAAGCTTCACTACTACAAAACTGATCAGCTCATCTACAACTACCCGTACACGGTGGGCTACCTCTTGTCGCAGGGGCTTCTCACCGAACTGGATCGCCGGGGAGACGACTTCATGCAGTTCTACAAGGCGATGCTTCGCGATACAGGACGCATGACCGTGGATGAGATCATCGGGACTCACTTCAATCAAAACGCAGAAGATCCCGGCTTCTGGCAGGGCTGCATGAAGGGAGCGCTGGCATCTATCCGGCGTTTCCGCGAACTCACTCAACAAAAGAAACTTTGATTTGACCTGTTCGTCTGGAGGAGCCGGCCTCTTCCAGACATCAATTTCCCACTAAGGAGAAAGAAAAATGAAAAAGACATGCCTGGCGCTCGCTCTTGCCTCTCTGGCTGCCGCCGGAACTGCTGCAGCTGCGGATGTGCAGATTTACGGCCGCGTTGACGCGGGTCTGCGCTATACGTCGGTCAAGCACGGCGACGATACGCTCAAGATGGAATCCGGCAACCGCGCGCACAACCGCATCGGCTTCAACGTTACTGAAGACATCGGCAACGGCCTCAAGGCGAAGGCTTATCTTGAGAACGGCTTCACGCTTGACGACGGCAATCTGGATACGTCCGGCCAGCTTTTCAACCGCCGTTCGATTCTGGCTCTGGAATCCAAGACCTGGGGTGAAGTAGGCTTCGGCAGAATGGGCACGGTGCATTCGACCATGGCGCCCTATGCGCTTGGCATGGCGAAGTGGGACCCGTTCGGAACGTCCTACAGCCAGGCATCCATCGGTTCCACTTTTGCCAATTCGAGCCGCGTGAACAACGGCATCACCTGGGTGTCGCCGAACTTCTCCGGCTGGAAGGGCGGCGTCACCTATTCGCTCGGCGACTCGTCGGACGACACGGAGGCCTACACCGACCGCAATCACACTTTGGCTGCAGCGCTCAGCTACCAGGGTGAAAACTTCTTTGTTTCGACGGCTTTTGCCAATATCACGCAGAGTCATGTTGCCAGCGTGAAGATTGGTGCCGATAAGGATACGGCCAAGGCCAAGTCCGTCCGTCAGGATATCAAGGACGCGCAGCTCTACGGCATCGGCGGCTGGTTCCGCGTCACGCCTGAGGCTCGCATCTGGGCGGCTGCTCAGTGGCAGGAAAATTTCCGTACGGGCGGCGGCATTTCCATGGCAAACCTTGGCGGCAGCTGGTTCAAGTCTGTTGAAGATGCCGAGGAAAATGCTCCGGCCCTCGCTGAAGAAGGCGTTTCGGGCTACAGCCTGCTCCTTGGTACCGATTATGTGACCGGTCAGCACAAGGTGATTCTGGGTGCTCAGTACTTTGACGGCGAATATGCCGGCGAGAGCGATCTTGACTTCCAGCGCACGGTCGTCGCGGCCGCTTATGAGTACAAGCTTGCCAAAACGGTCTGGTTCTATGTGGCCGCTACCCATTCGATGGGCCACGGCAACGCCAAGTCCCTTGCCAAGACAAACGGCAACTATAAGGGAGATGCTTCGGAGCTCATGACCGGCTTCAACTGGAACTTCTAACCTCAAGCCAAGTCTCTCAATTCCGGACTCCATTACGGGCGGGGTCCGGAAGAGCAGAGCGGGTTTGTGTTTCAGAGCTTCCGCTGCCAGAACGGCACGGAAGCTCTTTTCGCCTCAATAGGGCAGGGACTTAAGGAAGAGATTCTCCCGGATTCAGTAAAATCGCGGGAAACGATAAGACCCCGTTCCCGGAAGGAAGCGTTCTTCCGGCTGATTTTTCTTACTCAAAGGTCCTCCAAGATGCTGTCGCTTCGCATTGCCACTGCGTCCGTGCTCTTTCTCATCCTGCTTCTCGCCATCTGGGCAGGACCCCTCTGGTTTGCCGGAGTGATGGCGATTGCCTTCGGCCTCGCGCTCTACGAGTGGCTGAGAATCGGCAACCTCGGCCCCGTTCCGGCCGCTCTGATTGCCGCGATTGAGATGATCACGCAGTTTTCGCTCTACTGGGCGGGGGCGCTCCCGAAGATGGACTGGTTCCTCTTCATCGTGAACGGCGTCGTAATGATCGCCTGGTTCGTGATCTTCTTCCTTGAGCTCTTCCATCGCGAGAGCGGCTTCAAGGTGAACGTTTTCCAGTGCCTCCTTTCGGCAGTGGTCTTTGTTCCTGCGGCCTATCTTTCCTTCCTCTGGCTCAACGAGCAGGGCACCTGGGTGCTGGTTCTCTCGGTGATGCTCATCATCTGGGGCGCGGACATCTGCGCCTACTTCTGCGGCCGCGCCTGGGGCAAGCACAAGCTCTGCCCGGCGATTTCGCCCAAGAAGACCTGGGAAGGCGTGATCGGCGCCTACGTGATCGTGATCGTCTTCTTCCTCCTTTGCTACTGGTTCTGCGACCAGAAGGTGGTCTTCACGAACTTCATCTTCGAGCGTGCGGGCTTCGGCTGGGGCGTTGTGATCCTGGCGATCCTGATTGCGCTTTCGATCGCGGGCGACCTCTTCGAGTCGATGCTGAAGCGCCTCGCGGGGATCAAGGATTCGTCCAATCTCCTTCCCGGTCACGGCGGGTTCTTCGACCGCATGGACAGCTCCATGCCGGTGATCCCGGCGGCGACCTGGATGATGCTTGCCGTGCTTCTCTTCTGACCTTCAGGCATGACAGAGCTCTACCCCGTTCCTGATCTTCCTCCGGGAAGCTTTCATCGAACCGAGGACACCATCCGGCGCTCGCGCTTCATCGTGAGCGTCGCGCGTGCGGCTTCGCCCGAAGCCGCGCACGCCTTCATCGAACAAATCCGTACGGAGCACGCGCAGGCGACGCACAACTGCTGGGCGTTCAACGCGGGCGCGCCCGGATCGACCGCGCAGGTTGGCGCGAGCGACGATGGGGAGCCCAAGGGCACGGCCGGCCGGCCGATGCTGACGGCCGTGCTTCACAGCGGCATCGGCGAAGTCGTCGTTGTCGTCACCCGCTATTTCGGCGGGATACTCTTAGGCACCGGCGGGCTCGTGCGGGCCTATCAGGGGACCGCGAAGCTCGGGCTCGAAACCGTCCCTACGCGGGAGCGGGAGGTGCTCGTGCGCTATGTGGTCTCGATGGATCCGGCCTTTGACGGGACTTTCCAGAACCTTGTGCGGCAGCTCGGCGTCGTCATTGTCTCTTCAGACTACCGGTTCGATGCCTCCTACGAGCTCCTCGTTCCGGAGGCGAATGCCGGAAAGCTTGAAGGCGAACTCGCCCGCATCACCATGGGCGAAGCTCTGGTGGACCGGCAGGAAGAGGAAGCGGTTTAGCGTGCAGAGTCGGCAGAAGCCCGAAAGAAAACGATACAAAAGTCTCTTTCCGAGGGCTCCTCATTCCGCTTCAATTTCCCGCTTTCCCGTTAATCTTGGGGCGCAATTCCAGACAAGGCGGGAGAATCCCTCATTCCGCCTTTCTCCCTCATTCGTCCCGCTTCTGCTTGAAACATGCGTTTTGCCGTCTTTCATCTGATCATGGCCCTCTGGGTGCTCTGGCGCTTCGTGCTCCCGCTCAGAATGGGCCGAGGCGCAAAATGGGCGCTTGCGCTCGTCATCGTCGCAATTTCGCTTTTTTCCACCGTCACGACGCTCTTCTTCGGGGGCCTTCTTTCGCCCGAACTCCCGAGAGCGGTGCTGATCGCGGGGAATTTCGGCGAGGCGGTGCTTCTCTTTCTCACGGTCTTCACGCTTCTGAGGGAAGTCGTCATCTTCTTTTCCGTCCTCGCGGGGCGCTCAGGCGAAAAGCTCCACCAGGCCGTGCAGCAGGATAAGCGCGCGGCGATCGGCTTGGGCGCCCTGAGCGTCGGGCTTGCAGCCTTCGGCATCAAAAAGGGCATTGAAGTGCCGGAGGTGCGCTACCACACGGCAAAAATTCCGGATCTTCCGCCCGAGCTCGAGGGCTTCGAATTCGTTCAGCTTTCCGACACCCACTGCTCGGCCCTTCTGACGGAACCTCATTCAGAAGCCCTCGTTGAGCGCGTCAATGCGCTTAACCCGAAGCTCATTCTCATCACGGGCGACTTCGTCGACGGCGCGGTCGAGCGGCGCGAAAGGGACATTGCGCCCTTTGCGAAATTCAGGGCCCGCTACGGCGTCTGGGGGTGCGACGGCAACCACGAGCACTACGGCGACTACCCGAGGTGGGAGAAGAAGTTCGCCGAACTCGGGATCCGCGTTCTGAGAAACGAACATGCCGTTTTGGAAGTTGAGGGGAATGACGGCAAGCCCGCGAGGCTCTGCCTCGGCGGCGTCTGCGACCCGATGGCCGAGCGCTTCGGCAGGGAGCTCCCGGATGCCCGGAAGACCTTTGCCGGCGCTCCCGACCCCAGGGCGGTTCCCCGCATTCTGATGGCGCATCAGCCTAAGATGTTCCCGCGCTACCGCGCGAACGCCGAATTTGCGCTCCAGCTTTCGGGCCACACGCACGGCGGCCAGATCATCGGCATGGACCGGGCGGTCGCCATCATGAACGGAACTTACGTGCGCGGATTCTACCGGAGTCCCGAAGGGGCGCTCCTTTACGTGCATCCGGGCTCGGGCCTCTGGAACGGATTCCCGATCCGCGTGGGCGTGCCCTCTGAAATTGCAGTGATCCGGCTTAAGCGAAGAGTCTGACGGATTAGAAAAGAATAAAAAACCAAAAAAACGGATTAGAGACATGCAGAACATCGCACTCCTCGGTGCAACAGGCAGCATCGGACGCTCGGCGCTTGCCGTGGCGGCGCTGCACCCCGACCGCTACCGCATCCATTCCATCGCGGGCGGCAGCCGCGTTGCGGAACTCGTTGAAATCGCAGGGAACGTTCATCCGAAGCACGTCGTCATTGCGGATGAGTCGAAATTCAGGGATCTTCAGGAGGCGCTTTCCAGTGCCGGACTGAAGGACGTCGAAGCGCATGCGGGCGCGGCAGCCGTCCGAGCGCTCGCCGAGGACCCGGAAGCCGATGCAGTGCTGCAGGCAATCGTGGGGGCGGCTGGCGTTGCGCCCACCTTTGCAGCGGCCATGGCCGGGAAGCGCCTCATGCTCGCCAATAAGGAGAGCGTCGTCTGCGGCGGCGCGCTTCTCATGAAGACGATTGCGGAAAACGGCGCCGAGCTTCTCCCTGTTGACAGCGAACACAGCGCGGTCTTCCAGTGCCTTGCCGCCGCCGACGAAAAGATGAAGAAGGATGCGAGGATCATCCTCACCGCCTCGGGCGGCCCCTTCCGCGGGCGGCGCGACCTCTCGGGGATCACGCCCGAAATGGCCGTGAAGCACCCGCGCTGGAGCATGGGCCGGAAGATCAGCGTCGACAGCGCCACCCTCATGAATAAGGGGCTCGAAATCATTGAAGCCTCGTGGCTCTTCGGCTTCCCCGAAGACCGGATTGACGTTCTCGTCCACCCCGAATCGATCATTCATTCGATGGTGGAGTTTTCTGACGGCGCTGTGATGGCCGAACTCGGCACGCCCGACATGAAGACCCCGATCGCGGTCGCCATGAGCTGGCCCGAAAGAATCGCGAGCGGAACGGAACGGCTTAATCTCGCAAAGCTCGGGAAACTCACCTTCGAAGCCCCCGACGCGGAAACATTCCCGCTCCTCGGGCTTGCGCGCGAATCGCTGAGAAAAGGCGGCATCGCCTCGATCGTGATGAATGCGGCGAACGAAGTGGCGGTAGCCGCCTTCCTCGATCGGAAGCTTCCCTTCACGGGAATTTTCGATGTGGTGACGGCGATGACGCGATCGTTCGAAGCCTCAGCTCCGACTTCGGCAGAAGAGATCCTTGCGGTCGATGCCGAAGCCCGACGCCGTACGGCGGAATTCATGGCAGCGCGCCGTTAAAGGAAATTTGAAGCATGGGATCGTTATCAGTACTCCTCTCCGTCGTGGGCTTTCTTCTCACGATCGGCGTCGTTGTGCTTATTCACGAGGGCGGCCACTACCTTGCCGCCAAGTGGCTCGGGTTTGCCGTGAGGCGCTTTTCCATCGGCATGGGAAAGGTTGTCTGGAGAAAGAACGCCTGGGACACGGAATTTGCGATTTCGCTCCTTCCGATCGGCGGCTACGTTGCCTTTGAGGAAGAGGAAAAGCGCGAGGACGGCACGCCCGTCAAGGGGATGCTTTTTGAAACGGGGCCCCGCTGGCGCCGCGCCATCGTGATCGCAGCCGGCCCCCTCATGAATTTCGTTCTCGCCGTGGCGCTCTTCACGGCTTCGGGCGCGATCGGCGTTTCCGACCTTGCACCCTATGTGACGGCTGCCCCCAACTCTCAGGCGGCGGAGCAGGGAATTGAGCGCATGGACCGCGTTACTGCGGTGGCGGGCCGCCCTGTTTCGGGCCTCACGGACTTCAACGCGACGCTTCTCGAGCAGACGGGGCGGCCGGATGTCCGGATTGAATTCGAGCGAAAGGGCGAGCCCTTCGTTCGGCACTTCGACCTCACGGGCGTGACGCTCGAAGACGCCACGAAGACGAAGGGCCTCATCTTGCCGAAGCTCGGCTTCATGCTCGCGGGCAAGGGCGTTCTGGTGGTCGACGCCATTAAGGGCGGCCCGGCCGCGTCGGCAGGACTCAAGGCCGGCGACATGATTCTCCGGATCAACGGCGAACCCTCGGATTTCCAGACCTTCGCCTCGATGATCCGCACGCATGCCGGAAAACCCCTTGAGCTCGAGGTGCAGAGCCTCGCTTCCGAGGATGCGCCCGTGCGCCGTCTCACGATGACGCCGAGGGCCGAGACGGATCAAAAGACCGGCGCCGTTTCGGGCAAGGCGGATCTGCGCTTTGCCGAGGGCGTCGAGCGCGTGACGGTTCGCCGCGGCCCGATTGAATCCCTTTCGATCGCTGTCGACAAGGTGATCGGCCTCACGCGCTTCCAGGCGGAAGCCGTGGGCGATATGGCCAAGGGCGAGCTGAGTACGGAGAATCTTTCGGGCCCCGTCGGCATCGCCGGCATGGCAGGGAGCGCCCTGACTGCGGGCCTCTCGGCCTTCCTTGAGTTCCTTGCCCTCATTTCGATTGCGATCGGCTTCATGAATCTGATTCCGATTCCGGCACTGGACGGCGGACAGCTCGTGATCCTCGGCATCGAGGCCGTCATGGGGCGGGATATTCCGCGGGGCGTCCGGGAAAAGCTGGGCGCCGTCAGCATGGCGCTTCTGATACTCCTCGCCGTTTACGTCACGGTGAACGATGTCGGAAGGCTCGGAAGCTGAGCGCTTTTCATGTTTTCTGCAACCCATTTCGAATAGCCCGGGTGCTTGGGGCCTACAAGTCCCTTGTGGTAACCTTAGAGCCGATTTTTGATCGGGTTCCCGCGAGCGGGCTTCAATGCGACGCAAGCGCGAGCCTTCAGGCCGAACGCCCGGCCCTCATACCGTTTCGAAAGAAGAGAGAGTTCGTTTTGCAGCTCCATCAACTCAACCGCCTGGCGGCCGGCATCACTGCCGCCTTTCTTTTCGCCGGATCGGCTTCGGCCTTCGTCATCTCGGATATCCGTGTTGAAGGCCTGACGAGAACAGAACCCGGCACGGTCTTCTCCCACCTGCCTTTCCGCGCCGGCGAGGACTACACGGCTGAAAAGGGCGTGCGCGCCATTCATTCTCTCTACCAGTCGGGACTTTTCCGCGACGTGACGCTCTCGCAGGACGGCGACGTGGTCGTGGTCCGCGTGATGGAGCGCCCGGCCGTGGCGACGATTGAAACGCACGGCATCAAGGCGTTCGACAAGGAAGCCGTTGAGAAGAGCCTGCGCGATGTCGGCATGGCTGAAGGCCGCATTTTCGACCACGCGATTCTTGAGCGCGCCGACCAGGAGCTGAGACGCCAGTACCTCGCCCGCGGCTATTACGGCGCGAATGTGACGACGACGGTGACGCCGCTTGAACGCAACCGCGTCCGCATCACCATCAATGTGGATGAAGGCTCCGCATCCTCGATCGCCTCGATCCGCTTCACCGGGAATTCGCTCTTTGATTCGGACGATCTCCTTGATCTCATGCAGCTCGGGACCCCGAACTGGTTCTCCTGGTACACGAAGCGCGACCTCTATTCGCGCGAGAAGCTAGCGGCCGACCTTGAGACGATCCGCTCCTTCTACATGAATCAGGGCTACCTCGACTTCCGGATCGACTCGGTTCAGGTTTCGATTGCCCCGAACAAGTCCGACGTCTACATCACGATCAACCTGACCGAAGGCGAAAAGTACACGATCCGTTCGGCGAAGCTCCAGGGCGACATGCTCGGGCTTGATGATCAGCTGAACGCCCTCGTGACCCTGAAGGAAGGCGACATCTACAACGCCCAGGCCGTGAAGGACGTTTCGACCGCCATTACGGACAAGCTTTCCACGCTCGGCTACGCCTTTGCGAGCGCCAATCCCAATCCGATCTCGGATCCGGAAAAGCGCACCGTCGACATCGTCTACACGATTGACCCAGGCCGCCGCGCCTACGTGCGCCGCGTCAACATTACGGGCAACAACCGCACGCGCGACGAAGTGATCCGCCGCGAAGTGCGCCAGTACGAAGCCGCCTGGTTCGACAGCGACAAGGTGAAGCTTTCGCGCGACCGCATCGACCGTCTCGGCTACTTTGAGACCGTAACGGCAGAACCCAAGCCCGTTCCGGGCACCCGCGACCAGGTCGACCTTGAAGTGAACGTGAAGGAACGTCCGACGGGCTCGATTTCCCTGGGCGCCGGCTACTCCACCTCGGAAGGCATCATTCTTTCGGCGGGCTTCGCGCAGAACAACGTCTTCGGTACCGGCAATTCGGTCTCGGTCGACGTGAATACCTCGAAGTCGCAGCGCACGTACGCACTCTCCGTCGTCGAGCCCTACGTCACGCCCGAAGGCGTGAGCCGTTCGTACGAAATCTACGACCGCCGCGTCGACCTTGAAGAGCTCGACGTTGCCGACGTGAAGTACGAAACGTACGGTGCGGGCGTGAGCTGGGGCATCCCGTTCACGGAACTCGACCGCATTTTCTTGGGCACCCGCATGGAATCCACCACGGTGGACACCAACCGCAATTCGCCGAGGCGCTATCAGAACTACGTCGACCAGTTCGGCGACAACCCGATCAGCGTGGCGCTCACTGCCGGCTGGTCGCGCGACAGCCGCGACAACTCGCTCGCGCCGACCCGCGGCGTCTACCAGCGCTTCTCGGGCGAATTCGGACTGCCGGGCTTCGACATTCAGTACTACAAGGCGACCTACCAGTACCAGCACTTCATTCCGCTCTCACGCACGTGGACGCTGGCCTTCAACGGCGAAGTGGGCTGGGGCGACGTCTACGGCAGCACCGATCAGTTCCCGTTCTTCAAGAACTTCTACGTGGGCGGCATCGGTTCGGTGCGCGGCTTCGAATCCGGCACGCTGGGTCCGAAGGACTATTCGGTCGACAACGACGGCGACAACCTCGGCGGCGACCGCATGCTGACGGGCAACATCGAAATCCTCGCGCCGCTCCCGGGCGGCGACAGAACGCTGCGCATCTTCGGCTTCCTCGATACCGGTTATGCCTGGGGCTATGAAGGCGATGCGTATGGCCACTACAAGCGCCAGAAGATCGACTTCGGCGATCTGCGCTACTCGACGGGCTTCGGCGTCGCCTGGATTTCGCCCCTCGGGCCGCTCAAGTTCTCGATTGCCTTCCCGCTGAACGAACAGGAAGGCGACGATACGCAGCGCTTCCAGTTCCAGATCGGCACGGGCTTCTGATACCAGATCTCCGAAGTCTCTCAGGAACTTGAAAACAAAAGGCCGCGCTCCGGAAAAACGATTCCGGCGCGGCTTTTTGTTGTTTACGGTCTTTGACGCGAATAATGCGGCGTCAAAAATGGTAGCCTAAGCGTTTGCCTTCAATTTTCCCTGACCCTGAATGGGTTCATTCCCTCTGGAGGACTCCGCAATTGGATTTTCTCAGCAGCATTGTCGGTTCGATCAACGACGTTCTCTGGTCCTACGTTCTCATCATCCTTCTGGTCGGATGCGGCCTCTGGTTTACGGCAAGGACCGGCTTCGTGCAGATTCGCCATGTGGGCGAAATGTTCCGTCTTCTCGGCGACGGCTCCGCGCATAAGGCCCGCGAAGGCCACATTTCCACCTTCCAGGCATTCTGCGTCTCCACGGCCTCGCGCGTGGGCGTCGGCAACATCGCCGGCATTGCGATTGCGGTCGTTGTGGGCGGCCCGGGCGCCGTCTTTTGGATGTGGGTGATCGCCATTCTCGGCGCCGCCACCGGGTTCGTCGAATCGACGCTCGCGCAGATCTATAAGGCGCCGAGAAAGGGCGGAGGCTACGTGGGCGGCCCCGCCTACTACATCGGCAACGTGCTGGGTTCTCCCTTCTTCGCGTGGCTCTTTGCGGTGCTCCTCGCAGTCACCTACGGCCTCATCTTCAACAGCGTCCAGTCGAATACCATTGCACTCTCGCTCAAGACGTCGCTGAGCGCCGACCCCTGGTACACGGGTCTTGCCATCGCCGTCCTGACGGGGCTTGTGATCTTCGGCGGCCTCACCCGCATCGCGAAGGTGGTCGGGATGCTCGTTCCGGTGATGGCGGGCGCCTATCTTCTCGTTGCGCTCATCGTAACCATCATGAACATCTCGCTTGTGCCCGATGTTCTGAAGCTCATCGTCACAAGCGCCTTCAGTTTTGATTCCGCCATGGGCGCGGGCTTCGGCCTTGCCGTCATGACGGGCGTGAAGCGCGGGCTCTTTTCGAACGAGGCCGGCATGGGGTCGGTGCCGAATGCCGCCGCCACCGCCGACGCGACGCACCCGGTGAAGCAGGGCCTCGTGCAGGCGCTCGGGGTCTTCGTCGACACCCTGATGGTCTGCACGGCCTCGGCCATGATCGTGCTTCTCTCGCCCGACTGGCAGGGTTCCGGCCTCACGGGCATTGAGCTCGCGCAGCATGCGCTCACGGGGCAGCTCGGTGCCTGGACCAACATCTTCATGACCGTGATGATTCTCTTCTTCGCCTTCAGCTCCATCATCGGGAACTACTTCTACGGCGAAGTGAACATGGACTTCATCAGCCGCTTTCAGGGCGCCGTCTGGATCTACCGCGCGCTCGTGGTCTGCATGGTGTTTTTCGGCGCCGTGGCGAGCCTCGACCTCGTCTGGAGTCTTGCGGACCTCTTCATGGCCCTGATGGCGATGCTCAACCTCGGCGCAATCCTTCTTCTCGGCCGCTACGCCTTCATCGCCCAGAAGGACTACTTCCGCCAGAAGGCGGAGGGGATTGCAGAGCCGGAATTCGATCCTTCGATTCTTCCCACGCAGAAGGGGATCCTCGCCTGGCCGAGAAAAGGCGAGGACTGACTGAAAAACTGAAGTCGCCCGACTTCCCCGCCCGCAGCGCGGACCGCATGCCTTTTGAAAGACGGCGGTCAAAGCTCTGTGGGCTTTTTGTTTTCAGGGGATTCGCGGCGGCATGCAAACCTTCGGGAGGGAGGGTTTGTACGGGTGGGGTGGTGCTGATTTATCTCATAAGGGGTATTAAGTGCGTATTGGACGATTGTAAACAACTGTCTTTCTAGGATTTCAAGGTGTTGAGAATGGCTCTCAACAGGGGCTTTGCCTCTCCCTTCAGGGAGCTTTAAGAAACGATTAAGGAAAAATACAATTCCTTTCATAAGACAAAGAAAGCAACTTTCTTCACGGATTTGTAAATCCGGGAGAAATAATCCATCCGCAAGGAAAGGAGACCCCCATGAAGTCTCAGCATATGTTTACCGCGCTCGCCGCCGCCATGCTCTCCCTCGGAGCGTATTCCACCGCCGCGAACGCTGCAGATCTCGCCAACTGCACGGTCTGCCACTCGAACATCACCAAGGCCCACGCCGGCGCCGCCCATAAGGACGTCGCCTGCACGTCGTGCCATACCGGCCTCGACGAACATCTGAAGAAGCCTTCGGCCCGTCCGACCGTCAACATGGATCCGGCCAACTGCGGCGCCTGCCATCAGCCCCAGTACACGTCGCTCTACAAGGACGAAGGCCGTCCCGCCCGTCAGTCGAAGAAGGCTGCCAACGGCCCGGCGCCTGACCCGTTCTTCGACCGTGCGCTCGGCGCTCACGGCTTCACGAAGGAGCACGACCTTCCGCGCGCCCACACCTGGATGGCGATCGACCAGTTCATCGTCGACCGCGCCTTCGGCGGCCGCTTTGAGCCGAAGGACGGCTGGCTCTACACCACGCTCGAGGGCGGCAAGTCCTACAAGGTCTGGGATGTCCTCAAGGACAACTATCCGGACAACAACGCTCAGAAGCCGCATAAGCCCGGCACCGCTGCCGCCGGCAACGGCGTCTGCTGGAGCTGCAAGTCGGCCGACCTGATGCTCGACTGGGCCTACATGGGCGACAAGGTTGAGGGCGCCACCTTCAGCCGCGGCTCGAACCCCGTAGACGTGGTCCGCAAGGTCAACCACGCGCTCAACTGCAACTTCTGCCACGATCCGCATACGGCTCAGCCGCGAATCATCCGCGACGCGCTCATTGACGCCGTCACCCGCGACAACAAGGATGTTCCGAACGTCTGGAAGTCCGTTGCCGCTCATCCGACCAAGGTCGACGTGAAGGACTTCGGCATGCGCGGCTTCACCCGCAAGGTGGGCTACCTCGAACGTCCGGATGCGAACCTCATGTGCGCTCAGTGCCACGTTGAATACGTCTGCAACCCGGGCTTCAACGGCAAGACGGGCGAAAAGGTCGGCTTCGACAACCGCTGGACGAACCTCTTCCCGTTCGTCAATGCCGATCAGATCGAGGAGTACTACGACAAGGTTCCGTTCCGCGACTTCAAGCACAACGTGACGGGCGCCTCCCTCATCAAGATGCAGCATCCGGATGCGGAAACGTTCTTCGGTTCCGTGCATGACAAGGTGGGCGCCACCTGCCAGTCCTGCCATATGCCGAAGGTGAAGGACGAGAAGACGGGCAAGATGTACACCCTCCACTGGGCTACCTCGCCGCGTCACTACATGAAGGAAACGTGCCTTACCTGCCATAAGGACAAGACCGAGAAGCAGATGAATCTCGCGATCGACGCGATGAAGGGTCACTTCGAAGGCAAGGTCCGCGAGGCCGAATCCCGCATGAACGACATGTTCGACGCCTTTGATCTCGCGATCGCCGCCGGCGTTGACCAGAAGACTCTCGACGAAGCGAGAAAGCTCCACGCCTCCGCTCACGTCAACTGGGAATACTGGACGGCTGCCAACGGTGCGTACTTCCACAATCCTGAACTCGCCACGCGCAGTCTCGCGAAGAGCGCCAAGGCCGCGAGCGACGCTGCCGCTCTCCTGAGAAAGGCTGTTGCCGCCAAGGCCCAGGCCAAGAAGTAATCGCCTGAAATAAGCTCCAGGAAATTTCTGAAGCAAAAAATTGAAAGGGACGACATCGCAGGGTGCCGTCCCTTTCGCTACAGTTAAGGGTTATCCTTAATTCCTTCATTTTTTCTGCACGCCACCATGTCTAATCCCTGGATCCTCTACGCCGTCTGCGCGGTGATGCTCATCATCGCTATCGCGGCGCTTCTTCCGACCATCTTCCGCGCCAAAGAAGCGGAAACGGAAGACGTCCGCAATGCGCGTGCGGAATCCTTCGTGAGCGAGGCGCTCCGCGCGGAGAAGGCGCAGCTCGACAGCGACTTTGCGGACGGAAGGCTCGATCAAGCGCACTACGACGCGATGCTCGCCGACCTGAGGCGCCGCATTATCGAAGAGCAGAAGCCTGCCTTGAACGACGAGGAAAAGAAGCTCGAGCGCACGCCCCTCAGGGTGACGCGCGGGCAGCTTGCCGCCATCGTGGTGGCGCTCGTCACCTTTGTTTCCGTCGGAAGCTACTGGTTCCTGGGGGCGCCCGAGATGCTGGAGCTTGCAGAGGCGCAGAAGGTGCTTCAGGGCACGGCTTCCGCTGAATCGATCGAGGCCTATCTCGAGAAGGCGCCGAAGGACGGCCGTGCGTGGGTGCTCCTTGCCCACCGGAAGATCGACGAGGGCGACTTCAGAACGGCGTCGCGCGCCTACAAGGCCGCACGCGATTCGTCTGAAAAGATTGCCCGCGACCCCGACGTGATGCTTGAGTACGGTGCTGCGGTTCTTACGGCGAAGGAAACGGAACTCTATCCCGACGCCTATAAGGCGCTCACGGAAGCGCTGGTGCTTAAGGCCGGAGACCCCCGCGCCGAGCAGCTCGCGCTCATGGGGGCCATTGCCGTGGAAGACTGGTCGGGAGCGGCTTCGCTCGTAAGAAACATGATTCAGAAGATGCCGCCCGACAGCTCCGACTTCATGCAGGCCGAGCAGACGTTGAGAATGCTTGAGGCCCGTGCGCAGAGCAAGGCAGAGGCGAAGGGTGCGGCACAAGCGAAGCCCTGATCGGAATCTGCAATGCATCTTGGAGTGTGCTGACGCTTCGCCGAATTGCACTGAGTAACAGCCTGTCGCCGCCCATTGCGGTGCTGAGGGCTGAAAGAAAAAGCCGCTTTGGAATTTGCATTCCGGCGGCTTTTTGGGCTGGTAAGAGAGGAATAAAGGCTTTTCTGCTTCAGACCTGAGGTTCAGACTTCTCAACCAGAATCTGCGTCTTCCTGCCGCCGCTTTCCGTATGCGCGAGCACCCATTTGCGCACCGTGGAGACGGAGATGCCCGTGAGGCGGTTGATTTCCGACCAGGAGTAGCCCTGAAGCCGGAGCCTCACCGCGCGTTCGCGAACGGCCTTCGGGTAGCGGTACTGATTGTCGGCGAGGTCCGCCTTGAAGGCGCCCTTGATGAAGGCGCGGTGCCAGTCTCTCAGCGTATTGGGAGACATGTCGAGGATGCGGGAGGCCTTGGTGTAGCCGATCCCGTGGCGGAAGAGTTCAAGTGCCTGAGCACGCTTTTCGTCCGTCGCGTACGTCTTGGGACGGACCCGTTCGTACGAGATCTCGGGCGATTCGGACGGCAATGTCTTCGTGACTGCCGTCATTTTCGGCATGCGTTTGCGCGGCGAGCGCTTCACTTGCGCAGGCATTTGAATGCTTCTCCAGCGGGAGATAAGAGGGGAAGGCGAAAAGAAAGGCCCGGAGCCCCAAACGGGTTTCGGGCCCTTCAAACGCTTTAAAGGCTTTTTCTTTCCGGGATGCTCCGGAGAGCATCCGGAAAGAGAAGAGAGTCGGGACCCCGGGGCTTGGAGTCAGGAGACTTCAGACCCCGGGAGTCTTCCGGCTTCTTGCCTTAGAACGCGTAGCGGACGTTGGCGTTGAACGAGTTGTTCATGCGGTCATCCGAACCGACGCCGAGCTTGTAGTTGAGACCAAAGCCCCAGGCACCGTTCGTCGCGTTGACGCCGAGCTGAGCCTGAACCGGGTTCGAGTCGATCACGCGGACGGAGTAGTCAGACGTGGCGGAAGCACCGGTGACGCCGAGCTTGAGGTCCGCATCCTTGTCGCCGAAGGTCGGGACGACAGAGAGGTCGAACTTCGGAGCGATCGTCCAGCCGGAGGTTTCGAAGTCAGCAGAAACCGTCACGCCGACCGGCATCTGGAAGATGTTCTGGTCGTCGATGTCGGTAACGTAGGCAGCTTCAAAGCCGTCCGTGGAGAGGGCCGTGTAGCGCAGACCAACGTGCGGAACGATGTTGACCGAACCAGCCTTCGTGAGGACTTCGCCGCGGACGCCGAACGTGAAGGCATCGGTGTCTTGGTCGAACTTGTAGTTGAAGCCGTAGCCGTCAGCCTTGACTTCGTTCGAGGCCTGGAGGTAGCCGATGTCGGCGGAGACGTTCCAGATGTCGGCGAAAGTCTTCGAAGCGTAGACCGAGAAGCCGACGAGGTCGGAATCGGTCGAAGCCTTAAAGGCAGAGTTCTTGCTGTCGGTGTCAGCCGTGCCGATCATCAGAGCAGCACCGAGGACGGCGTTGCAGCTGAACTGGTAGTCGAGGCCGAGGACGCCCGAGTAGATGTCGGAGCTGTAGCCCGCGCCATCAAAGAGGGTCTTGGCTTCGAACTTGCCGCCGTTCACGTCGGCCCAGACGTTGACGCCCTGGCCGCGCTGCGTGAGAACGGAGGTGCGGTCGGCGACGGTGTCAGCCATCTGAGCGACAGCATCCATCGTCATCGTCTGCACGCCGGTCGTAGCGCCGAGGGCACCAGCAGCATTGGCGATCGACTTGATGACTTCAGGCATCACGTCAAGGGTGCCATCAGAGTAGGTGCCATAGCCGGCAGAGGTGCCGCGCGTGTAGAGCCATTCGGTGAACTTGGCAGAGGATGTAGCGGCAGTACCGCGATCGCTGTTGGCAAAATAGCTGTAAGCGGCATCAAAACCAGCAATGCTGGAATCAAGACCGTACATCTTCTGCAGATCAGTCTTGTCGTACATCGAGACGGTCAGAACATTGTTCTTGTCCGCATCGGCATACGAAAGGATGTCGCCCGTGAACTGAACGCTTTCCCAATCGAAATCGCTGTCATTAAGCGTGCCTGCCGTCAGCAGAACCTTATCGCCCACCTTGAGGTTGTTGGCGATCACCACGGCATCATGCGCGAGGTTCAGATCCTGACCGAACAGAGCCGTTGTACCGGTTGTATCAACCGTAGCGGTATCAAAAACCAGCGCGCTGTTGTCGGCAATGTTGACGCCGCCAGCAGCACGAGTTTTAACGGTGTTGGTGGTATCCACAGCGCCGAGGTAAGCCTTAGCATCTGTCGTAGCCGACTTTCCGCCGTCAACGTAGACAACCGAATTGACCGTACGGGTATCGATGGAACTGACTTCAATATCATCAGTCGTATTGGTGTCGACGGTCTTGGCGAGCGTGAAGCCGGCAGCCGTCAGGGCCTTCTGAGCAGCTGTCGTATCAGTCGTTCCGAGTGCAACATAGGCGTTCTGATCAACATTGATCTGAGTACCCGCCGCGGCAGACTTCACGGCGATGGAGGTGGCCGGAGCCGTCCATTCACCATAGCTAACAGTGCCATTGACGCTCTGGTCGTAAGACTTCTTAGCTTCAATCGTGCCGGAAGCAAGTTCTGTGACGGCGAGCGTGCCGGCCACGTCTTCCTTGGTGTCAGCATTCCAATTGCCGATCGTGGTAGTTCCAGCAGCAAGCTTCGCAACAGTGACCGAACCGCCGAGCACTTGACCGTCGGTTACCGTGAGTTCTTTAACGTCTGCCGTGCCCGTGACCTTGAGATTCGTGGCTTCAACAGTATTGGCAGCAGCGTTGAATGCACCGTCAACAGTGAGATTGGTCACTTTAACGGTATACGGGGTCGTAGCTTCACCAATCGTCAGGGTAGCCGTTTCGTCAACGGACACTTCACCCGCGGCAAGATTGCCCTGAACAGTCAGAGTGTTCTCGGCAACATTGACGATACCCTGGCCCGTGACAGCGCCGATCACGCCGTTGCCCTTCGTGACGAGAGTAGAGTTAGCCCCGGCAAGCGTGACGCCAGCGACCTTATCGTCAGCATACTGAACGAGATTGACAGCCGTGTCACCCATACCGCTGAGCGTAAGGGTCACATTGTCATCAACGGTCAGACCAGCGGCTCCAGTATCCTCTGAAGACTTCTTCGCAAGTTCGACAGCACCATAGCTAGCCGTAGACGTGATCGTGTCGCCAACTCCCGTAATGCGGGAAGACTTGAGCGTATCAGTCGTGATGCCCTCAAAGCCGGCCAAATCAGTAAGTTTGATTTCACCGTTAGTAACCGCGATGGCGGTGTCGCGATCTGTGTATAGATCAACCGCACCGACATCAATGAGACCACCTTGAGTCTGAAGCAAATTCTTCAGCGTCGTAGCTGAGGTCTTTACCAGCTTATCGGAGCCGAGGTCGAGAGCGAGAGTGCCGTTCTGACCAAGAGTCAGGAAGCCATCCGTGACCGACTTAGTCTTATCCTTGATTGCAGCAATAGCGCCTGTGGTCGAATTGACTTCAAGGTTCATCGCCTTCAGGGAAGTCGTCAGCGTGCCTTCTCCGACATTGATCGAAGAGGCTTCCGCAGACAGAGAGTCCGTCACACACAGAGAACCGTTTACCGTAACGCCATTTGCAACAGCATCAAGTGTCTTGACCGTCACATTGCCAGTCTTATCGGTGGCGGCATTGCCGACATTGAAAGCAGCGCCCGTAGCCTGTTTGACCGTATCAAGGGCGTATTCGCCGTTGAGGGTCAGAGAATCAGAAGCGCCGAGATTGAACTTCGTAACAGGCGCATCAGCAGCCGTGCCGAGCACGCCGCCGTTCAGAACGAAACTCTTTCCGCCGAGGCTCAGCGAATCATTGTCAGCAGTGATCTTGGCGTTCAGAGACGTAATAAAGGCACCGCCTTCTTCCACCGTCGTTGTATCAACAACGTAGCTATCGGTAGCAATAGCGCTTTCTACCACGCCGCCTTTTTCAACCTTCACGGTTGAAGCCGTAACCTTGCCGGTATAAGCGTCTGCAGTAACAACACTCTTCAGATTGGAGAGCTTGCCGGCAACCGTGATGTCCTTCACGGCGATGGATCCCTTATTGGAGAGCGTCCCGTTAACTGCAACAGCGCCGGAGGTGTTGGCATTGCCGAGCGTCGCCGTCTTGGCGTTATCCAGCGATCCGTCAATAACCAGCTTGCCGCCATCGGCAGTGAAGCCGATCGTCTTATTGTTCGTAAGGTCGCCCGACAGAGTCAGCACACCAGTGGCACCGATGTTGAGAGTGCCCTTATCGATCTTAGAACCGGCTCCGGCGATTTCCACGTTGCCAGCAGAAACTTCGAATGTACCGTCGAGCGTAAGCTTGTTGACCCCAACAGCGCTCTTCTTGTTGCTATTCATCAGAGTGAGGCTCTTCTGATCAGCAATTGTCAGGTCGCCGAGCGACATCGTGCCGTACGTGTCGTTTGTAACGGTAGCAGAAGTAGCCGTCACCTCAGTGGCAGGGGCTTCAACCTTGGTAGCGTTGGTGAAGTTGCCAGCGATTTCGAGGGTTTTGCCGACGACCAGAGAACCTTTGCCGTCGGTAGCGTTGGTTGCCTTACCAATCTGAACCGAAGTGGTGCCCTTGATGCCGATCGTGTTCTTTTCGGTCGCCGTGGTGGGCTTGCCGTCAGTAAGCGCAACAACTTCACCGATCTTCACGTAATCGCCGGTGATGTCGCCGGTTACCGTCACAGCATCACCCTCAACATTCAGGTATCCGGACTTGCCGTCATAGTCAGCGGCTAACGCAACGGCACCGGTAGACTTGAGGGAAAGCACACCCGTATTGGCGATGGTGCTCTCAGCTCCCACCGCAATGCTGGTACCGGAAACAGTCAGTTCGCCGGCATTGGTCAGAGCGACGTTCGTCAGGTTGGCATTAGCACCAGCCTGAAGAGTAGCCTTCAGACCCGCCGCATTCTTGACGGCAACCTGAGAAGAAGCAAGGCCAAGTTCAGCGTCGCCAGCCGTACCGAGATTAATGTTCCCAGCAACTAAGGTGGCGGTGCCGGTCGTGACTTTATCGGCAGCAGTATCGTTTTTGCTGTCCTGAGTGTTGATGCCGAAATTGATTTCGCCAACGGAAATGCCAATTTCGTTCATGTTCAGGTACGCATCCTGGCCGGCTCCCTGATAGGCATTAACAGCAATGTTGCCTTCGATCTGAGAGGCAGCCGTACCAAAAGCAGTCCCTTGCGTGATTTGTTCGGTCTTACCAAACCCGGCATTCACGACAATGGCTCCACCTTTGAAGGAGGGCTGGTTCGAGAAAGTAACTTCAGTCCCATCGGTGATGGCTGTGGCAGTTTGATCACTGCCCTTTTTACCCGTGGCGGTTGTACCTTTAATGGTAATTTTTCCGTTTTCGTATACAACCGTAGCACCTTCATTAACAGTAACGTCGGTGTAAGCGGTCGCGGCAGCCATCGCACCACCCGCCATCATCATGGCAGCAGCCGCAGCGATAACCGTCTTCACGGCCTTGCCCTGATAGGAAGAAGCCTTTTCGCTTGTCACGACTGTGCCGCGCGTCAGCGAGCGAGCCACTTTGAATGTCTTATTCATTTTTTGGGTTAACTCCAAATCAATTGATTTTGGTGAGGTTTTCCTGTCTCCTCCCGGAGCAGAAAACGCTCATGCCCGTCCGTCGGCTTCGCATGAGGAGAAGCCGCGCGGTTCGAGCACAGGCTTGATCCTAAAAAATGCAATTGGACGGGGGGGGGGTTAACCCTTATAATGATTAATGAATAGCGGTTGAAGTTTGAATTTTCGCTGAAAGAAAATGGGTAGGGGAAACGCTGATAAAGTTGTTTTGTGAGATGCGTGCAACAATTGATCAGGGTTTCTACTCATATTTCAAAACAGAGCTCTTTGCGCTCTCAGTAAACCTCCGGCAGCGTCTCGTCTTCCTTCTGCCTGGGCCACGGGAACTGCCGCCAGGAACCGCCTTCGGAAAGCAGCGACTCGAGCAGCGTCGTCATCTGATGAAGCGCGTCCTCGGCAGCATGGACGCTCTCTTCGAGCCCGATCCAGACGGCCGCAATCTGAAGCGCCCGGGCGAGCGATTCCCAGGAGGAATAGCGAAGAAGGAGCTCCCCGCCGATTCTCTTTTTGAAGTGCCCGGCGTCCTCAGCGGAAATCATTTCGCCCGCAATCGCCTTTTCAATGAGGGCGGCCCCCTTGAGAAGGTCCCAGCAGCGAAGCGTCATCCAGTCGATTTCGCCTCGGAAAGCGTCGGCAAAGACGCGCTTTCTCTTCAAGGCTTCCTGAAGAGCCTGGTTCTGCGTTTCCACTTCAAAGCCGCTCCAGCCCATAACGGCGCTGTTTTTCCAGAGAAGGGAAACCGAGCGGGCTTCGAGAATCCTGCGATAGTCGGCGGCAACTCCCTGACCCTCGACGTCCATGAGGAACGCTTCATTCAGATCCTCTCCGCTCATGATGTCGAGTTCGGACGAAAGATCATGAAGAATTTCGCCCGTGGAGAGGTTCGAGTCCGGAATATCGCCCTTCGCCCACCCGGAAAGCATGAGTGGGAGCCTCGCCGCCTCGCGCACGAAGGCTTCGAGCGGCAAGTCTTCCCAGAGCACGGGCTCGGCATCGTTAGCCTCGGGCTCCGGGAACTTCGTCATCGCCGTCTTCAGGTCGCCAATGAGCGCCGCCATTACCGGGTTCGGCGACAGGATTTCGAGGGTTTCTTCGTCGTCAAGCAGCATGGCGGGGACCTTGAGAAATTTTGGGGAAAGAAATGGAAGCCGGGGCGTCAGTCATCAGACTAGCGGCGGCGCTTCGTCTGCGCTCGCGCTGCGCCTTCGCGAGCGCGCTTCGGGTTCCCGGCGGCGCCCCTGAAGCCCGAAGACTGCGCTTTCGGCTTCCGGGCGGAAACGGGCCTCTCTTCGCGCGAAGACGCTTTGGGCGGAATTGCTTCCCTTTTCTCCCGGCGCTTCCGCGTGAGGTCATCGATCGCCGTGATCGTCATCTCGCAGGGATTTTCCTTGCAGTGGAACTCGGCTTCAAAGTGCTCGCCTGCGGAATTGATGAGGATAAGCGGTTCCGGGCGCAGGAGCGCGCGATCCGTCGTCTGGAGGATTTCCGGGAAGGCCTTGAGCATCTTGGGGCAGAGCTTCAGGGCTGCCCTCACGCAGTGGCGGCAGGTCATGAGGTCCGCCTTCTGAACGGGCTTGATCTCAAAGGCGGGCTCGAGCTCGCGGCTTCCGTGCGCAAGATAGAAGCGCCTTGCGGCCGAGTTGGCGATGTTGGCCTTGTAGGAAAGGAACTTCACCGGGTAGGGAACGGCATCGTCCCAGGGCGCGCGCTCCGTGCGGACGCGGGACGCTTCGCGCATGGCGAGGAGCTCCTCCACGGCGCTGCGCCTCAGGTGGTTCGCAAAGCTCGCGGGCACGAAGACGTCGAGATTCTCGGGAACGAAGATCTCCTTCGGCGAGAAAGGCGTGTCGCCGAGCTTCGCGAGATTGGCGTTGAGGGACGCAATGTTTTTCTGCGGGTCTGACGGAGCCGTGAGATCGAGCGCTACGGAAGCGCTCGCGCAGTGGGTGCCGTCGGTCGCCATCAGGTCAAGCGAATCCTCGTGCGCGGAGAAGATGAGGTCGATCGGAATGCGCCGTTCGGCGGTCTTTCCTTCCATCGTCTTCATGAAGAGATGGTCGCGGTTGCGCTTCAGTTCCAGTCCGCGTTCGAGCCCCTCGAGCTTTCTCGGGGACTGAAGGAGATAAAGCGCCCAGAGGTCCTTCTCCTTCAGGGGCTCCGCGCGGTTGACGGAGATCCCGCGGATTTCCTCATCCTCGGCGAGGTAGGTGAGCCCGTCGCCGTTCGCAAAGGTGACGCCGGGGAGCGCCCGCACGACGAGGCGCTTTTCTTCAATGCGCTCAACCCGGCCGACGGGCTTCCCTGCATGCTTGGGGCTCTCAAGCTCGGCGAGCTCATAGGGTGCGTCGAATTCGCGTCCGTGAATGAAGTAGTCGGTCTTTCCGCGGTTGAAGACCTTGTCGGGCGAAGGCGTGAAGGAATAGGTGCTTACGCCCTCAGAGGTGCGGGAGAGCTCAGGCCTGCGCCGGATGATGTTGTCGATTTTTTCGCGGTAGAAGGCCGTGACGTTCTTCACGTACGCCATGTCTTTGAGGCGACCCTCAATCTTGAAGGAGGAGACGCCCGCATCGATGAGCGATTCGAGGTTCGCGCTCTGGTCGTTGTCTTTCAGGGACAGTACGTGTTTCCTCCGGGCTAGAACCTGGCCTTCCGGCGTTTCAACATCGTAGGGGAGGCGGCAGAGCTGAGAGCATTCGCCGCGGTTGGCAGAGCGCCCCGTGAGCGCCTCGCTCATCCAACACTGGCCGGAGTAGCTTACGCAAAGCGCTCCGTGGACAAAGAATTCAATGCGCGCGTGCGCAAGCTTCTCCCGCACGGCCCGGATCTGGTCGAGCGAGAGTTCGCGCGCGAGAACGAGCTGCGAGAAGCCCACGGCCTCGAGAAACGCCGCCTTTTCGGGCGTCCGGATGTCGCACTGCGTCGACGCATGGAGCTCCATGTCGGGGAGGTCCCCGGCGAGAAGCCCCATGTCCTGAACGATCAGAACGTCGGCCTGAGTCTTCTGAATCTCGAAGGCAAGCCGCCGTGCGGCCTCCACTTCGTCCTCCTTAAAGAGCGTATTCAAGGCGACGAAGACGCGGGCATTGAAGCGGTGCGCATAGTCTGCGAGCCGCGCGATGTCGTCGAGCGAATTCCCCGCAGCTGCGCGCGCGCCGAAGGCGGGGCCGCCGATATAAACGGCGTCCGCGCCATGGTCGATCGCAGCGATTCCGGTGTCGGCATCGCGTGCGGGAGCGAGGAGCTCGAGCGCAGTGCGCGGCGGCACGCTCTCCCAGGATCCGGCATGAAGAGTCATGGCTTATTTCTTCTTCCCGACAACGGCGCAGGCTTCAATGGCGAGGTACTTGGCAAGCTCCTGGTCGCCCGCGCGGCGGGCGAAGTCGGCAGGCGACTCGCGCTTGTCGGTGCAGTAGTCGCGATAGGCGCCGGCCCTGAGGAGCGCCATGACGGAGGCGCGCGAGGGCTTTCTCGCCGCCATGATGAGAGGCGTCACGCCGGAAGACGTCTGCACGTTGGGCGAGACCCCGAGCGAAAGTAGCTTCTCGATCATGTCCGTGCGGCCTTCGGTTGCGGCGTAGTGGAGCGCCGTCCAGTTGGCGCCGCCCTTCGGGTCGGCTCCGGCTTTGAGGAGCTCGTCAAAGAGTTCGTTGTTGCCCTTGAAGACCGCCATCATGAGGGGCGTTTCGCCGAAGCGGTTGGCGTCGTTGAGGGCAAGCTTTCCTGATTTCAGAAGTGCTTCCGCCACCTGCGGGGTATCGGCCCGAACGGCATAGGTGAAGCCCGTATCGCCGTTTTCCATGCGAAAGTTGGGCGAGGCGCCCTTTTTGACAAGGTCTTCGACAACGCTCGCCTGTCCGGCGCGCACGGCCTGTCGGATCTCGGCGAGCTGCGCGGACGTGAGGGCGTTTTCCTCCTGAGGGGCGGCGGAAAGCGGGAAGGAGACGGCAGCGGCAAAAAGGGCAAGCGCGGCGCTCGCGCCGGCAAAGAGGGGTCTGATGCGCATGGTGACGGAAGGATCCGTGAAAGATTTTGATGGTCTGGAAGAATAACACCCGGCGGGAGGCGTCCCGTCGGGTGATCTCTCAAAAGAGTGCAAGCAGGCTTAACGGTTTTCGCCGGGCATCGGCGCCTTTGCCTGAGAAGCGTTTTCAGCCGCTCTCCGGATCAGAGCGCAATGGGAAGCCTGAAGAGCCTCACGGTGTTCTCTGCGGTGGCGAAGAGCACTTCGTCGAAGTCGAGCCCTTTGGCTGCGGCTATCGCCCGCGCCACTTCCCTCGAATAGACGGGTTCGCAGCGTTTTCCCCGGAAGGGAACGGGCGCCATGTAGGGAGAGTCGGTTTCAATCAGCAGGCGATCGAGCGGAATTTTTCCCGCGATCTCGCGGAGCATCTCATTCTTTTTGAAGGTGAGGTTCCCCGTGAAGCTCACGTGTCCGCCGGCAGCAACGACGCCCTCGGCGGTCTCGAGCGTCCCGCAGAAGCAGTGCATCACGAACCCGAGGTCTCCCGCCTTTTCCTCCTTCAGGATTTCGAGCGCCGCGCTTTCCGCGTCCCGCGCGTGAATGATCAGGGGCTTGCCCGTTTTCCTTGCCGCCGCAATGTGGCGTCTGAAGCGGTCCCGCTGCCAGTCAAGGGGTTCCTTGCACCAGTAGAAGTCGAGTCCCGTCTCGCCGACCGCGACCATGCCGGGTTCGTTAGCCCGCTCCGCGATTTCGTCGACGTCGGCTTCCCTCAGTTCCGGGTATTCGGGATGCACGGCCCAGGCGCCGAAGAGAAAGCCCGGATGGGCGTCGAGGATCGCGCGCAGGGGCTTGATGTCGCCGTCTTCGCAGCCGATCGTGATGCCCGCGACCATGCCGGCATCCTTCATGCGCTCAATTGCGGCCTCCCGGTCTTCGTCAAAGGCCTTGTCCGTCAGGTGGCAGTGAGAGTCAATGTAGGGAGTGAGCATTTCAAGAGTCCTTAGACCACGTCCTCTGCCGCGCCTTGGAGCGGCTCATGCCGTTCCATCGAGGCAAGCCGAAGCACGTAGCAGAGGCCGTAGAAGCCCGTGAGGAGGAGGAGATGAAGGAGCGCGGGGAGAATGTCCTTCAGTTCCGCGCCGTCCTGAGCGGCGGCGGCCGAAGCGAAAATCCCGGGCGTCGTCGGAATCAGTTGCGAGACGGCAATCGCCGCCCAATGCAGGTTTTCAAGCGGCCAGACGGCGCCCGAAATAAAGAGCGCGGGGGCGGAGATAATCACCGTTACGGGAGCGGCCCAGGCGTTGGAGCCGAGAAGCGTCACGACGGCAAGCCCGAAAGCGGTGACGGCGGCCGAAAAGAATGCGCTCACGAGAATGACGGCCTCAGGGTTTCCGAAGGCGCCGTAGTCGCCGAACCGGAAGCCGAAGCCTTCGATGTAAAGCATCCAGCCGAAGGCAATCGACCAGAAAGCGAGAAAGACCCCGAGCCCCTCGCACCAGGGGCGCCGCATGACGTTCCGCATGAAGGGAAGGCGCGGCCGGCCCGCGAGCCACCCGCCCATCGCCATGCCGATCCCCATGAGAATCACGGCCTGGAGAATGACGGGCCCCACCATCGGCACGGTGTAGTTGCCGTAGCCTGAGATCTCGTTGAAGCGGTAGGTGACGAGAAGCCCTGGAGCAGCGATGGCCGCAGCCTCGAGCGAGGCGACGGGTGTTCCCGGCGTCATCAGGGAGGCGTTGTCAAGGAGCGCCTTTTTGTCTGAAATGATGCCGGCGGCGGCCGACTGAACGGCGCGCGCCTTCACCGGATAGGCGCCGCTTCCGAGGATGTGAATCGTCGTGTTTTCGCCTCTTGCGAGCGACTCCGAATAGTCCTCCGGAATCGTGACGAGAACGTCCGTTTTCTGACGACGGAAGAGGTCGAACGCCTCGCTCTCCGAATGAAGAACAAAGCTGATTCTCGTCGTGGGCGAGGCGTTGAGCGCATTGATGAGGCGCCGCGAAGCCCCCGACCGGTCGAGGTCGAGAATTCCCGTCGGGATGTTCTCGATCTGCTGCGTGCCGTAGGGCCAGCCGTAAAAGACGAGATAAAAGGCCGCGGCCATGCCGAAAATGGCGATGGTGTCGCGCGAGAGGAAGCTCGCCTTAAGCGTCAGCGCGAAGGTTTTCCAGAAGCCCGCTGCCAGCGGATTACCCTGCGGCGGGACCTGAGCCTCCGCTGCTCTTAAGCCCGCAGCCATGACTTCGGCCTTCTTCCACTGACGAATGCGCAGAGGCAGAATCAGGAGCGCGGCGGCAAAGCAGATGATGGGAAAGAGCGCGAGCGTCATCTGCGTGCGGGCGACGGCGTCAAGCGGCGCATTCATCACCCAGATCTGGCTCTGGGCTTCGAGGTAGTGCGTGAGCGGGAGAAGTTCGCCGAAGGCGCGCGCGCCCGGCGTCATCGCGTCGAGCGGGAAGGAAAAGCCCGTAAAGGGAAAGGTCGGGGCAACCAGACAGATGGAGGCCGAGAGCGCAATCACCCAGGTGGGCGAAATGGCGACGACGAGAAGCGCGAGCCCCGCCATGGCGAGGATCAGAAGCCATCCGGCGGTGAACCAGAGAAAGAGCGGTCCCGCCGCACCCCAGCCCGCCCAGCCGGCAAAGCCCGCCGTCCAGACGGAAATGGCAAGCAGCCAGAAGAGAAGCCAGGGCGCGAGCTTTCCGACGACGATCGCCGTTGCCGAGCCCCCGGATTCCTTGAGGAGCATTCTTAAGCCGCCCTCGCGCCATTCGCGCGCGAGCATGGAGACGAAGGCGAGAAGCGCGCCCAGCGCCATGAGGCCGGGCACAAAGGTCGGAAGCAGGTAGGCGACGAAATTGAAGCTCGGGTTCCCGAGGAACCAGACGTCGGGGAGCGTGGCTCTCAGATGGCCGCCGTTCTCCGTGAAGGTGCCCCCCGCGGCCGCGGTCCGCTTCACGGCAAGCTTCGTCATCTGGAGGGTTGAGAGCGCCGTCTTGATGTCGACCTCAAGAATCGTGCCGATCGCGTAGTAGGTTTTGTTGAGCTCGAGCACGACCGGAGCGCCGGAACCGCGGCGGTTCTCTTCCTCGAACCCCTTCGGGATGGTGATCGTGCCGTACGTGCGGCGAGCTCTCAGATCCTCGTCGGCAGTGAGGGACGAGTCCCGCGTTTCGAGCCGGATGGAGGGAATGGCGTCGAGCGCCTGAATGGTTTCGCGCGAGAGCGCGGACCTGTCCATGTCGACGAGCCCCACGGGGAGCTTCGTCATGATGCCCGTCCCGAAGGCAATCGACATCAGAAGCGCCCAGAAGAGCGGCACGGCAAGCCCCGCAATCCATTCGACCGGATGCGAAAGAACCTGCCTTACTTCAAGGCGCGAAATGGAGAGCGCACGCTGACACCAGACCCGCATGGATTGGACTCGCTTCCAGAATCTGCGTTAGTGTTGGGCGCGGTCGATGATGACCGTCATGCCGGGGCGAAGTCCGTCGGTCTTTTCGACGGGCCTTGCGCGCACTTCAAACGTGCGGATGTCGTAGCCCGAGGACTGGCGCGTTGCGCGCCAGACAGCGTAGTCGCCCCGCGGGTTGATCCAGTAGACGCGGAAGGAAACGTCCTTGCCGAGGGCGGGAACTTTGGCCGTAAAGGTCTTGCCGACCTCCATCCCGGGGAGCTCGTCCTCGCGCACGTTGAAGGTGGCCCAGCTGTCCTCGAGGTTCGTGACGAGAACGACCGGGAAGCCGGCCGGGGCGATTTCGCCTTCGTGAAGAACGACGCGCGTGACTTCACCCGAAGCGGGAGAGCGGACGTCGGCCTCGCCGGCAAGGGACGACGCTTCCTCAACGCCCCCCGCGGCCTGACGGGCGAGCGCCTCGGCGGCAGCCTTTTCCTGCCGGCGGGCGCCGTCCTCGAGCGCAGACACCTTGGCTTCGGCAGCGGCGACGAGCTTTTCCGCGCTTTCACGCTGCGCGAGCACTTCGTCGCGGCGCTGCGCGCTGATGAGGCCTTCCTTCTGAAGCGCGTCGACGCGCTTCCAGGAACTCTGCGCGAGCGCGAGGCCTGCACGCGCGCGGGCGAGATCGGCTCTGGCCGCATCAAGCTCCTGCGTCCGGGGACCTTCATCGGCAAGCGACGCCTTGGCTTCAGCCGCCGCCTGAAGGGCCTTCGCCTGAGTGACCTTTGCATTGATTTCAGGCAAAGCCAGACGCGCCATCGCGTCGCCAGCCTTCACTTGGTCGCCCTCGCGGACGTGAATCGCGGCAATGCGGCCGGGAACCTTCGCGGAAACGGAGACGGTCGTCGCGTCCATCATGCCCTGAAGCGGCACGGGCACGGGCGTCATCGCCTGCCAGATGCCCCAGCCGATGAAGGCGGCAGCGCCGAGAAGAACCAGGGCGCCGAAGACTGCGGGAAGAATGGAGGGTTTCTGAGCCTGACGGCCCGAAGCTGCGCTCTGCATGACGGTTGAAGGAGAAAAGAAGAAAAAAGAGAAAAAGGATTTCGGAGGCTTCTGAAGGCGATAGAAGCGTTATTCAACGCGCTTCAGATCCGGGCGGGAGAGCGTCGCGACAAAGTCCGGCATGACGCCCGCGGCGCCATGGAGCATGGCCCAGGAGACGACGAACTTGTAGGCGGCGGCGCGCTCGGCAATCTGCGCGCCCGTCATCTGCGTGCGGGCTTCTCGGACGTCGAGCGCCGTCGAGAGCCCCTCGGCGAAGCTCGCTTCCCGAAGCCGGAGGTTTTCCTTCGCAAGCGCTACGGTCGACGCCGTGAGGAGATATTCCTCGCGCGCCTGCGTGGTGCGCAGGAACGCGGTTTCAACGGCGCTCGCGAGCGCATTGTCGGCTTCGGCCTTTGCCGCGCGCGCCTTTTCTTCCTGCGCGTGCGAGGCGGCAAGCGACGAGAAGCGGTCGCGGTTGTCCCAGAGCGTGAATTTGATGCCGAGCCCCACCATCCAGTCGGGTTCGACCGGGGTGAGGTAGTGCTTCACGAGGTTCTTCATGCCGAAGGCGAAGACCTGCGGATGAAAGGCGCTTTCAGCAACCCGCACGCCTTCTCCGGCCTGACTCACCTGCGCGTCGATCCTCGAGAGCACTGGGGAATTAATCCTCGCGCGCGACTGCCACTCGGAGAGCGTCCCGAGGTCGCCCGTGAGAATGAAGAGCGGCGTTGCAAGGGCGGGGAGCTCCTTCTCGCGAAGCGCGCTCATGAGTTCGGCTTCCGCCACGCGGGCGCTCGTTCCCGCAGACACGAGCTCGCGCCTTGCCGCATCGCGCGACACCTCGACCGACATGCGCTCGATCCGGGAAATAAGGCCTTTCTTTTCAAAGCGCATGGCGCGGTGAACCTGCTCTTCCTCGTCCTTAAGGCGCTCGCGGCGGAGCTCCTCCACCGAGCGCGCGAGCTGCACGCCCCAGTAGCGCATCGCGAGGTCGGCGTCCTTTTCTTCCAGCCGGGCGCTCTGCGCGGCCGAAGCCTCGCGGACCTTGTGCTCAAGAAGGTTCTGCTGCGCCGTGATGGCGCCGCCCGTATAAAGGGGCCATGTGGCTGAAATCATCGCGCGCGGCCCCGAAAGGTCGAGCTCGTCCGAAAAGCGCATGGAGCTCGGTATGGGATATTTGCCGCCCGTCAGCGCGCTTCCAAGCTGCTGCACGCTTGCCGGAATGTCGAGATTGAGGTCAAGGTCCTTCCTTCCTTCGACCTGCATCGCCGTAATGTCCACCTTGGGGCCTGAGAGCGATTTGGCGCTCTCCGAAACCTGGCGCGCGCGCTCGACTTCCGCAGCGTCTGCGCGGAAGATGTCGGCGCGCTCATGAAAGCGCGCCCGGGCGGCTTCGAAGGTAAGGGAGTCGGCCGCCGACGCAGTGCCGGCACTCAGAAGTGCGCTGACGGCGAGTACGAGCGGAAGCGTGCGGAAAGGTACGGACATGGGATGGAAGGAAAAAAGAGTCTCGGGCTTCGCGAGCCGTGGTTCGGAAAGGCAGGGATTTTAACGCGACTATACGGGTTATCCCATGTTCGCGGGAAGACTTTCAGCGGAGTGGCGTCCTGAACCTTCATCGCTTCAGGGCGCCGGACAAAAAGGAAGGCGCGGAAGCCTGTAGCTCCTGCGCCTGTTGAAGGAGAGAAAGGGAGGCGTTCGTTTCTAAAGCGCCTCCGGGCAAATTGGTTTAAAGGAAAATCAGGCCTTGAGGGCCTTCACGGCTTCCTTCGCGGAGAGTCGTCCCCAGATCACCGCAGCCGTGAGCTGCGAGCCCACGATGTAGTCATAGTAGAAGAGACCGCCGATCGCATTGCCGCTGGCGAAGAGCCCCGGAACCGGCTGGTTTTCGCCGTTCAGAACCTCGCCGTTTCTGCCGATCTTCGGGCCGCCGAAGGTGGCCGTCATACCGCCCTGGAAAGCAAAGGCCATAAAGGGTCCCTTTTCAATGAGGCGGGGCTTCTCGAGCGTGTTGGGGGGCGTGAGCTGATCGGCCTTGCCGACCTTCACTGCGGCGTTGTAGTCGGCAACGGTCTTTTCGAGCACCTTTTCGTTGACGCCCATCGAGCGCGCAAGTTCGGCGATGGTATTGCCCGTGGCAATCGGGGCCTTCGCCTTCTCGTAGCGGGCGATGCGGGTCGCGACCGTGTCGATGTCCTTCACCTGGCTGTCGATGATGATGAAGGCCCAGTTGTCCTTCGTGAGGAGCGGCAGCTCCTTCGCGACGGCGACGTAGGTCTTTTCTTCGTCAATGATGCGCTGGGCGTCCTTGTTGACGATGACGCCGTAGTTCACCATGGTGGAGGGATTCGCCTGATTGACGCCGATCGGGCCGCCGTGGAACTGGTCCATGTTGACGAGATTCGGGAAGAACGGTTTCGTGAGCGTGATGTTTTCGCCCATCATGAAAGCCGACCCGCGAAGCGGCATCCAGGCAACGCCGCCGCCCATGTACTTGCAGATCATTTCCTTATTGGCGTGGAAGCCCCCGGTCGCGACCACGACGCCGCACTTCGAATCAATGTCGAGGGCGCCTTCTTTCTTGGAAACGGCAATGGCGCCCGTGCAGCGGAGCGTCGCGGACTTCTTGAGCTCGATCACCTTCGTGTTCGTCATGAAGGTGATGTTCGGGTGCTTCTTCACCTCCGCGAGCATCTGGGAAGTGAGCTGTGCGCCGCCCGGCTTCTGCGGACCGTCGACTACGTGGCCGCGAACAGTGGCGGGCCACACTTCCTTCACCATCTTTTTCCACTTGATGCCGCAGCGCTTCGAAAGCCACTCGATGCAGTCGGCGCTCTTTTCGCAGTAGATGCGCGTGAGAGCAGGATCACCGCGGCCCTGCGAGACCGTCATCATGTCCTTGTAGAACTCGTCGATCGTGTCGGTGAGGCCGTTTTCCTTCTGCACGAAGGTGTTCGTCGCGTTGAAGTGGCCGCCCGCGTAGATCGTATTGCCGAAAGGCATATTCATCTTTTCAAGGAGCGCCACTTTGGCGCCGAGGTCGGCGGCTTCGAGCGCGGCGGTCATGCCTGCGCACCCGGCGCCGATGACGACGAGGTCGAACTGGAGCTTCTTGTATTCGTTCGATTCGGGAGCAGCTTCCTTCGCGGAAAGCGTGCCGGCGGCGGTGGCGGCAACAGCGCCGAAGATGCCGGTGCGGATGGCGGAGCGGCGGTTGAGATCGGGCATTATTTTTCTCCTTTTAGTGGCTTTCAGAAATTGAAGATCTCTGAAATGAATGAAAAAATATTAGGAGAAAAGTACCGATAGGTATGCTTGAGTCATCTCAAGAGGATGAGAAATGTTCTCAATAGGAGATCCGAAAAGTGCGTTAAAGCTCCAGCCTCAACCTGAAATAACGTGATCAGAGAAGCCTCGTCACTCACAGTGATGAGCCTCGGTTTTGCTTGTGCTGTCAAAGGTGTTCCAGTTCAGAGTCTTCCAATCACGGCACGTTCACCGTCAACCGCATTCCGGTTGAAATGCATGCGGTGGTTGAGGTGCCTGTTGGTGCGGCGTCCTGCGTTGCTTAAGCGTCCGTTGCAGAGGCCGCAGCCTGGCGGGAGGCTATGATTGAAAATCTCCCTGCCATTCAGACGGCAGTCCGGGAGTTTGACCGCTCTG
>NZ_CALDXB010000081.1 GCF_937923675.1 uncultured Sutterella sp. | reverse complement strand
CAATCGTGCCCACGTTCACATGCGGCTTCTTACGCTCAAATTTTTCCTTGGCCATATTCAATCCTTGAATGGTTGGGATTTAGGTTATCTGATTGATTTTACTTCGTCTTGTCGGCGATGACAGCTTCAGCGACAGCACGGGGAGCTTCAGCGTAGTGCTTGAACTCCATCGTGTAGGTCGCGCGGCCCTGCGTGAGCGAGCGAAGCTGGGTGGCGTAGCCGAACATTTCGGCAAGCGGAACCTCGGCCTTGATGCTCTTGGCACCGCCAGGCAGATCTTCCATGCCCTGGATGACGCCGCGACGGGACGAAAGGTCGCCCATCACATCGCCCATCTTTTCTTCCGGCGTTTCGACTTCAACGGCCATGATCGGCTCGAGGAGGACCGGGTCAGCCTGACGCATACCGTCCTTGAAGGCCATCGAGGCAGCGATCTTGAACGCGTTTTCGTTCGAGTCGACTTCGTGGTACGAACCGAAGTGGAGCGTGACCTTGACGTCAACAACCGGGAAGCCGGCGAGCACGCCAGCCTTCAGGGTATCTTCAACGCCCTTTTCAACGGCCGGGATGTATTCACGGGGAACCACACCGCCCTTAATGGCGTCGACGAATTCGAAGCCCTTGCCGGGTTCAAGCGGTTCAAGCTTCAGAACGACGTGACCGTACTGGCCGCGGCCGCCCGACTGCTTGGCAAACTTGCATTCGGCATTTTCAACGGTCTTGCGGATCGTTTCGCGATAGGCAACCTGAGGCTTGCCGACGGTCGCTTCAACGTTGAACTCGCGGCGCATACGGTCGACGAGAATTTCAAGGTGAAGTTCGCCCATGCCGGAGATGATGGTCTGGCCGGATTCTTCGTCAGTACGCACGCGGAAGGACGGGTCTTCCTGAGCAAGACGATTAAGGGCAAGCGCCATCTTTTCCTGGTCAGCCTTGGTCTTGGGCTCAACAGCCTGCGAGATCACGGGTTCCGGGAACTCCATGCGTTCGAGGATGATCGGAGCGTCAAGAGCGCAGAGCGTGTCGCCCGTCGTAACGGACTTCAGGCCAACCGCAGCAGCGATGTCGCCCGATTCGACCATCTTGATTTCCTTACGCTCATTGGCGTGCATCTGGAGCAGACGGCCGATGCGTTCCTTGTTGTCCTTGACGGAGTTGAGAACGGTGTCGCCGGAATTGAGGATGCCGGAATAAACGCGAAGGAACGTGAGCTGGCCGACGTACGGGTCAGTCATGATCTTGAAGGCAAGCGCGGAGAACGGAGCATCGTCGCTCGCTTCGCGGGTGACTTCCTTGTCGTTCAGGTCGAAGCCCGGAACCGGCGGAATGTCGGTCGGAGCCGGCAGGAACTGCACGACGGCGTCGAGCATCCGCTGCACGCCCTTGTTCTTGAAGGCGGTGCCGCAAAGCATCGGCTGGATTTCGCAGGCGATGGTGCGCTGACGAAGACCCTTGATGGTTTCCTCTTCGGTAAGGGTGCCTTCCTCGAGGTACTTGTTCATGAGCTCTTCGTTCGCTTCGGCAGCGGCTTCGATCATCTTCTCGCGCCATTCGTTGGCGGAGTCGACGAGCTCAGCGGGGATGTCTTCGTAGGTGAACTTCATGCCCTTCGAAGCTTCGTCCCAAATGATCGCCTTCATCTTGAGAAGGTCAACCACGCCGGCAAACGTGTCTTCAGCGCCGATCGGAATAACGATGGGCACGGGGTTCGCCTGGAGGCGCTTCTTCATCTGATCGTAGACCTTGAAGAAGTTGGCGCCGGTACGGTCCATCTTGTTGACGAACGCGAGACGGGGCACATGGTACTTGTTCGCCTGACGCCACACCGTTTCGGACTGCGGCTGAACGCCGCCCACGGCGCAGTACACCATGCAGGCGCCGTCAAGGACGCGCATCGAACGTTCCACTTCAACCGTGAAGTCGACGTGACCCGGGGTGTCGATGATGTTCAGGCGATACGGTTCCCACTGCATCTCCATGCCGCGCCAGAAGCAGGTCGTGGCAGCGGACGTGATGGTGATGCCGCGTTCCTGTTCCTGCTCCATCCAGTCCATCGTCGCAGCGCCGTCATGCACTTCGCCGATCTTGTGGTTGACGCCCGTATAGAACAGGATACGTTCAGTCGTGGTGGTCTTGCCCGCGTCAATGTGGGCAGAAATACCGATATTGCGATAGCGCGAAATCGGAGTCTGACGAGCCATTTAAGGTTCCTCTCAAAGTTCGCCGCACGAACTCCTTCAGATGGAGCGTCGTGCGGTGGATAAGCGATTCGATTAGAAGCGGAAATGCGAGAAGGCCTTGTTGGCTTCAGCCATACGATGGACTTCATCGCGCTTCTTCACGGCACCGCCGCGATTTTCGCTGGCGTCGAGCAGCTCGCCGGCGAGGCGCTGCGGCATCGACTTTTCAGAGCGGCTCTTGGCCGACTCGCGCAGCCAGCGCATCGCGAGAGCGAGGCGGCGGACCGGGCGGACTTCGACCGGGACCTGGTAGTTCGCGCCACCGACGCGGCGGGACTTAACCTCAACCAGCGGACGGACATTGTTGATGGCGTTGTTGAAC
This sequence comes from uncultured Sutterella sp., assembly GCF_937923675.1. Classification (GTDB taxonomy): domain Bacteria; phylum Pseudomonadota; class Gammaproteobacteria; order Burkholderiales; family Burkholderiaceae_F; genus Sutterella. The sequence goes on along the minus strand of NZ_CALDXB010000081.1, from coordinate 13,917 downwards.
ACTTCCAGAGCGCTCTTGCCGGTCTTTTCTTCGATCTGCGCGAAGGCGCCGTAGACGATGCGTTCCGCAACCGCCTTCTTGCCATCGAGCATGATCACATTGATGAACTTGGTAACTTCAACGCTGCCGAACTTCGGATCCGGCAGAATTTCGCGCTTAGGTACTTCGCGACGACGGGGCATTTGAATTCCTCTTTCGATACTTCAGTCTTGTACGTTCTGCGTTCCCCAACCGGGGTGAGCCGTACATTTGGATTGATTTTGCGGACTAAGCGTCCGCGACTTACTCGGTCCGGGAAACCGTTTTCCCATGACCGTTCGCCTGCGGCAGATGCCGCGAAGCCTATTAGGCCGCCTTCGGGCGCTTCGCGCCGTACTTGGAGCGGGCCTGCTTGCGGTCCTTGACGCCCTGGGTATCCAGAGAGCCGCGCACGATGTGATAACGCACGCCAGGAAGGTCCTTCACACGGCCGCCGCGGATGAGCACAACAGAGTGCTCCTGCAGGTTGTGGCCTTCGCCGCCGATGTAGGAAATGACTTCAAAGCCGTTGGTGAGGCGCACCTTGGCAACCTTACGCAGAGCGGAGTTCGGCTTCTTCGGGGTCGTGGTGTACACACGAGTGCAAACGCCGCGCTTCTGCGGGCAGTTCTTAAGAGCCGGGCTCTTGCTCTTATCGTGCGTGAGCTCACGAGGCTTGCGAACAAGCTGGTTAATAGTAGGCATATCGTCCGTCTAAATTGTTAAGAGCGTCCCTATCAAAAAATAAAGAGACGCTGTTGTTTAACCGTCTTCAGTTTCCTATTCTCCCCGAACAGCTTACTCTTAGAGGGAATTCGCTGTATAAGTCGAGGGATTCAGGACCCTGAAGGCAGGTGATTGTCGTTCAGATTGCTCCAGAGTGTCAAGCCAAAGCGATGGAAAAACAAAAAAGAACGGTCCGGACTCCCTTCTCTCTCGAGAATGAGGAATCCGGACCGTTCTTTTTCCTCGCAATAAGCCGGCGGCTCTAAAGCTGTCGGCAGATTGCGAGTTGTGCGCTGAAATTAGGAGGCAGGCTGCTCGTCAGCTTCAGCGGGCTTCTTCGGAGCCTTCTCTTCTTCCACAACGGCTTCCTTGTGGTCGAAGGCTGCGAAAGGATTGACTGCGGGCTTTTCGGCCGCTTCAGACATTTCCTCTTCAACTTCCTGCTGAGCCGCTGCGGCTTCGCCTTCAGGGAGCGGTTCGTCGAAAGCCTGAGTTTCACGCTCGAGACGTTCCGCCAGTTCCTGCGCCTTGTGCGCCTGGTGATAGGCAAGACCCGTACCGGCAGGAATCAGACGGCCGACAATCACGTTTTCCTTCAGGCCGCGCAGATCGTCGCGCTTGCCCATGATGGCGGCTTCGGTAAGCACGCGGGTCGTTTCCTGGAAGGAGGCAGCAGAAATGAAGCTGTCCGTCGACAGAGACGCCTTCGTAATACCGAGGAGCACGTTGTCATAGGTGGCGGGACGCTTGCCGAGCGCAGTGACGCGATCGTTTTCGTCGAGCATTTCGGAGCGCTCAACCTGTTCGCCCTGAATGAAGTGCGTGTCGCCCGGATCAGCAATCTGGACGCGGCGCAGCATCTGACGAACGATCACTTCAATGTGCTTGTCGTTGATCTTCACGCCCTGCAGACGATAAACGTCCTGCACTTCGTCGACGATGTAGCGAGCAAGCTCTTCGATGCCGAGGAGGCGAAGGATGTCGTGCGGATCAACCGGTCCGTCGACGATTTCCTCACCCTTCTGAACGACCTGACCGTCGTGGACGAGAACCGTCTTGTCCTTGCTGATCAGCGTTTCATGCGCATTGCCTTCCTGATCGGTAATGATGAGGCGCTGCTTGCCCTTCGTTTCCTTGCCGAAAGTGACCGTACCGGTAACTTCTGCAAGCATGCCGGCATCCTTCGGGCTGCGGGCTTCGAAGAGTTCCGCGACTCGCGGCAGACCGCCCGTAATATCACGGGTCTTCTGCGATTCCGTCGGAATGCGGGCGAGCACCTCGCCCATGCCGATGTCCTGACCGTCGCGGACGACCACGAAGGCGCCCACCGGCAGCTGAATCGTCACGGCGTGGTCGGTACCCGGAATCTTCACCTCGGAGCCGTCCTCATTGAGGAGGTGAACCAAGGGGCGAAGAATGCCCGCAGCACTCGCCTTGCCGCCCTTGCCAGCCGTCTTCTTCGGGTCGATGACGACGAGGCTCGAAAGGCCCGTCACTTCGTCGACCTGATTCATCACGGTGACGTTTTCAATCACGTTTTCGAACTTAACGCGACCGGCGTACTCCGTGATAATCGGACGAGTCATCGGATCCCAGGTTGCGAGCTGCTGGCCGGCCTTGATCGTCTGATCAGCCTTCACGAGGAGCGTCGAACCGTAAGGAACCTTATGGCGTTCACGTTCACGGCCGTGGTCGACAACCACGATCTCGCCCGAACGGGAAATCACCACCAGCTCGCCCTTCGAGGACTTCACGAAGCGCATGGCAGGGCTGAAGGTCACCGTACCGGCGGACTTCGCCTCAACGCTCGAAGCAACGGCAGCACGCGAAGCCGCGCCGCCGATGTGGAACGTACGCATCGTGAGCTGCGTGCCCGGTTCGCCAATCGACTGAGCAGCGATGACGCCCACGGACTCACCGGCGTTGACCAGCGTGCCGCGGCCGAGGTCGCGGCCGTAGCACTTGGCGCAGAGGCCGTAGCGCGTGTCGCAGGTGAGCGGCGTGCGGACCTTCACCATGTCGATGCCGAGTTCGTCGAGCTTGTCGCAGGCGCGTTCGTCGAGCAGCGTGCCGGCAGCAAGCACAACCTCGTGCGTGTCCGGATTAATGACGTCAGTCGCCGTCACGCGGCCGAGAACTCGGTCGCGCAGAGCCTGAATAACTTCACCGCCTTCAACGAGGGCGCGCATCTCAACGCCGCGGGTCGTGTGGCAGTCGTCTTCCACCACCACGAGATCCTGCGTAACGTCGACGAGACGACGCGTGAGGTAGCCGGAGTTCGCGGTCTTCAGAGCCGTATCCGCGAGGCCCTTGCGGGCGCCGTGGGTCGAAATGAAGTACTGCAGAACGTTAAGGCCTTCACGGAAGTTCGCCGTAATCGGCGTTTCAATGATGGAGCCGTCAGGCTTGGCCATCAGGCCGCGCATGCCGGCGAGCTGACGAATCTGCGCTGCGGAACCGCGGGCGCCCGAGTCAGCCATCATGTAGACGCTGTTGAAGGATTCCTGAGAAACCTTGTGGCCGTGACGATCGATCGTGGGCTCGGACGAGAGCTCCTGCATCATCACCTTGCCCACCTGGTCCGACGTGCGGCCCCAGATGTCGACCACCTTGTTGTAGCGTTCGCCCTGAGTGACGAGACCCGAGGTGTACTGCGCCTCGATTTCCTTCACTTCCTGTTCGGCGGCTCGCACAAGGCCTTCCTTCTGAGCGGGGACCTTCATGTCGCCCACGCAGATCGAAATGCCGGCGCGCGTCGAGAGGCGATAGCCGTTGTCCTTGAGCTTGTCGGCAAAGATCACCGTCGCGCGCAGGCCGCAGAGGCGGAAGCAGCGGTTGATGAGCTTGGCGATTTCCTTCTTTTTGAGGGTGATGTTGAGCTCCTTGAAGCTCATGCCTTCAGGAAGGATTTCCGAGAGAAGCGCACGGCCGACGGACGTCTCGTAGCGGACGATCTTCGGCGTCTTTTCACCGGTTTCGCGATTAAGTTCGTATTCCTTAATGCGGACGGTGCATCGCGTCTGCAGTTCGACGACGCCGTTGTCCCAGGCGCGCTGAACTTCAGCGACGTCCGAGAAGAACATGCCTTCGCCCTTGCCGTTGATCTTTTCGCGGGTCGCGTAGTAAAGACCAAGCACCATGTCCTGAGACGGCACGATCGAAGGATCGCCGTTAGCCGGGAAGAGGACATTGTTGGAGCTCATCATCAGTCCGCGGGCCTCGAGCTGAGCTTCAAGGGAGAGCGGAACGTGAATAGCCATCTGGTCGCCGTCGAAGTCGGCGTTGAAGGCCGCGCAGACGAGCGGATGGAGCTGCATCGCCTTGCCTTCGATCAGCTTCGGCTCAAAGGCCTGAATGCCGAGTCGGTGCAGCGTAGGCGCACGGTTCAGCATGACCGGGTGCTCGAAGATCACTTCCTCGAGGATGTCCCAGACCACGGCTTCCTGGTTCTCGACCATCTTCTTTGCAGCCTTCGGCGTGGGCGCGAGACCACGCAGAACGAGCTTATTGAAGATGAAGGGCTTGAAGAGCTCGAGCGCCATCAGCTTAGGCACGCCGCACTGGTGCAGGCGCAGTTCCGGACCCACCGTAATCACGGAGCGGCCGGAATAGTCGACGCGCTTACCGAGCAGGTTCTGACGGAAGCGGCCGGACTTGCCCTTGATCATGTCTGCGAGCGACTTGAGCGGGCGCTTGTTGGCGCCGGTCATCGCCTTGCCGCGGCGGCCGTTGTCGAGGAGCGAGTCCACGGCTTCCTGGAGCATGCGCTTTTCGTTGCGCACGATGATGTCCGGAGCCTTGATTTCAAGGAGACGCTTCAGGCGGTTGTTGCGGTTGATGACGCGGCGATAGAGATCATTCAGATCCGAAGTCGCAAAGCGGCCGCCGTCAAGCGCGACGAGCGGACGGAGATCCGGCGGGAGTACCGGCAGGACCGTCATGATCATCCATTCGGGCTTGATGCCGGAACGCTGGAAGCCCTCAAGGACCTTGAGTCGCTTGGCGAACTTCTTGATCTTCGCTTCCGAAGCCGTATTGGCGAGCTCGTCGCGAAGGCGGGCAACTTCTGCATCGATATCGATCGTGCGCAGGAGTTCGCCAATCGCTTCAGCGCCCATCATGGCCTTGAAGTCGTCGCCGAATTCAGCCGTCTTCTGGATGAACTCCTCTTCGTTGAGGAGCTGGCCGCGCTCGAGCGTCGAAAGGCCCGGATCAACAACGATATAGGCTTCGAAGTAGAGCACGCGCTCGATGTCGCGAAGCGGAATATCGAGCACCATGCCCATACGCGACGGCAGGCTCTTGAGGAACCAGATGTGCGCCACAGGGCTCGCGAGATCAATGTGGCCCATGCGTTCACGGCGCACCTTGGCGAGCGTCACCTCGACGCCGCACTTTTCGCAGATGACGCCGCGGTTCTTAAGGCGCTTGTACTTGCCGCAAAGGCATTCGTAGTCCTTCACCGGCCCGAAGATCTTCGCGCAGAAAAGACCATCGCGCTCAGGCTTCTGAGTGCGGTAGTTGATCGTCTCCGGCTTTTTGACTTCGCCGTAGGACCAGGAGTGGATCTTTTCAGGGCTGGCAAGACCGATGCGGATGGCATCGAAATGCTCGTCCTTGTGGACCTGGTTGAAAATGTCATTAAGCGCAGAATTCATTTCGCTTAAATCCTCTCTTAGTTCTTGACGAGGTCGATGTCGATGCCGAGCGACCGGATTTCCTTCACGAGCACGTTGAAGGATTCGGGCATGCCCGCTTCAATCTTGTGCTCGCCCTTGACGATGTTTTCATAGACCTTCGTGCGGCCGTTGACATCGTCGGACTTGACGGTAAGCATTTCCTGCAGCACGTAAGCCGCACCGTAGGCTTCCAGCGCCCAGACTTCCATTTCGCCGAAGCGCTGGCCGCCGAACTGCGCCTTGCCGCCCAGAGGCTGCTGCGTGACGAGAGAGTACGGGCCGGTGGAGCGCGCGTGCATCTTGTCGTCGACGAGGTGGTGCAGCTTGAGGTAGTGCATGTAGCCCACAGTCACAGGACGCTCGAACGCATCACCCGTACGACCGTCATAGAGGGTCGCCTGGGTCTTCGAGGGCGTGAGCTGCAGACGAGCGGCTTCCTCATCCGGGAAGGCAAGGTCAAGCATCATGCGGATCTGCTCTTCCGTAGCGCCGTCAAAGACCGGCGTGGCGAACGGAACGCCGTTCTGCAGGTTGCGGGCCATGCGCATGAGTTCCTCATCCGTAAGGCTGTCGAGATCCTCATGCTTGCCGGTACGGTTGTAGACCTCATTAAGGAACGCACGGATCTGACGGACCTGCTCGGTCTTGAGCATCTGTTCGATGCGCCAGCCGATGCCCTTGGCGGCCCAGCCGAGGTGAACTTCAAGCACCTGACCGATGTTCATGCGGGACGGCACGCCGAGCGGATTCAGAACGATGTCGGCGGGACGGCCATCGGCCATGTACGGCATATCTTCAACCGGGCAGATCTTGGAGACCACGCCCTTGTTGCCGTGACGGCCGGCCATCTTGTCGCCGGGCTGCAGACGACGGCGTTCGGCGATGTACACCTTCACCATCTTGAGCACGCCCGGGGGCAGTTCGTCGCCGCGCGTGAGCTTGTCGTTCTTGATGTCGTACTTGCGGGAATTATCTTCGCGCGTGTGCTCAATCGCCTGTTTCGTGAGGTCGATGTAGTGCTGGGCGGCCTCCTCTTCCATGCGCAGGTCGAAGAGATCGTAGCCCTGCATGGTGGCGAGGAATTCGGGCGTCAGCACGCAGTCGGCGGGAAGACCCTCGAGCTTCATCGTGCTCACGACCTTGTGGCCGGCGAGCTGACGACGCAGACGGTCGAAGGAGTCGCGTTCAACAATGCGCAGCTGGTCGTCAAGGTCGCGGCGATAACGCTTGAGCGCCTCGGCAATGATGCTTTCAGCACGCTTGTCGCGCTTCACGCCGTCGCGGGTGAAGACCTGCACATCGATAACCGTGCCGGTCATGCCGGACGGAACGCGCAGAGACGTATCCTTCACATCCGAAGCCTTCTCGCCGAAGATCACGCGCAGGAGCTTTTCTTCCGGCGTGAGCTGGGTTTCGCCCTTCGGCGTCACCTTGCCGACGAGCACGTCGCCGGCCTTGACTTCGGCGCCGATGAAGACGATGCCGGAATCATCAAGACGGGAGAGCTGGTTTTCCGAGAGGTTCGAAATATCGCGGGTGATTTCCTCAGGCCCGAGCTTCGTATCGCGAGAAACAACCGAAAGCTCCTCGATGTGGATCGAGGTGTAGCGGTCGTCGGCAACCACGCGCTCGCTGATGAGCACCGAGTCTTCGTAGTTGTAGCCGTTCCACGGCATGAACGCGATCAGCATGTTCTGGCCGAGGGCGAGTTCGCCCGTATCGGTCGAAGCGCCGTCAGCGAGCACGTCGCCAACAGCCACGCGATCGCCCTTCACAACGATCGGACGCTGGTTGATGTTGGTCGACTGGTTGGAGCGGGTGAACTTCTGCAGGTTGTAGATGTCCACGCCCGTTTCACCGGCAACCGATTCCTCGTCGTTCACGCGGATGACCACGCGGTTGGCGTCGACATAGTCGACAACGCCGCCGCGGCGAGCCTGAACGGCCGTCTTCGAATCAACAGCCACCGTGCGTTCGATGCCCGTACCGACGACAGGCTTCTCAGGACGCAGGCAGGGCACGCCCTGACGCTGCATGTTCGCGCCCATCAGAGCTCGGTTCGCGTCATCGTGTTCAAGGAACGGAATCAGCGCGGCAGCGCAGGAAACAATCTGCGCCGGCGCAACGTCCATGTACTGAATGCGTTCAGGCGAGGCAAGGATCGTTTCGCCGTTGTCGCGGGCAGAAACGAGTTCCTGCGTGAGGCGGCCGTTGTCGTCCATCTCGGCGTTGGCCTGAGCAATGATGTACTTGCCTTCCTCAATCGCGGACAGGTAGTGAATTTCCTTCGTCGCAACGCCGTCGACGACCTTGCGGTACGGCGTTTCAAGGAAGCCGTACTCGTTGAGGCGCGCATACAGGGCGAGCGAATTGATCAGACCGATGTTCGGACCTTCAGGCGTTTCAATCGGGCAGACGCGGCCGTAGTGGGTCGAGTGCACGTCGCGCACTTCAAAGCCGGCGCGTTCGCGCGTGAGGCCGCCCGGGCCGAGAGCGGAAATACGGCGCTTATGCGTGATTTCCGAGAGCGGATTCGTCTGGTCCATGAACTGCGAGAGCTGGCTCGAGCCGAAGAACTCGCGGATCGCGGCCGAAATAGGCTTCGAATTAATGAGATCCTGCGGCGTGAGACCATCGCTTTCGGCCTGATTGAGGCGTTCCTTGACGGCGCGTTCAACGCGGACGAGACCAGCGCGGAACTGATTCTCGGCGAGTTCGCCGACGCAGCGGACGCGGCGGTTGCCGAGGTGGTCGATGTCGTCGACGCCGTTCACCGGGCAAATACGCTTTTCACCCTTTTCGTCAACGAGCTCAACATCGTCCTGGCCATTGCGCAGGGCAACGAGAAGCGCCATCGTGTCAACGATGTCTTCCTTCGTGAGCGTGCGGGCGCCTTCGGCCGAGGGACGGCCGAAACGAGCATTGACCTTCATACGGCCGACGCGCGACAGATCGTACGCATCAGCATCAAAGAAGAGTCGATCGAAAAGCGTCTCGACAGCTTCTTCCGTGGGCGGTTCGCCCGGACGCATCATGCGGTAGATGGCAACGCGGGCGGAGAACTGGTCCGGCGTGTCGTCAAGACGCAGCGTATTGGAAATATAAGCGCCGTGATCGAGCTCATTCGTAAAGAGCGTTTCGATCTTGCGCACGCGGGAGGCGCGCAGGTGCTCGAGCGTCGCTTCCGTGATTTCCTCGTTGGCCTGGGCAATGACTTCACCCGTCTGCGCGTCGACAATGTTCTTGGCAAGAACGCGCCCGAGGAGATAGTCGTCAGGAACGGCGATCGTCGTCACGCCGGCCTTCGAAATATCGCGAAGGTGCTTGGCAGTAATGCGCTTGTCATGCGGAACAATGACCTTGCCCTCGCCGTCCGTGATGTCGAACGACATCGTCTGTCCCTTGAGTCGTTCAGGAACGACGGGGAGCTTCGCTCCGCTCTTAAGAAGCTGGAAGCTGTCGAAGGCGAAAAAGCGCGCGAGGATGTCCTCGACCGAATAGCCGATGGCCTTCAGGAGGATCGTGCCGGGCATCTTGCGGCGGCGGTCGACGCGGAAATAAAGAATATCCTTGGCGTCGAACTCGAAGTCAAGCCACGAACCGCGGTAGGGAATAACGCGAGCGGAGAAAAGGAGCTTGCCCGACGAATGGGTCTTGCCCTTGTCATGCTCGAAGAAGATGCCGGGAGAACGGTGCAGCTGGGAAACGATGACGCGTTCCGTGCCGTTCACAATGAACGAACCTTTTTCCGTCATCAGGGGGATTTCGCCCATATAGACGTCGTTCTCACGGATTTCCTTGATCGTTTCCGGCTGAGCGGCTTCGCGATCATAGATTTCAAGACGGATCTTGGCGCGAAGACGCGAGCAGTAGGTGAGGCCGCGCAGCTGGCATTCAGCCACGTCGAACTCAGGTTCGGCGAGGTTGTAGCCAGCGAATCTCAGACGGGCGTAACCATTGTTGCTCGTGATCGGGAAGATCGAAGTGAAGGCGGCCTGAAGGCCGAGATTGCTGCTGCGCGCAGCGGGCTTCACGTTGGCCTGCAGGAAGTCTTCGTACGAACGAAGCTGAATATCAAGCAGGGAAGGCACTTCAAGGACGCTCGGGCGAGAGGCGAAGCTCTTGCGGATGCGCTTCTTTTCAGTGAACGAGTACGACATGTAGACTCCGTTCGACATTAGGAATGAACCGGGAGAAGTCGGCTCTTGATGAGATAAAAAAGGGGAAGACGCCGAAAAGCCGCTCGGCACTTCAGACTTTCAGGAGTCTGAGTCCGCGCGGCGCGCAATAACAGATTGTCTGCTGGAAAGACGATTCATCAAGGTAAAGACTTTGATCTGATTTTCTCATGGATCACAGAAGAAAAACAGATCAAAGCCTCCTTGCGGAGGCTTTGAGTTGCGGCGGACGCCCGGAGGCATCCGCACGCACTGACGTATCCAAGTAAATATTACTTGAGAACGACCTTAGCGCCAGCCTCTTCGAGCTTCTTGGCAGCGGCTTCGGCGTCAGCCTTCGGGAGGCCTTCCTTAACAGCCTTCGGAGCGCCTTCGACGAGGTCCTTGGCTTCCTTGAGGCCGAGGCCCGTGAGTTCGCGGACGGCCTTAATGCAGGCGATCTTGTTCGAGCCGGCGGCTTCGAGAACGACGTCGAATTCGGTCTTTTCTTCAGCGGCGGCGCCACCAGCGGCAGCACCCGGGGCAGCCACGGCGACGGCAGCGGCAGCGGCGGAAACACCGAACTTCTCTTCCATCATCTTGATGAGTTCAGAGATTTCGAGGACGGTCTTGGACGCGATTGCGTCAAGGATTTCTTCATTGGTAAGGGCCATTTTTAGCTCCGTATTACGTAGTGTTTAAATTTTGAAAGGTGATTGGGATCAGGCAGCGGCCTGTTCCTTGGCATCGCGCACAGCGGCCACGGTGCGCACGAAGCGCGCCGGAACCTCGTTGATGGTGCGGACGAACTTCGCGATCGGCTCGTTCATCGTCGCCATCAACTTGGCAAGGAGTTCGTCGCGGCTCGGCATCGAGGCGAGCTGCTTGACGGCTTCCACGTCCATGACGTAGTTGGCCATCGCACCGCCCTTAACGACGAGCTTTTCGTTGTCCTTGGCGAAGTTGACGAGAACCTTGGCAGCAGCGACCGGATCGGCGGAGAAGCCGTAGACGAGCGGACCAGTGAACTGGTCGGCAAGTCCGGCAAACCCCGTGCCTTCCACGGCGCGGCGAACCAGAGTGTTCTTGACAACACGCAGCGTCACGCCATTCTTGCGCGCTTCAGCGCGCAGCTTCGTGACGGCCTGTACGGTCAGCCCACGGTATTCGGCGATGACCATCGCGGACGAATTCGAAACAACTTCCGAAATCTCCGCAATGACTGCCGCCTTGTCTTCACGATTAAGACCCATGGTCTGGCTCCACTCAGAGACGTCAGCCTTGCGGCCGACGCCGGTTGCGATTAACCGGCAACCTTCTGAGAGCTTGACTTCTGTCGGAAGTGATGCATCCCTTCGCGGGACAATCACTTTGCAAACACGACGCAATGTCTCTCTTCGGTGCCGTCTGCGCTGGACCTCTTGTCGGCAACCACATTTTCCAGCGGAAGAAGCTTGAAAAGCGGCTCAAGAGAATTAAAAGCGGGACTTCTTCGGACATTTGTTCTTCCATGTCCGGAGCAATCAGCGCTCTCCAGCGGTCTTTGACAGCAGTTCAGCCTTCCTTTGCCTTTCGGCCAGGTTCGGGCTGAACCACCCAAAGCCCTTGAGGCTTCACAGCCTCAGCGGAAATCATTTGATTCCCGGGCATCCCCGCTGACGGGGTTCGCTTAGGCGGCGTCAGATTCCAATGGAACCTGCACCGCCCCAGCGCACTACAGGAGTGCCGCTCCTGGGAAAGTTGTATTACGCGTTGATGGTGCCGGCATCAATGCGAAGGCCCGGGCCCATCGTCGAAGAGACAGAGATCTTGCAGAGATACTGACCCTTGGAGGAGGCGGGCTTGAGCTTCACGAGCTGGTCGACGAGAGCGGCGAGGTTCGTGCGCAGACGTTCGGCTTCGAAAGAAGCGCGGCCGATCGGCGCATGAATGATGCCGGCCTTGTCGGCGCGGAACTGGACCTGACCAGCCTTGGCGTTCTTAACAGCCTGAGCAACGTTCGGCGTGACCGTGCCGACCTTGGGGTTCGGCATCAGGCCGCGCGGGCCGAGGATCTGGCCGAGCTGGCCGACAACGCGCATGGCATCCGGCGAAGCGATCACGACGTCGAAGTCGAGTTCACCAGCCTTAACCTTGGCGGCGAGGTCGTCAAAACCGACGATGTCAGCACCGGCAGCGCGGGCTTCATCGGCCTTGGCGCCCTGCGTGAAGACGGCGACGCGGACAGTCTTGCCCGTGCCTTCCGGCATCACAACAGCGCCGCGGACGGCCTGGTCGGACTTGCGGGGATCGATGCCGAGCTGAATGGCAACGTCCACGGATTCGTCAAACTTGGCGGTCGCATTGGAGCGAACGATGTTGAAGGCATCAAGAGCGGGATAAGCCTTGCCGGCTTCGATCTTGCCCTGGAACGCCTGCTGACGCTTCGTAAGCTTAGCCATTTAGAGACCCTCCACAATGATGCCCATCGAACGAGCGGAACCAGCGATCGTACGAACAGCGGCATCCAGATCAGCAGCCGTAAGATCCGGCTCCTTGGTCTTGGCGATCTCTTCGGCCTGAGCGCGCGTGATCTTGCCCACCTTGTCCGTGTGCGGACGCGAAGAACCCTTCTGAATCTTGGCCGCCTTCTTGATGAGGATGGTGGCCGGGGGGGTCTTCATGATGAACGTGAAGCTCTTATCAGCGTACGCGGTGATCACGACAGGGATCGGAAGACCAGCTTCCATGCCCTGCGTCTTCGCGTTGAACGCCTTGCAGAACTCCATGATGTTCAGGCCGCGCTGACCGAGAGCCGGGCCGATTGGGGGCGAGGGGTTAGCCTTGCCGGCAGGAACCTGCAGCTTAATAAAGCCGACGATTTTCTTTGCCATTTGGCGTAAATTCCTATTGGGTTCAAACGCCCTGCTTAATCCCTTCAGATCAGCGGGCTCCCCAGTTGGTTAAACGAGAGAAGCGCGACTATACACCTCAGTTTTTCGAGGTGCAACCGCATTCCCCAAAATATTTTTAGATTTTTTCAACTTCGTTGAAAGCGAGATCAACCGGCGTGTCGCGACCAAAGATCGAAACGAACACATTGAGGCGGCTCTTGTCGTAATCGACAACTTCCACGCGGCCGGTGAAGTCCTTAAAGGCGCCCGACTTGACGCGCACCATTTCACCCACCTCGAACTCAATCTTCGGACGGGGCTTCTCGGCGCTCGTTTCCGCAGCATTCAGAATGTTGCTCACTTCAGCCGGCGAGAGCATGACGGGATTATTGTTTCCCAGGAACTCGATCACGCGCGGCGTGCTGTTGACGAGATGCCACGTGGCATCGTTCATCTCCATCTGAATGAAGACGTAGCCCGGGTACATGCGGCGTTCGCTCGTCATCTTGCGGCCGTTGCGGACTTCGTGAACCTTTTCGATCGGAAGCAGCACTTCGCCGAAGCTGTCGCGAAGAGGACCGCTCTGAGCAATGCGCTCCTCCAGAGCATTCTTCACGCTCTTTTCCATAGAGGAGTAAACATGGAGCGTGTACCAGTGCATGTTGTCATTAGCCATGGCTCATCCCTTCCAAACTGTCGATTAGAGCGAGAGACGAAGGAGGACGTCGTAAAGCCCCCATTCGATGATCATGTCGCAGAAGAAAAGAAAGAAGGCGATGATGACCACAAAAGCCATCACCAGGCCCGTCGTATTGAGCGTTTCCTTGCGGGTCGGCCAAACGACGCGGCGCAGCTCTTCATAGGATTGCTGACCGTATGCAAGGAAGCGCTTGCCGGAGGGCGAAAGCCAGGCAATGATCAGCGCGAGGACCAGTCCGCCGCAAAGAGCGCCTAAACGCACCGCCAGAGCCTGCTCGGAGAGGAGCGCAAAGGCAACTACCCCGCCGAGAGCGCAAAGCGCAGCCAGCGTCACAAGGACGAGATCGCTCTTGCTCGAGGCGGTTTCAACTTCTTGAGTGCTCATGAATTGAATCCAGATCTCCCGCACCTGCGCATTGGACTCCCTTGAGTCCATGATTAATGCCTTCTGGCGGGACTTGACGAAAAATAGCAGATGATTTTACCGGCATTTCATCTTCGATGCATTGACGAAGACCGGTTTTTCTTCCGCGCAAGAGAAAAGCCAAGCTGGATTACCCAACTTGGCTTTTCTTGTTTTTTGGCAGGGGCAGAAGGAATCGAACCCTCAACCTACGGTTTTGGAGACCGTCGCTCTGCCGATTGAGCTATACCCCTGTCGTTCCCTCAGGTCAGGCAGCGAAGCCTGACCTGGAGGAGATGATCATTACTCGATGATCTGGGCAACGACGCCGGCGCCGACCGTGTGGCCGCCTTCGCGAATAG
>NZ_CALDXB010000080.1 GCF_937923675.1 uncultured Sutterella sp. | reverse complement strand
GCGGTCAGTGGACTTTCACCACATAAACACACGTGCGCTGCCGGGCGCACTACGACAAAGCCCGGTGTTGGTAGCACCGGGCCTAGTCTTCTTGAAAGAGAGGGACAAAATGGCCTCTATCCATTTCCTCTCGTCAGAGATTGTACCGCCGATCAACTTCACCTGGACGGGTGATGTGTCGATTTCCTTCGGGGACTCGACGTTTGCCATCCTCGTTCTAGTCGTTGCTCTGATCATCTGGTACAAGCTCCGCGAGTAGCGCGCCTAAAAACGCGTGAGCGGGCCGCCTTGCCTCTTGGTGAGGCGGCCCTTCGTGTTTTCGGGAAGCCGGAACAATTTCCTCCAGTCACGTCGAGCTGAGCAGAAACGCCTTGGATTGGGGCTCTGTTTGATCGAACCCCCTAGCGGCAGATCGGGCAGCGGGACAGTGGTGCACTTTTCATCCGCGTCGTAGGAGCCACTGCGACTTGCTTTCTTCCAAAAAGCCGATTCTGCACGAATACACCGCTTTGAAGCTGTTTTCTGCAGAAAATGCCCGGTTATTTCGGATCCTCCACGAGAATCTGGGCTTTCGGTCCCGTTGACTTCGTATGGTCTTCAAGCCATTTGCGAATGGTCGAAGATGAAATCCCCGTCATCTTCGTCACCTCGCTCCAGGAGTAGCCCTGAAGCCGCAGGCGGATTGCGCGCTCCCTTACCGCTTTGGGATAGCGGTACTGATTGTCGGCGAGATCCACCTTGAAGGAGCCCTTCAGAAAGGCGCGCCGCCAGTCCCGAAGGGTATTGGGAGACATGTCAAGAATCCGGGATGCCCGGATGTAGCCGATCCCGTGGCGGAAAAGTTCAAGTGCCTGAGCACGCTTTTCGTCCGTCGCAAACGTGCGCGGACGGATCCTGTTGTACGCGATGTCGGGAGCAACCGACGGCACGGACTTTGTGACCGTCGGCGCCTTCGGCAGGCGTTTGCGCGGCGAGCGCTTTACTTGCGCAGGCATTTGAAGGCTTCCTCCAACTGATTAGGAAGGGAAAGATGAGAAGCAGAAAAGAAAGGCCCGGGACCGCTCTTTTGGATTGGTTTCCGAGCCCTTCAGATATGCGCCTTCCGCTTCTCCTCCGTGAGGGAATCACGGAGGAGAAGGAAAGTCAGGACTCTTTAGAAAAGAGCCTTAGAAGGCGTAGCGGACGTTGGCGTTGAACGAATTGTTCATGCGGTCATCGGAGCCAGCCGAGAGGCTGTAGTTGAGACCGAACGTGAACGCACCGTTCTGCGCATTGACGCCGAGGGTGGCCTGCACCGGGTTGGAGTCAACGACGCGGGTCGTCACATCCTTGCCGATAAAGGAGGCCACGGCATCCTTGTCGCCGAAGGTCGGGACAACGGACACATCAACCATCGGAGCGACCTTCCAGCCGTTCGCTTCGACTGTGCCGGAGAAGGCAACGCCGAGCGGGAGCTGGTAAACCGTCATACGGTCGTAGTCAGCACCGTACTTGGAGTCGTCCATGTCGATCGACGTGAGGCGGAAGCCCGCATGCGGCGTGATGTTGACGATGCCCGCTTCGACCTTGTACTCAGTACCGAGACCGAACGTGTAGATGTCGGCATCAAGGCTTTCCTTGATATTGCCGAACGCGCCGTTCGTCGAAAGGTCGTTCGAGGTCTGCGTGTAGCCCGCATCAGCCTGAACGTTGAAGCCGCCGAACTGCTTAGCCGCATAGATCGACACGCCGTAGAAGTCGACGTCGTTGTCGACCTTCACGCCGTTGCCGACGGAGTTGCCGTCAGCAGTACCGACGTTGAGGGCGAGACCAAGCACGCCGCCGCAGGCAGCCGTGTAGTCAAAGCCCAGCACGGCACCGTAGATGTCGGCTTCATAGCCGGCATTGGAGCCGTAAAGGCGCTTGGCTTCGTTGGTCGTGCCGAAGACGTCAACCCACGGCGTGACGCCGACTTCACCGCGAACCGCGTTGAGGTTCGTGACGGAGGTGCGGCGGGCAACAGCTTTGTTGACCTGTTCCTGAACGTCCATGGCCGTCGAGAAGGCGCCGCCGAGAACCGCCATGTTGGTGGCTGCATTTTCGGAAGCGACCGTGTAGGCCGTGGCGGCATTGTCAAGAGCAATGATCTGCTTCACGAGCGCTTTTTCATCGGCATTCGTGAGGCCATCAATC
Organism: uncultured Sutterella sp.; assembly: GCF_937923675.1. Lineage (GTDB taxonomy): Bacteria > Pseudomonadota > Gammaproteobacteria > Burkholderiales > Burkholderiaceae_F > Sutterella. Next base: position 1,853 of record NZ_CALDXB010000080.1, on the reverse strand, counting down.
TCTTTGGCAGTCATGTCGAGAATGGCATCGAGATCCTTCGACGCATAAGACGCGTTGAGCTTAACCAGCTCCTCGCGCAGCGCGTTCTGCTGAGTTTCAACGCCGTTCCAGTATGCATCAAGGGCTTCGCCGCCGAAGATGATGGCATGCGAGATGGCATTGTCGGAGAAGGTCATCGTCTTGACTTCCTGCTCGACCTGACCGGCGAGGTTGAAGCCGTCAGTCTTCAGTTCGTCAAGCGCCACCTGATCAGCCTTCACAGTGATCGTGCCAGTGGTCTCATCGTAGCCAGTCTCGTAGAAGTCAGCATCAGTCTTAACGCCCGCAAAGACCTTGATCTGATCGCCAAGCTTCAGGGAGAACGTTTCCGTCTTGTCGTCGTACTTGAAGCCCTGGGCCGTCAGGTTCGAAAGGATGACGTTGTCGAGGTACGACTGAGCGCCAACCTTGAAGACACCGTCAGTGCTCTTAGGAGCGTAGTTGTGCGAAGCAAGGCCGGCAACATCAATCAGAACAGCAGTAGAAGAGCCGCCCTGAACATTCAGACCCTTATCGATAACAGTAGTGGTGGTGTCACTTCCATTAACCGTAAGCGTTCCATTGGTACCCAGAGCAATGCCCGTGCCGGCAGCCGAAAGATCGAGTCTCTGATTGACGACGAGGACCGCATCGAGAGGATCGTCCGCATCGCGATGCAGAACGTAATTGGCCTTCTTTACAGCGGCGGCGCTGTAAGTGCGGCTGCCTTCGCCGAAGGTGATGACGGCAGGCTGATTGTCAGAGCTCACAACCTTATAGGAAGTCTGAAGAGCAAATGCCTTGTCGTAGGTTGGAGTCTCGCTGCCGCCTTCAGCCGCAGGCGCAACGTCTGCGTCGGGGTTGTACTGACCGGTCACGGCAAGCGAACCGCCCTCAACCGTCACGTTGCCGCCATAAATATAGTCGGCGACGACGTTGGAGTTTTCGGCAACAGTTATGTTGACAGAGTTGTCAGCAGCCTCAATGCCCTTGAGATTCATTTCAGCCGCACCAAGAGTGAGCGAGCTGGAAGTCTTAAGAGCGATGTCGTTTGCAACGTTGAGCGCAACATCCTTGACAGATGCGAGCTGAGCGCCAAACTCGAACTTGCCATCGAGAGTGAGCTTCTTATCTGCCGCAACACCCGTCACGACATTGCCCTGAGCGTCGCCGAGGAGCGCCAGCGTGGCGCTAGAGGTCGCAGTAAGCGAAGCGCCTTCCTTAGCGGCAGTGGCGTCAAAAGCAACGGCGCCGACAGCCGTATCCTTGGTAACGGATCCAGCGGCGGTATCGACAGTCACGGTCGTACCGTAGGAAGTGTAGCCGTTGACATCAGAGAGCGCATAGTTCTTGCCGTCCTTGGACTGCAGAACTGCATTTTCAAAGATGAGATCAATAGGCGTGCCCTTCTCACCAACAATCGCAGTCTGCATTCCCTTGAGGGTTTCAAGGGTGTAGGTACCGTTCAGAGACTTGTCGATGACGAGACCCTTAGCCTGTGCACCAACAGCAGAACCGAACTCTGTAGCCGTGTACTTGCCGTCCTTTTCAGTGACGAGATTGGCGACATTGACGACGAGTGCAGAATCATTGTTGTCCGTGTAAGTCGCGCCCTTCTTCGCAGTTGCCTTGCCGGTGATCGTGACAACGCCATTATTCGTAAGCGTCGAATTCGCCCTCATTTCGAGGTTGGCGACGGTCAGCGTGCCGTCGGCATTAACCGTGACGGACGAACCGCTCTTCTGAACTTTAGCGCTTTCGCCGAAATAGAGGTTGTTGAGCTTATAGGGGACTTCCATAAAATAAATGCCTGTAAATTCTGAAAATTTCAGAGT
>NZ_CALDXB010000079.1 GCF_937923675.1 uncultured Sutterella sp. | reverse complement strand
GCGAGCAGGTGGCATCATGTGCGCTGACAATCGCTCAAACTCCCGTGAATTTCCCATGTTTGCCCATGAACTCAATGCCGCATTGAAGGAGGGCGACAGCGACCGCTTCATCGTCCTTGTGGGAGGCCTCTGCCGGCGTTACGGCATGAGCGAGATCGCAAGACAGGCCGGCCTCAATCGTCCGCAGCTTTATCGGACTTTGCAGAAGGGAGGAAACCCGAGCTTCAGGAATCTCGTCCTCTGCCTCCGCGTCCTGGGCATTGAGCTCTCGGCATCGCAGAGAGCGGCGGATCGGAGTTTTGAATAGAAGGACGCTGCGGCGGAGATTGCGATCGAGGCAATGAAGCGGCGATCATCTCTGCACGCATTCATTAAAAGCTGCCTTCCCATAAGGAATCGTCTGACGAAGACCTGTACGCTTTCGTAACGGAACCAGAAGGGAAAACAGATGGGCTCCGGGGTCTCTGACCGCCGCGTCGAAATCCGCATGGTGCGGCCCGAATAGCGCCCCGGGCAGGTCCGGAGAGGGGGCTTCCGCCCGGCTCTCCTGACTTTCCTCGGCAATTCTCTTTCCTTTCAGCTGCTTTCCCGGCGGCTGATCGTCAGGAAAGCGCAAAGATCCGGTTGAGTTCCTTCGCCGGCAGGTCGCCGATCCAGGATTCGCCTGCCGCAACCGTGAGGTCCGCGAGGTCGCGCTTGGAGGCGAGCATGTCGTTGATCTTCTCTTCAAAGGACCCGGCCGTGATGAGCCGGTAGACCAGAACACCCCTGCGCTGCCCGATGCGGAAGGCGCGGTCGGTTGCCTGCGCTTCGACGGCCGGGTTCCACCAGAGGTCGTAATGAATGACGGCAGAAGCGGCGGTCAGATTGAGGCCCGTGCCGCCCGCCTTCAGCGAAAGAATAAAAATTCTCGCCGTGCGGTCCGTCTGGAAGCGGTCCACCATCTTCATGCGTTCGGTCCTCGAGACGCCCCCGTGGAGGAAGTCGGGACGCTCGCCCGTTGCGGCTTCGATCCACTCCTGAAGGCGCTCGCCCATCTCGCGGTACTGCGTGAAGATGAGCACCTTGCGGTCGGCTTCGAGACACTGACCGAGAATCTCGAGCATCGCGTCGGCCTTGCCGGAATCCGGACGAAGCGCTTCCGTCTTCGAATACTGCGACGGGGAATTGCAGATTTGCTTCAAGCTCGTGATGAGCTTGAGGACAAGACCGCGGCGCGCCATGCGGCCCGAGGGCGAGGAGGCGTCGGGAGCTTCCTCGGCCTTTCGGATTTTCTCCATGAGCTTCTGAAGCGTCGCCGCATAAAGGGCCGCCTGTTCGGTGCGCATCAGCGCATAGTGGTCCGCCGTATTCTTTTCCGGAAGATCCGCAATGATCGACTTGTCGGTCTTGAGGCGCCGCAGCATGAAGGGTGCGGTGAGGCGCCGGAAGGCTTCCGCCGCCTGCTGATCGCGGTCGCTCTCAATGGGTTCGGCAAAGGTTTTGGCAAATTCCTTCTGCGTGCCGAGGAGCTTCGGCTGCACGGCCGAGAGAATCGACCAATATTCCATCAGGCGGTTTTCAACGGGCGTGCCCGTCATGGCGATCACCTGATCGGCCCTGATGCCGCGCACGGCGGCGGTCTGAGCTGTGGAAATATTCTTGATCGCCTGCGCCTCATCGAGGACGAGAAGCTTCCAGCGGACGGAGGAGAGCACCTCATAGTCGCGCCGCAATGTGCCGTAGCTCGTGAGAAGCACGTCGGGCGCTTCTTCCGGAGCGGGGAGCTTTCTGTCGGCGCCGTAGTAGGTGCCGACGGTGAGGACCGGCGCGAACTTCGCGATTTCGCGCGTCCAGTTCGTGATGAGCGTGGTCGGGAGGACGGCAAGCACCTTGCGGGCTTTGAGGTCTCCCCGGTTCCTGAGTTCCAGAATGGCGGAAATGACCTGCAGGGTTTTGCCGAGACCCATGTCGTCGGCGATGAGGGAGCCGAGTCCGAGGGAGAGGTTCTTCATGAGCCACGAGTAGCCGCGCTCCTGGTAGGGGCGAAGCGCCGCGTTGAGGCCCTTCGGAGGCGGAACCTCCTCGACGTCGGTGATGTGCTTGAGCGCCTCCCGCACTTCCGGAGATACCTCCACGGGAGCGCCCTCATATTCGCCGGTGAGCACCGCGCGCATCTTTTCGAGCGCCGAGAGTTCTGGCGGATTTTCAAGCGTGCGGCGGATGAGGTCGATTTCCGCCGGGTCGAGGTAGACGAAGTCGTCGTCGATCTGAATGACTTCTCCCCGGTGGGCTTCGGCGAGCTTGAGGAACTCCTCGGCCGTCATCTCCCGATTGCCGATGGCGGCCTTCCAGTTGAATTCGCCGATCGCGTTCTTCGCGAGCAGACTCTTCGAGAAGCCTTCGCCCGCGCCCGCAGAAGCGGTGAGCCGGGGCCGGAGGAGTTTTCTCATCGAGGCCGGGAGCATCAGCGTGACGCCGAGCATCGTGAGGTAGGGGGCCGTCTCAAAGAGAAAGTCCCTGAGATCCTCCATGTCGAGCGTGGCGGGTCTGCCCTTCGACGACCGGATTTTTTCGAGCACGGGCGCGCCCGCGCTGAGTGTTTTAAGAACAGTGAGCGCCGCATAGCGGTGCGCGGCGTAGCGCGGCTCCTTAATGAGGCGCGAAAGCATGAGAGGCCGCTCGGTGGGTACGGGGCTCTCGGCGAGGGCTTTTTCGTTCGGCGCGTCCGCAGCTTCAGGCGTTCCTTCATCTTCGGGGGAATTCAGCTCCTTTTCCGCCGCGGCGCGAATGTCGGCATTGCGGCCGATGACGCCGAAATTGAGCTTGATTTTGCTTTCCTTCGCAGCGCGGACGGTGAGCACCGGGAGCCACGGATAAACGTCTCCGAGCGCAAAGGGCGCGAGCGCCCGGGCGAGAACGACGCCGGCATCGGGCGCCGTGCGGCCGTCGAGCGGCGTGAGGTCGAGCCCTGAAACCGCAAAGTCGAGAATGTCCTCGCGGTCGGCGAGCTTCGGATAGTTTCCGATGGTGTTCCTGAGGAATCCGGCAATGGCGGCGGAAAGGAGAAGAATCGCAGCGGCATAGGGCGACTTTTCAGCTTCCGGGAAGAGTTTGAGCGCCTTCGCGGAAATCATGCTCTTTGCCCAGGGGGCGATGCCGAGCGAGAGTTCCGTGACGGCGCGCCGTACGGCTGCGTCGCGAAGCGCCGGGAGCCACCAGACGCGGGGCGCAGGCGACTTGATTTTCGGGGATTCGGTAACAGCCGGAACGATGGCGCCGAGCCTGAGGAGCTCTGCGGCAAGGCGTGAAATTTCCCGCCAGCATTCAAATTCCGCCGGAAGGGCTTCGGCCTCGCGGGCGCTCGTCATGCGTATTGCCGGGAAGAATCCTTCGAGCGGAAGCAAAACGGCCTTCGGCTTTTTCCCGTCCGCGGACGGACGCGCGATCTCGAGCGTCCGCTCCATGCCGTCCTGCCCGAACCCTAGGAGCACCCGTGCGCCCGGCGTGCTGAGCTCCGGATATTCTTCGCCGAGCTCCTCGGTGATCCGGCTGTACAGGTCCGAAAGCGCGCGGGGAGCGGTGAGAAGCCCCCCTTCGGAAGCCGCGAGTTTGTTCTGGGCAGCGCGCTTTTCAATGGCAGAGAGCGTCTTTCTTGCGCTCTTCCAGAGCGTATTCAGATAGTCGCTGCAGTCCTTGCTCGAAGAGATGGGAGTCGTCTTCGGGTAAAGCTCGAGCATTACGCCGGCGAGATCGGGGAGCCCGGAGAGGGAGAGCGTGCGAAGCCGCGCGAGCGCTTCGGATTCAATCCGCGCGCGATCGTCGTCAGTGACTTTGTCTGACCCGGAGTCTGCCGCGGGGAAGCTCTCCGAGGCGCGGCGGAGGAGCGCTTCAGGCGAAAGCGGCTTCACCGTCACGGCGCCCCCGAGATTGATCCCGCGGGCCTTGAGCTCCTCCTTGAGGTGAATGCCCCGGAATTCAAAGATGAAGAAGGGATCTAGGTCGATTCTGTCGGCAATAATGTAGAAGACCGCGGCGATGTGCTTGCAGACCCGCGCCGAATCCGGGCAGGAGCAGGAAAGATGCATCGCGCGCCAGCTTCCCGGGAAAAGTTCAATCCCGAGCTTTTCGCAAAGAGGCGCAATTTCCTTCGGAAGCTCTCCGTCAAGGAGACCCGCGACGATGTCGGGGTCCGCGGCAATGGCGTCCGCAAGGCGCTTCACGCTCTTCGCGGGGACGGGCTTTATCCCGACCTCCACCTCATAGGGGTAGTAGGCGGAGCCGTCGACGAGCGCCTCGATGCGAAGGTTCGGGACATTGAACTTCGTTTCAATCACGCGTCCCGTATTGGCATACGTTTTCCCGCGGGGAAGACGATTGGCGTTGTCGACGCGCTCGAGGGCGCGCAGCCATTCTGCGCCCCACCAGGTGGTGCCGTATTGTCTTCTGGGAGCCATTTTGCGGGAATCCTTTGCTGCTGAAAGTGATTGAAGGAAAAGCGCCTGATGCGCAGAAACGCGAAAGGCCGTTCGCGCCGGTTTCTCGGGAGGAGAAGCCGACGGCGGACGGCCTTCGTCATTGAACCGGGCTCCCCGGGATGAAAAGATTCCGGGGAGCCCGGGTTGTGAGGAGCCCTGGTCAGATGCCGTTCAGGCGCTTCGCCATGCGGCAGAAGACCTCAAAGCCGACAGGCATGCTCTTCTCATCCTGAATTTCAAAGTCGGCGCGGTGATGACCGTGATGGTTGCAGCCGAACATGAAGTAGGCCGCCTTGCCGCCGTGGTCGACGACGCGCTTGATGAGAACCGTGCAGTCTTCGGAGCCGGCGGGCTTGTCCTCGCGGAAGGTGCGCGTGACGCCTTCGATCTTCTTCGCTTCCTCCTCGACCATGTCGATGAGGTCCGGGCAGACGGTAAGCGTCGTCGCTTCGCCCGCCTTCACGATTTCGCCTTCAACTTCGTAAGCGCGCTTGACGCCTTCGACGATGTTGCGGACGTTCTGAACCATGTATTCGTTCACTTCGCCCGTGGCGCCGCGAACTTCGAGCTGCATGTCGGCGTGAACCGGCGTGACGTTGCGGCCTTCGCCGGCGTTGAGCTTGCCCACCGCAATGCGCGTGACGCCTTCGCCGCTTCTCGGAATGCCCTGCATCATCATTGCAGCGGCGCAGGCGGCCATGAGGGCGCTTCTGCCCTTTTCAGGGTCGGAGCCCGCATGCGAGGGACGGCCGTGGAAGTGAACGTCGATCTTCGTCGAGGCGAGGAAGCCGCCCGTCATGAGGCCGACTTCTCCCAACTTCGCAAAAGTGCCGACGTGGCCGCCGATCAGGTAGTCGCAGTCGTCGACGATGCCGGAGGCAGCCATGGCGTTGCCGCCGCGGACGCCTTCCTCAGCGGGCTGGAAGAGGACCTTGAACTTGCCCTTCAGTTCGTCCTTGTGGTCGACGAGCCAGCGACAGACCTCAAGCGCGATCGAGGAGTGCGAGTCATGACCGCAGGCATGCATGAAGCCCGGGTGCTTCGAGGCAAAGCCGCATGCGGTGGGGACGTGGTCCTTCGAATCGGATTCGGAAACAACGACGCAGTCCATGTCGGCGCGGAACGCGGTGACGGGGCCCGGACGGCCCGTGTCGATGACGGCAACGACGCCCGTGTAGCCTTCCGTTTCATCAATGAAGGACTGCGGCACGCCGTGGGACCTGGCGCGTTCAATCGCTTCGGCGACGAGCTTCGGGTCGCGGCCCATGACGGCATCGGGATTGATGACCTTGAGACCAAGGAGAGGCTTGAGGCCGAGCGAGCGCAGACGCTCCGTAATAAGCCAGCTCGTTTCGAATTCCGTCCAGCCTTCTTCAGGCATCTGATGGATCTTGCGGCGGGTCGCAACCATTTCTTCGATGTACTGCTCTTTCGTGAATGCAGTCATGGGGTGAACTCCTTGAGCTTTTATGAAGCGAAATGCTTATGGAAAGAGAGCGTCCGGGAGTTTCTGAACCTCCGGATCGCAGGGCCTCAGTTGAAGGTCGGGCAGAATTTTAAACTTTTTCGGGCTCAGTCCTTTGAGAACTCTTTTTTGAAGGCGGCTCCGAAGGCGCTCAGTCCTTCCTTCGCTGCATCGTAAGTCCTGACGGCGCCGTCCTTTGCGGCTTCATAGCCTTCCTTCACGGTGCGCTTCGCGTCGTCATAGCCGTCGCCGCTTTCTTCCTTCGCGGTTGCCCAGCCGCGCTGAACCGCTTCCTTGGTCGAGAGGTAGCCTTTTTCGATGCAGTCGGCGGAAAGCGCACGGGCTTTGATGAGGCCTTCCTCGTCGGCCACCTGCTTGATGTGCGTGAGGGAGCAGGATTCCGCAGTGACGGACGCTCCGGCAGAAAGAGAGAAGGCGCCGGCGGCGCAGACGGATAGAAGGAGGAAAAGCTTCTTCATGATGGGTGTCCTTATGTCAGGTTCCGCCCGGGCGCATTAACGGCGCCTCGGCGGAGGATCAAGTCTCGAGCATGATGTCGGAAATTTTAAAAGGCATGAGGCGCGGCGTCGGAATGAAGACGTTTCTGAAAGCATCCGGGCCGCTGTAGACAGATCTTGTTGCATTTCGGGAGTCATTCTTACGGAGAGCGAAGCAGTTAAGCTGGAATCAATCGATTCTGCATGGTAAATTGTCTCCATCTATTCAGGAGCGCATCAAACAGGCGCGCCGAATCCAGCAAAGGAAATCCTCATGAAGAATACTTTCAAGATTCTCGCCATCTGCGCGGCAGCTGCCGCGGCCGGTCTCGCCCACGCTGACGCCGACCAGACGAAGCTCTACGATCCGATGTCTGCCAAGGAAAAGGTTGTCGTCAATGTCGACCTCCTCGGCAAGGACGGCAACACGGCCGTCGGCCAGGTGGTTGCGGTCAACACTCCCTACGGCGTTGCCTTCTACCCGAACCTCAAGGGCCTCACCCCCGGCATGCACGGCTTCCATGTGCATCAGAACCCGGACTGCGGCGCGACTGATGCCGGCCTCGCGATGAAGGCGGGCGGTCATTGGGATCCGGAAAAGAAGGGCGCTCATTCCTTCCCCTGGGACGACAATGGTCATAAGGGCGACCTTCCGAGCCTCTACGTTGCGGCTGACGGCACGGCTGTGACGCCGGTTCTCGCTCCGAAGTTGAAGAGCGTTGAAGAGCTCAAGGGCCATGCCATCATGGTTCACGTTGGCGGCGACAACTTCCATGATCATCCCGCCAAGCTCGGCGGCGGCGGTGCCCGTCTAGCCTGCGGCGTGATCAAGTAATGCCTTGAGCGACTGACCGCTTTACGTTGAAAACGGCTCGTTCCTATGTCTGGGGGCGGGTCGTTTTCGTATTCAGGGCCCGAAGAAACCGAGTTCATGCCGCGTAGAGAGGGTAGGGCAGTCTTCGGGCGGCTGCTGCAATGTAGATCAGGTAAAGCAGCTAAATCAAAAGAACGACAGTCATGAAAATATCAATTCAAGATGTTGGTCCCCTGTCATCAGCCGAGGTGGAGATTAACGGCATTACTGTTATCACAGGGGAAAATAATACAGGGAAAAGCATTGTTGGGAAATCTTTATTTGCCATTCTCAATGCTCAGAATAATTTAGAAAAGAAAGTAAAGAAAGCATCCGGGGGCGTTTCTTGGAGTAAAGGTGAGGCGGTAAAAGCTGTTGCCTCATCGTCGTTTAAAGGCGAATTTGGGGGTAGGATCTGCAATATTCATCACGAAGGTTCCATGGCGTCAGTAAAGATATTTATGGATGGCGTTGAGAGTGAAGTTGTAGTTGAAAATGATAAGGTTGTTGATTTTATAAATCCGCGTAATCTCAAGTTGCAGCCTGTTTTAATTGATGATGCATTATGTGTTGCATTGGATGTGCTGTCGTACTCTCCATCTTCTTTGAAGGCTTTCCCGGAGAGAATCATTCAGACGCTTGGCTCTTTATTTCCGTCAGGCAATGCGAAGAGTTCGATCCCAGTCGCTTTGCGTCAAACGATGTTTGAGCCAATATTTGAGAAATTCAAAGGTTTAATCTCGGGGCGGATGATATCGGAAAATGGCCGTTTCGCATATGTCGAAAATGAGAGGACAGGAAAGGTTTTGCCTTTGGCGAGTGTCTCTTCGGGGCTTAAATTTTTTGCTCTGCTGCAGGAATTCGTCCTGAATGGAATGATCTCCGAAAAGAGTACGGTAATTTTGGATAGACCTGAAATTTATCTCCATCCTCAGTGGCAAATAGACTTTGCCAAAATAATAACTTCCATGCAGAATGTTTTGGGTCTACATATTCTGATTACGAGCTGCAGCCCGTATTTGATAAGCGCCATTGATGTTTATTCGAAACGATATGGAATTAATGATAATAATAGATATTATTTTGCTGAATGTGTTTTTGAAGGGAATGTCGTCAGGGACGTTACGGGCAATTTAGCAGTAATTTACGATTCTCTTGCCGAACCCTATCAGATTATTGAAGACGCGGCTATGGAGCTTGAAAATACGCTGCTTTGATAACGCGGATTTTTCTTGTGCTCATTACAGAGCATAATCAGGACCGGAAAATTTTATTTCGATCCGGATGGTCGACATCAGGCGGCAGCCCCACGATGGGGGAAACCTTTTCCTCGTAGGAAAAGAAGAGCGTCTGCATGGCGAGCGCATACCATTCAAGGAATACGCGCACGCGCTTCTGGTGCCAGGCATCGCGGTTGGTGGCGATGAAGCATTCGACGGGCGGATGAAACCAGCCGGGGAGGACCGGCACGAGCCGTCCGTCGGCAATGTCTTCAGCAATCTGAACGAGCGGCATGTCGACGGCAACTCCCATGTCGCTGAGGAGCGCATTGCGGATGGCGAGGATGTCGGTCGAGCGGATGGAGCGCGCAAACTGAACGGGCGCTTCCCGGGTGCCGCGGAAAAGCACGCGCGTTTCGCTTCTCACGGGACCGTTGTAGATGTATCCCGTATGAAGCTTCAGGTCTTCCGGGTTGACCGGCATGCCGTAGCGGCGGATGTACCCGGGACTTGCAACCGGAAGATAGACGTTTCTGCCGCGGCTCATGTAGACGAGTCCGGAGGTCTTCGGTTCGCCGGTGAGCGTTGCGACTTCGCAGAGTCCCTTTTTGAGCTCGGCTTCCTGGAGGCCTGAGAGAATTTCAATGCGGATTTCGGGGTGAGCCTTCTGGAATTCGGAGAGGAGCGGGGTCAGGCGCCGGGAGGCAAAACCCGGGGCGGACGAGAGCCGGATGCTGCCGTCAAGCGTTCTGTTGGCATCCATGAGGCTCGTCATGAGCGAGTCGTGCGCGCGGAGGATGGTCTCCATGCGCTTCTGCGCGGTTTTCCCGGCGGGGGTCAGCCGGAGCGGGCGGGAATTGTGCTGAATGAGTTCCGTGCCGAGCGCCTTCTCAAGTCCCGCAATGGCGCGCGAGAGGGTGGAGGGTTCGGTTTCAAGCGCCTTCGCCGCTGCCGACAGAGTTCCGGTTCGCGCGAAGCAGAGGAACTGCCGCCAGGCAGAGAGGTCGTCGGTTTTCGGCATGGTCTGGTCCTTGAAATGCTCATCCACGCTCTCCATTCTCCTACGAAAGAAGATTGGGAGTACGGTTCTATTTTGCACAATGCGCAAAATTAGTTTGCGCAAAAAGGTATTGTAAGAAGACGTATGCGGGCAGAAACTGCGTCCTTATGAAGAGACCATAAGCGTCTCGGCATTCTCAGAATCAACGAAGGAAAAGAAAAGCATGGCCCGCGAACATGATGAGTTCTTCTGGATTTCCGCCATCAACAAGGCGACGGTTGTCGTTGAAGGACGAAACGGTCTTTTTGATGAAGCGCTTCTTCGCCTCGCGGCGAAGGGCATAGACGCCGTGGAAAAGGCGGGCGATGCGGATCCGGCGAAGCGCCCGGCCTCCTACATTGCGTACGAGCCGCTTCTCATCGCCGCGACGAATCCTGAAGTGACGGCGATCCACGCCGGCCGCTCGAGCCAGGACATTCTTTCCACCACACGCATGGCGATCATGCGCGACCGCGCGATGACCTTCGCCGAATCCTTCGACCGGGTGATCGCGAAGATCCTCGAGCTTGCCAGCGCCAACCTCGATACGATCGTTCCCAACTACACGAACGGCGTGGCGGCACAGCCGACAAGCTACGCGCACTATCTCTTAGGCTTTGCCGCTCCGCTCCTTCGCGACCGCGCGCGGCTCGAGGAATACCTTTCCCGCTACAACATTTCCTCGATGGGCGCGATGGTTCTGAACGGCACCGGCTGGCCGCTTGATCGCGACGGCATGGCTAAGGCGCTCGGCTTCGACCGTCCGGTGAGAAACGCCTTCGACGCGACCTGCGAGGCGCCTGTCGACACGGCGCTCGAATTTGCGTCGATCGTCGGCTCGGTCGCCATTCATCTCGGCTCCATGGTGAACGACATCATGGTGCAGTACGCGCAGCCGCGCCCCTGGATTCTTCTGGCCGAAGGCGGCGAAAACACCTACGTTTCGTCGGCCATGCCGCAGAAGCGCAATCCCGGCCTCATGAACAACTGCCGCGCGGACTGCTCCGACGTCGTATCTGAAATGAATGCCGTCTTCATGCGCGTTCACAACGTGGTGCCCGGCATGACGGACGGCAAGAGCGTTGCGAAGAACGGCCGCATGGCTAAGGCCGCTGTCGGCATGTGCGAAAGGTTCCTCAAGGTCCTGAACGGCCTTCGCATCAATCCCGCCCGGGCGCTCGAGGAACTCAATTCCGACTGGACGGCTTCGCAGGAAATCGCCGACCGCCTGATGCGCGAGCACGGGCTTCCCTTCCGGATCGGGCACCACATGGCGAGCCGCATGGTGTCCTATGCCCGCGCGAACGGTCTTCTTCCGCTCAACTTCCCCTATGCCGAAATCGTCCGGATCTACCGAGAGGAGATCACGGAGGAATTCCCGGAAGCGTCTCCCGTCTTCCCGATGAGCGAAGCGGAATTCCGCGATGCGCTTGATCCCAGGAAGATCGTCGAAAACCGCCGCACGGCCGGGAGCGCCCGTCCGAGCGAGGTTGAAGCGATGATCGGCGAAGATGAGGCGGCGCTCCTCGCACTCAGGTCGAAGCTTGAGGCGCGGGAAGCGCAGGTTGCAAAAGCGCTCGAAGCGCTCGACGCCGATTTTCGCCGCTATCTCTGACGAACCGAAAAACACCCCGAAAATCACGAATAAAAGTTAAACCACTGGAGAAACCAAAATGTCAGCTCTCCTGCCATGGATCGCAGTGATCGTCACGATCATTGCCGGCTGGGCGCTTCTGAAGCGCTACCAGACGCACCTGGTCCTTCTCTTTGCAGGCCTTGTCATCCTCGTCTGCGTCGCGCTCATGGGCGAAGCGAGCTTCCTGCCCAAGGGCGTGAAGCCCTCGGGATTCTGGCTCTTCGACATCTTCGCTACGCTAAAGAGCATTGCGACGAAGCAGAGCTCCGGGATCGGCTTCCTCATCATGACGGCGGGCGGCTTTGCGGCCTACATGGACCGCATCGGCGCTGCGAAGGCCTTGGTCGACATCGCCGTGAAGCCCCTCGCGAAGCTTCGCGCGCCTTACGTCGTTCTGGCTGCGGGGTATCTCGTCGGTCAGATCCTCGTGATGGTGATCCCGTCCGCCGCGGGTCTTGCAATGCTTCTGCTCGTTGCGCTCTTCCCGATTTTGAAGGCTGTGGGCACGTCCCCGGCTGCAGCGGCAGCCGTGATCGGCACCTCCGCCGGCATGACCTTCACGCCGACCGCCGGTACGGCAAACCTCGCCGCCAAGGTTGCGGGCCTCGATCCGATCATCTATCTCGTGCAGTATCAGCTTCCGCTTGCTGTTCCGACCCTCATCGTCTGCTGCGTTGCGCACTACTTCGTGCAGCGCTGGTACGACAAGAAGAATGACGACGTTTATGCCGAAGCGGCTGCCGTGAAGGCCGTGGATGCACCTCAGGTTCCGAAGTGGTACGCCATCTTCCCGATCCTTCCGATCGCGCTCCTCATCATCTTCTCGAAACTCGTCATTGCTTCCGTGAAGCTCGACACGATCGCCGCGCTCTTCATGGTCTGGACCGGCGTGGTCATCATTGAGATCATTCGTCTGCGCGACGTGAAGAAGATCTTCAAGGACGCGATGGCGATGTTCCAGTCGATGGGCAAGATGTTCGCGGGCATTGTCGCGCTCATCATCTGCGCGGAATTCTTCGCGACCGGCCTTCAGACCTCGGGCCTCATCGACGCGCTCATCAAATCCGCGCAGGGCGTCGGCGCCGGCATGGGCGCCATGACGGTCCTCCTCACGGGCATTGTCTCGGTGGTGACCTTCCTCACGGGGTCGGGCGTCGGCGCTTATTCCTCCTTCGCTACGCTGGCTCCGGATGTGGCCGCCGGTCTCGGCGGTTCGGTTGAAGCGCTGGTGACTCCGATGCAGTTCGCCTCCGGCATGCTTCGCGCCATGTCGCCGGTTGCGGGCGTCATCATCGCGGTTGCGGGCGCCGCCGGCGTCTCCCCGGTTGCGATCGTCCGCCGCACCTGGATTCCGATGATTCTCGGCCTCCTCACGACTCTCATCGTGAATCAGATCCTCTTCGGTTGATAGCCGGACAATTCGTCGAATCCATCAAAAGCTCCCCTGAGGCTTCTCGTCCCGGGGAGCTTTTCTTATGGCCATGCGTGTAAAGAGCCGCATGGCCTCTACGACATAAAACGACGCCCGGCGTGCTATACGGCTAGAATGGCCTTCAATCCACACGACCGGAGCACTATCCATGCCGCGCTACGCCAATCAGAACAAAATTACCGATGCGCTCATCGTCATTACGATTCTCAAGCAGATTCCGAGGCATTGGATTACGGCTTCCCAGATCCAGCAGAACCTCTCTGCGCTCGGCATGGAGCTCACTCCCCGGCGTCTGCAGCGCATTCTGGAAAGCATGCGCGACTGCGAGGAGCTTCAGATTGAAGTCGATAAGACCAATCGTCCCTACGGCTACAGAAGAAGCGTTCCGGACTCTGATCTCGTGATCGACAACCTGCCGCCGACGCAGAGCCTCCTGATACGCCTTTTTGAAGAGCACATGCACTATCAGCTGCCCGCTCCCATTACGGGCTCGCTCAGGTATCTCTTCGACAAGGCGAGCCTTTCCCTCAAGGAGCAGGGGGCGACAGACAAGATGAACCGGTGGCTCAAGAAAGTCGCCTTCGTCTCCGGGTGCGTGCCGATGATGCCCCCGAAGATCCTTGAGCGGATCTTCAATGCCGTGAGCGAAGCACTCTACCGGGACGTCATGCTTCACGTGAAGTTTGAAAACAGCCGGGGAGAGCAGAATGAAGCCGACGTGTCGCCGCTCGGTCTTGTTCAGCAGGAGCAGAGGCTCTATCTCGTCTGCCAGTTCGCGGGCTACGACAACTACCGGCATCTCGCGCTTCACCGCATTTCCGGGGCCCGGGTGCTTGATTTCCCGGCAGTGAGACCCAGGGACTTTTCGCTCGACAAGTACATCAGCGAGCGGCACTTCAACTATTCGAACGGCCGCCGCGTGCGGCTGATTCTCGAATTCACGAGCCCCGAGACGGCGAGGAACCTTTCCGAGACGCCTTTCAATACGACGCAGAAGCTTCAGAAATTGCCCGACGGCGCCTGGCGGCTTGAAGCCGATATGGACGATACCGTGCTCCTTGACGGGTGGATCGCGGGCTGGCGCGAAAAAGCAGGGATCCGCAAGGTGGAGAAGATTCTGATCGCTGAAAAGGCCTGATGCCGTCCTGACGATATGGACTGGCTCCTTTTGCTTTTTGCCGGCGCCTTTGAGGTCGGCATGACGTTTTGCCTCGGGAAGACCCGGGGCGCGGCAGGCTTTGAATTCTGCCTCTGGGCCGGCGGATTCCTCATCTCGGCCGCGCTCAGCATGGGACTTCTCGCAAAGGCTTCTCAGACGCTCCCGCTCGGCACCGCTTATGCCGTCTGGACGGGCATCGGTGCCGTGGGAACCGTTCTTGTCGGCATCCTGGTTTTCAAAGAGCCAGCGGCGCCTTTAAGACTCTTTTTCCTCTTTACGTTGATTGCTTCCCTGATCGGACTGAAGCTCGTGTCTTAAGGGGGCTTCCATAAATTCGGAAAGCCAGTTTTTCCACTTCGCCGACAGTAC
>NZ_CALDXB010000078.1 GCF_937923675.1 uncultured Sutterella sp. | reverse complement strand
GATAAAACTATACAGGGCTGAGCTTCAATAAATATTTGTAATCGTCAGCCCTGGGCTCGTCTCCAGCTTATCTTCCTTGCCAAGACTTTCGCTGGTACATTCGAAGATTTTCTCTATCTCACAAATGCCTAGCTGCAGCGGCGTCGCTGTCATGAGGAGAGTATTTTTCACGCGCGGCTGCCAATACTTGCTATAGATTTCGGCGCCGTTCTTCCCATTTGCCCAATTGTGAACTTCATCAATAATTGCAAAGCGCAAAGGCTTTGGAGAAGTCGGGAGCCTTCTGTCTAATTCCTCTTTGGTTTGAGCTTCCTCCTTCCTCAGGTCACGGTTGTAAATCACATAAATGACGCGTCTGCAGCGCTTCCGATTCCACAGCTCCTCGGACGGATCCAGCTCCTGATCCCAGATGCCCTCCTCGAGCGCCGTCTTTTCATTCAGGGGGTTGAAACCTTGCTCAGCATTCCTGATGCGCCTGAGCCAGGGCAGCACCGCAGCCGCAAAAATAACGAGCGCCAGAGCGGATTCACTATTCAAATCATGAATCTCTTCACCAGTCTCCTTGTTTTTCGTAAAGAAACCCCAAAGCAGCTTAGACAAATAGCGGCCCCGTGGTTTTGGTGTCTCCAAAATCTTCTTCACCAAATCTTTCTTCAGCGGAACCCAGCGCCAATCTTTCTTCTTCGTCATAGATCGCAAACGCTGCAAAAGTGAAGGCAGCTGCATGACCTCTAAGTCAGAAATATAGAGCGGCATTGCGTTCAGAAGCCGTGCTTCCGGTTCCGACAGCGTACTTTCGGATTGATCAAGCCATTTGATGATTTTCTTAATATTTTCACCACCATGATTCTTCAGATCTCTTTCACGTGAAAAGACTGAGAGAACATGCCTCAGGAAAACTCTGGCAGCCAGAACATCGTTCTCTGCATCTTTTGAGAGCGTGGAATCATCAACCATCCCGCTCTTGGCTATGGCGGTCATCAGTTTTTTGAGATGCGAAATCATCTTCTCGCTCTCGGCCATCGTCTTGCCGGCATCCCGCTTACAACTCTTGCTGAAAAACCTGAAAAAAACTTTTCCGCTTCCCTTCCCCTTATAGTTCTTTTGTGCCTCCAGACGCGACAGCAGCTCCTTGCTGCTGCCGACCGTTTCTATAGCAAATTCATCTCCATTTTTCACGTAGCTGCGCCGGAAAGTCTCAAGCTCATGCACCCATTTCCCGACGAGCATCCGCGTCGGCGCAACAATCAAACCCAGGGATTTGCCGTCATCACGGTAATGAAGTGAGTCATCTCTGTTGAGAAGTGAGAAAAGCGTAATCATCCCAACCCAAGTCTTCCCAAGCCCGACGTCGTCTCCGAGCAGATAGGTCTGCGACCGTCGATTTTTGCGGCTTTTGAATACCTGTTCTCTTAGAAACTCCGCTTCCTTGTACTGAAGCGCATAAGCCTCACGGAAAGCTCCGGAAGAAGAATCGTTTTGCGTCGCAAATACGCTCTCGCGACGCACTCCGTCTTTATCAAAAACCGGGTCGTCACCAGTTCCGAAGGCATTAGCATCAGCGCCCATGATTTTTGCTTCCATCTGAATTCGTCAATCCGCTCTGCGTTGTCTCTGCCGCAACAGCTTCTACAAGCCTTTCGTAAGCCTCCACGATCACCTGCAGAGTTGATTTCTGAGAATCCTCTTTTTTGGGAAACACCGGCAGAGCCGCGTCAAAAATACCATGCAGCTCCTTCACGGCATCGCGCCATGGCTGGGCTGCATCGGGAAAGCTGCCGGAGAGCTCCTTCTCTACGCGCGCCGCGAGCATCAGACACTCCCCTGCATAGAAGAGCTTCTCATCAACCGATTCCGTACGCTTTGTCCAGAGAGAAGCGGCAAGCGTAAACGCATGGGCCAGATCCGATCGACCGGCAGCAGCCTCATAATTGCCGTCATTTCCGGCAAGAGCAACCTCAAACCGCCCCAGGCTTTTGATCCAGCTCTGCATCTGAATCTCGGCATTCTCATCACGCCGCTCCCGAGCGTCAGACGAGCCATCCCCGACATCCGTTTTTCCGCAAATCTCTTCGCTCGACTCAAACCGGAGTGCCGCTTCGGCCTCTTGTTTTTGCGGATATCTCGTTTGCCCGCCAGCCGCCTGATCGGCGAGATAGGCAAACCAGTTCTCCGGCATCACGGCGCAGATAAGCTCCGCGCTGGCACACAAGCCTGCGGCAACATTGAAAGGCACCAGCACTTTTGCGCCGTCTTCAGGTTCCGAAGCGCTCCATTGAAGCGAGCGACTTGCGGCAAGTCTGGAGCGGAGATCGAGGCCGGACAAGGTCTTAGAAACCCAGACCGACCTGCCTTCATCCCTCGAAATCGGCGATACATCCAGACCTTGCCAGTCGAACTCGCCCTTCTGATCACTGGAATCCGCCTCATACGAATAAACGAAATGGCCGCAAAGGTCATCCGCACAGTTTGTCTCCGCATCATGCTCGAGCCAGACGTTCTTGAGACCCTGAGGAAAGAGGCAGGACGCATCCTCAATTTCCTCCGACGGATCTTCCGGCATGGCGCCATCACGCTTCATGGGCGAAGAATCGCCAATACCCGGCTGAACGCCGAGAAGCGATCCGACCCACGCCCGGCATTCTTCAGGCGCCGACATGCTGTTCGGGAAAACGACTCGCCCGAGCAGGCCCAGCTCTTTGTTTCTTCCGAGCCATGCCTTAGCGGTGAAGTTTGCGCTCCCGATGTAAAGAAGCCCTTCACCCGTCTTAGTCAGGAGCATCAGCACCTTGGCGTGAAGCGGACGCTCGGCGCCGCCGAGCTTCTTTTCGTCAGTCTCCCTCCAACGCGCAGCCAGGAGTCGGGCTTCCTCTTCTTCAATCTTTTCCGGAATCTTGTAGCGGAAAAAGGAGATCTCCTTCTGCTCGCAGTCGAACACGGATGCATTCCAATTACCGGTCTCAATCGATGAAAAAAAGTGACAGGTTTTGAGCCCCCGGAAAGCACCCCGAACCTCCGGGAAGATCTTTTGGCTCTGAGACGAAGAAGGCTTGTCGAAAAAAGGCGTGACGACAATCAGGGTTTCGAATGCGTCAGCCTCGAACCCGAATTCCTTTGCGGCGCGAAGAAGCGCATGCAGTCCCTTTCCTTCTCCCTGCTCGTCAGCGTAGCCTGACGAGATGAGCTTCAAAGAGCATGCTGGATTTTCATCCTTCGGGGGCAATCCGGTTAAGACCTTATTGAGGTCCGCAACATAGGACTTCAGCCCGAAGCTGCCCGGATACCGTCTCTCGTAATTCTCAAGCAAAAATGTCTTCCAGTCCTCGAAAACCGATCGAACGGCCGGATTTTCCTTTGAAAGCTCAAGCTTCACCAGCAGCTCGCGGTTTCTATAGAGCCCGGCCTCGGTGAAATTGAAGCTTCCGAGCGCAAGAACGGACGAACCGTCCTTGAGATTGAAGGCATAAGCCTTTGCATGGTGACAGGCAAAGCCTTTCGGGTCCCAGAAGTTCAACTCAAATCCCGCAGGGAGCTGCGTTGATGCTGAAGGAGATGACGGGTCGAAAAAGAGCACGCCCGGAATTCCCGTACGGAAGCAGAACGCCTCCTCCTCCTCCCCGCCCTCGACTTCCAGTGTTCCCTTCCTGGCAAACTGAGCCGCCAGCCTGCCGTCGAAGTTGTACGAGAGAATGAGCGAGCTCTCGATTCCACGAGGTTCGATCTTTGAAAGGATGCCGGCCAGAGACTCGAACTGAGTATCAATTTTCATCAGTTGTTGTCCTTTTGGTGTTCGTCCCGCCCGTTATCCTTCTCGAGGCCGATCCATCTTGCCAGCTTGCTCCAGTGCCAATCCAGAGAGGTATTTTGTCTCCAGATCGGAGTGCACTTGAAAATGTCAAAGTCCAGTCCGGAGACGGCTTCAGGATTGCTATGGATCTTATCAAAGAGCTCCTTGAATCGTGCGACTGCGTTGTTTGAACGCGGATCGCCCTGCGAGCCGGATTTGCCTGCAAGCGCCAGCCTTCCGGAGGGCATTCGAACGATAAGCGCCTCCTCGCCTTTGGAAAACCAATGCCGCTTCAGGACGGCCTCCAGAAGGGCCTTGTTCTTCGCGTCGTCCGTCGCGCTCTCCGGCAGGTTGTCGAGCTGAAGGGCTTGCCGGAGACTTTGCAGAGACGCCGTCTGGGACGACAGCGTCGGATAGAGGCAGGCGAGGAACTGTTTCCGCAGAGGCGTCAGCCACGGCGAGAATTGCTCAACGACTTCATCTGTTGAAAAGTCTGACCCGGAAGCGTTCGAGAGAATCATGGCGGCGAGCAGAAAATCCGCAAGTCTTGTGATGAATTCCACTTGCCGGCATTCCTGAAATATGAGCTCCATTTCACGCCATCCGCCTTCTTCATGACGTCCGAATTTTTTAGCCCACCACCGAAGGAGTTCTCCTTCAGAAAGACTCTCTCCTTCAGGAAGTTTGAATTCGCTCCGCACACGCTCCAGCTCGGCTTTAAAAGCTTGAGGGGATGAAGACAGCCGCTCCTCCAGACTCAGCCAGAGCGCTGAGAAAAAAGGACTATTTTGACGAGCAGCAGCGTCATCAAACCACGGCTTCCATCGTCTGAATGCTGAGGCTGCACCAGGCCATATATCCGGCCCTGCTTTGAGATTTTTGAGGGATTTTGCGCCAATCTTTTCATCGCGGAGCCAGATTTTAAGCTTGCGAACAAAACTATCTAGCAAGCTGCGCTGATCGTCTTCTTCGCTAACGAAGGACAACTCAACCTCAGGGAAGCTGCCTCGTTTTGTCCTAACAATGCCACAGCCTGCCAGACAGGATTGGTAATGCGCAGTGATCCCGTAGCCGAGAGTTCCCCAGATAGATCGGTCTGTTGCCGCCGGCAGCGGCAGACTACCCGTCTTTTTCCAGCGATTCCAATAGGCCCGAAAACGCTCCTGGTTGAGGACGCCTGCGAGCAGCTGTTCCTCTTCCGTTTCGTTGCAGCCTGCACTTTCAAGAACGGCCACGGCCCAGAAAAGCTCCACCGCCCGGTAGAGTCGGTTGGGAAGCATCCATTTCTGCTTGATGTCCTTCTCCTCCCGAAGCTTACTGATTGCAGACAAAAAGAACGCCGCGCGTTCTGCGTTGACACGACTGGGCGTCAATACGGTGAACATTGGGAACATTCTGTGCTGCAGGGCGCGCTTCACGCCCCTCCAGCCAAGAAGGTCGGCAGTAACCGACCTTGGGGGCGGCGCATAAGGCGTGGCGAACAAAAGGCTTTGAATGTCTGCACTGATCATGAGGCAACGGGTTGAGTCGGAATAAGAACGAAGTATCCGAAGATTATGGCCCGAATGCGCGATTCGATCGAGTTGCTCCGCCAAACCGCTGCTGGCGTGAGCTTATTCAGATAGGAGAAGCCGGGCTCTGCGGCATCGCCAGCACCATCAGAGTCTCTGAAGAGAACGGTGTGAACCTCTGAATCCGGTCAATGTGATCGCCCTTTGCCGCTGCAGGCATGAAAAAAGCGCACCGGAGGCAGAACCCGATGCGCTTCGCGAAGCGGCCCCGGCCGTATGCCCGGTCGGGATCCGCTCACAGCTCAAAAAGCCGCTTGAATTACTTGGCAGCGTGGATCTGAGCAAGTTCCTTGTCGAAGACCAGAAGCCCATGACCGTCCTTGCCGATGAGCTGAAGCTTTTCGAGGATGGTCCTGAAGAGCTTCTCTTCCTCATGCTGCTCGGAGACGAACCACTGCAGGAAGGTGAAGGACGAGAAGTCCTTTTCTTCGAGGGCGGCGCCCACGAGTTCGTTGATCGACTTCGAAATGAAGAGTTCATGGTCAAGCGTCTTCTTGAAGACGTCCTCGAGCGACTTGAAGTCGTGCTGCGGGGCTTCAAGGGCCGTTATCACCGGCATGGCGCCCGTGTCGCAGAGGTAGTTGAAGAGACGCTGCTTGTGTTCGAGCTCTTCCTTGGCATGCGCATAGAGGAAGCTCGAGGCGCCTTCAAAGGACTTCGCGCTCGCCCACGCCGCCATCTGCTGATAAAGGAGCGCAGAAAAGAGCTCGAGGTTCATTTGTTCATTGATCTTCTTAGCCAGCTTGGCAGAGAGCATTTTTAATTCTCCATAGAAAGGGGTCTCTAGCGTTAACCTCTAAGGGTTAATCGCTATTTCTTAATGACTGTGATTCTATTCCCGGACTCGGTAAGCGCCTCGCTTCCCTATTGATCCAAGGCACAAGAAAGACGTTTTCTATCGGTCATCCTCTTTCAGAAACGCAAAACGCCTCCGGGCGCCGATCAGGACGCTTTGCGGAGGCGTTTGGCTGCGGACAGCTGCGAAGGGGAAGAATTACTTCAGGTCAAACTTCTTGTCGAGCGTCTTCGTGAGATCAGCACGGAGCTTGTCGAGCTTCTCGGCATAGTCCTTATCGAGATTGCCCGGCGTACGGTCGTTGACGAAGCGCCCGAGGGTCTTCATGCCCCAGAAGCCGGCGGTGTCTTCGTCCATAACGCGGAAGGCGCCCAGGTACTTGTCCCAGATCGGGTTGGAATTCTTGCCGATGCCGTCGCCGATGTCGCCGCGGCCCATGCCGAGCCAGCCCGCGTTCATGATCGTGAAGAAGGCCTTGCCCTTGAGAAGACCTTCAAGGCCCTTGTCGGTATCCCTGTACGCCCACTTCTTCTGGAACACGCGCTCCATGTAGCCCTTCGTGATGGCGTTGGGCGTGTCATGCCAGTTCGGATACGCAAAGATGATGTAGTCGGCGGCGTTCACATACTTCTGCTCGACCGCCACGTCGGCCGGCGTCTCTCCGAGGCCGTCCTTCGCCTGGAAGAAGGTGTCGCGCGTGATGACCGGGTTGAAGCCGATCTCATAGAGGTCGCGGAGCTCGACTTCGCAGCCCTTGTCCATAAAGTGCTTCATCGCCGTGTTGACGAGGTCCCATTCCACGGATTCGTGGCGCGGATCGCCGACGACAAAGAGAATGCGCTTCGCCTTCGCGTCGCCTGCGGTGAAGCCGTTGGGCTTCACGGTCTGGCGGAGATTCTGCGGAACAACGGAAGCCGAAGTGACAGCGTCGACATTACCGATGGTCTGAGCAGCGTCGGATGCCTTCTTGGTTGCGCCCGACATGCCGTCCGGAGCGGCAAAAACGAGGGGAGACAGCGCAGCAAGAACCAAGCCCGTAAGGAGAGTCTTCTTCATTTCAGAAATCTCAGTTTGATTTTTTTGGAGACATGACAGGTTCGTCCGAACCTGCCGGTCCAGAGAAACCCAATGCGACGGCGAACGTTGAGGATGCCGGGACCGCCTGTGGGAATTGAGACGGCAGTCCGCGAAAGCATCTAGCCTGGGCAGAAAAACAGCGCTTCTTTTCGGAAGCATCCGAAAGAAACGGTGGAGCTATTTTGCACGCTCCGCCGGCTGCTCGAAAATCGGAAAAACCCTCAGGATTGTCACACAGGCGACAGTTGAGACAATGTGGTGCCCATGCCTTCCGGGAAAAGCCCGCATTGCCTTATTGCCGCTTCCCTGAACTCAGGGTGAAGCGCGAGAAAATGCTCGACCTTCATGGCGAGCTTCACGGCATTGAATTTTTCAGGATTGAGCTTTGCTTCCCCGAAGAGAATGGTCTTGCGATCGATGCTGAGCGCAACCAGATCAATTTCATTCTCCCCTCTTTTGTCCCACCAGGCTCCGGCTTCAATCCACTCGCCGGAACTCAGGCAATCCTCCCGATACCAGCTTTCGAGCGCCCTCCCGAGATAAGTCGGGAGCGCCCCGAGCGTTTTTTCGATGAGCACCCCCCAGCGATTGGCTTCCGCCAGCGTACGGCTCTCAAGCGGATCCACGAATTTGAGCCAGAAATGGAAATACGGATCGGCCACCCTATAGCGCGAATTCCGCGTCCCGGCCTTTGCGCCGAAAGGAATGTTCTTTTCGAGAAGTCGAAATTGCTCAAGCCTTGAGATATATGGAGAAACAATCGTGTCAATGCCGTCCTGAATCTCATTCCACCTCGTCTTCCCTGCCGCCGCTTTTTTCAGGATCTGAAGATAGATGGGAGAATCCGCCCGAAATTCATTCGCGAGATAGATTGCTCCCTCAGAGCGAAGCCATCCGCCGGCATTGGAAAAAATGAATTCCACAATCTGCCGCTGAGTCAGCGCCTCTGCCTCAATGAGAAGCTCCAGATACTTGGCAACGCCTCCCGTGACGGCATAGAGCGTCAAAATGTCCTTCGGAAGAAGATCCGGAGCTTCATTGCGGAGAATATCCAGGATTTCCCGCGGATTGAATGGCTTCAGCATCAGCTGTCCGGAAAGACGCCCGAATAACGGCTGACTCGACTGTCCGAAAATGGCCTCCATCGCAGAAATGATGGAGCCGCTCATAAGAAGCAGCAGCTGGCTTTTGTCTTTTTTCGTATCCCAGATTCTTTGCAGCTGGCTCCAGAATGCCTTATTGATCTGATTCAGATTCTGGCATTCATCGATGATGCAGACCGCCGGCCTCTCCGCTGCGAGCTGCATGAGATAACCGATGACCTCCTCCGGGCGGGCGAGCGCCGGCGGGTATTCCACCGCGAAGGCGCGACAGACCTCGCCGAGCCAGGCGCGGGCGGTTTCCGACTCATCCACATTGGCATCTGCGAAGAAATAGAACACAGGCAGGCCGCAGTCCTCAAAGGCCCTGAGCATCAGCGTCGTCTTCCCAACCCGGCGGCGGCCGATCACCGCCACCATCTGGGAGGTCCTTCGCTTCTGAACAATCGAAAGAAACTGGTGGAGCGCCTGAAGCTCCGCTTTCCTGCCGTAAAACGTCCGCATGGTCTTAATAACATAATTTAAATTATCATACAGTGATTGTATGTTAATTCAGATTATGTTGTGGAGAAGGCGGCAATCCGCAGAGAATCTCCGGCAGGCATGAAAAAGGCGCCCATGAGAGAGCGCCTTTCTACAAATCTTCAGCCAATCATCGATTGAGGTCGATCAGATCGCCGATGGCGTAGAACCGACCGTGACTTGCCGCATGCACGGTGCGAAGCGACGGGTCGGCAGATTCGAAGCGCCAGTCACCGCCCTCCGTTGCGACGCGGTCGTCGGCATAGCAGGCAACGACTTCTGCGAGGAAGAGGTCGTAAGTTTTCGCAATGCGCTCTTCCGGAATCACCTTGCAGATGAAGTAGGCAGGCGACCCTTCGATGAGCGGAATGTCGCAGCCGGGGGCCTTGAAGAACCGGCCCGGGCACTTGTCGAGCTTTTCCTTGTCGTCGTTCTTTGAAACGGAACCCAGATACTGAGCAGATTCCA
Organism: uncultured Sutterella sp.; assembly: GCF_937923675.1. Taxonomy (GTDB): domain Bacteria; phylum Pseudomonadota; class Gammaproteobacteria; order Burkholderiales; family Burkholderiaceae_F; genus Sutterella. The sequence goes on along the minus strand of NZ_CALDXB010000078.1, from coordinate 22,076 downwards.
CATTCGCGCGGGAGACCAGGCTGATCGCGAAGAAGCCGCTCTCCTCGAGGAGCCTGCGGGTGTAGTGCTCGCGCGAAAGAACCACCGTCACCTTCGTGGGGTTGAGGTCGAGCGCGCAGTTCCAGGCCGCCGTCATGGCGTCCTCATCGCCCTTATTCGCGGCGGAAATAACAGCCGTTGCGCCGATGTTCATGAGTCCGTAGGCGCTGTCGACGCTGATGGAACGGAGGTGTTCAGGAAAGTCGATGAACTTCGTCATGTGATGTCCTTTCAGAAAAGCATGCAGAGAAAACCTGAAGCAAAGAAGCCTTTAGAGAATCCGGGTCAGATCCCGCCTTCCACGAGCCGCTGAGCCTCCGCCTCGCGCCTTTCCATCAGGCGCGCATAGCTGCGGCAGTGCTCCATCCAGGCCTCGATGTCGTTCGAGAGATATTTGTCGCGCTCGTGGCAGAAGGTGAGCTGACGGTGAAAGCGCTCCGGAAGCTGGACCTGCGCGACGAAGCGCCCGTAATACGGGTCGTTCAGCACCCGGCGGGACATATAGGTGAGTCCGAGGCCGAGGAGGACCGTGCGCAGAATGGCGTCGAAGCTGTTGAGTTCGGCGATCACCTCGACGTGCCGCAGACGCTGGCGGACCTGGGTTTCAAAGAAGTCGCGCGTGGAGGATCCCTTTTCGCGAAGAATCCAGGAGGCGGTTTCAAGTTCCTGGTAGCTCACGGGACGCCCGGTGAGGGGATGGTCCTTCGGCGCCACCACAACCATTTCATCCGTCATCCAGGGCGTGGTCACGAGATCCGTGTCCGTGACGGGGCCTTCGATCAGCGCAACGTCGAGTTCAAAGCGGGAGAGCTTTTCCGCGATGATCCGCGTATTGGCGATGACGGCGGCAGGGGTCCACCCGTGCGCGTCGCGAAAGCCCCTCAGGAGATCCGCAATCATGAAGGTGCCGATCGTGCGCGTGCAGCCCACCCGGAACTGGCAGTAACGGCGGCTCTTTCTGAAGAGATCTGAAATATCGTCGGCGCGATGAACCATCTCATCGGCCTGAGGCATCATGCGGCGCCCTTCGGGCGTGAGGAAGATTCGTCCGCGGTTGCGGTCGAAGAGCTGCACGCCGAGCCTGGCCTCAAGCTCGGAAAGCGCCTGCGAAACCGCACTCTTGCTCATGGAGAGGTACTCTGCCGCCGCACCGATGTTCTCGGCCTTGGCAATGGCAAGGAAAACCTGAAGCTGTCTGAGCGTGATGGGTACCACGAATGAATTCCTCCGTTGATGCGGCCTCTCGCCGAAGAGCCTCTCCGGAAAGCGGTCTGTGGATGTTAGCAAACCCGGCACTTTTCTCTGCATCGCCTGAAAGCTTTCGACAACGATCAGGCAAGAAAAGGCAAGTTAATTTTATCGAACAATTTTACCTATTTTGTTCGAATTTACTTTACAACCCATTGGTGGTTGTTCTACTCTTCGGGCTTTGTGCGCCAGACGCACATTTCATTTGTTCGCCACTCCGGGCCTCTCCATCCATGCTCAAGGCTTTTCCTTCACGGTTTCGCAGTCTCCCCACTCCCATGGCCGGGCTTGCTCTCGGCATCGCCAGCCTGGGCTGGTGTCTGGAAAATGCGCTTCCCCTTCATGGCTGGGGACAGATTGCAGGAGCGGTCATTGCGTCCTCGCTCCTCTTTCTTCTCGTCTGCCGCTTTGCGCTTCACGCCGACACGCTTTGGGCTGACCTGAAGCACCCGGTGGTCGGGTCCATCGTGCCCACCTTCGCGATGGCGCTCATGGTGATTTCCCGCGCGCTGCTCGACGCGCTTCCGAAATTCGCCGTCGGCCTCTGGCTCGTCGCCGTCCTCCTGCACCTCCTCGCCCTCATCTTCTTCGCCTGGTTCCGCTTCCACGACAACGTGATGGAAAAGATGGTGCCCTCCTGGTTCGTGCCGCCCGTCGGCATCATCGTCGCCGACGTGTCCTTCCCCGGCGTTCCGGAACTTCTGCCGCTTGCTCAGGTTCTCCTGGTCGTCGGCCTCGTCTCCTACGCGATCATGCTCCCGACGATGCTCTACCGCCTCATCTTCCTCCCGCAGGTCGCCAACGCCGCCAAGCCCACGATCGCCATCATGGCGGCTCCGGCATCGCTCTCGCTCGCGGGCTACCTCTCCGTTTCAACGGAACCGCACCTCCTCCTCGTGGCGCTTCTCTTCGGCATTGCCATCCTGATGACCTTTGCGATCTACTTCGCGTTCTGGCATCTCCTGAGGCTGCAGTTCTCGCCCGGCTATGCGGCCTTCACGTTCCCGATGGCGATCGGCGCCACGGCGCTCTACAAGCTCGCAGCCCTCATGGGGACCTTCAACGGGATGGGAGAGTATGTGAGCGAACTGCGCTGGCTTGCGCACTTCGAGCTTGCCGTCGCGGCGGTCGTCATTCTTTACGTCTTCGTTCTCTACCTCAAGAATTTCAAGGCCTTCTTCGCGATCCATTGAACGACAGAGCGCGAAAGCAAAAAAAATGTCCCGTCCGAAAGAATCGAGCGGGACATTTTTTCGCTTTCGTCTTCCGTCTGCATCCCTGCAGACGGAAGGAAAACGCCTTCAGCTTCGCCGGAATCAGGCCGGAGTCTTCTCCACGGCAGGCTTTACTTCAGACGCGGTCTTCGCGGCCGGAGCGGCGGCTTTCGGAGCCGAAGCTTCCTTCACGGGAGCAGCAGAGGCTGCGGGAGCTGTCTTAGGGGCCGGAGCAGCAGCCTTGGGCGCTGCGGCAGGAGCGGCGTTCGGCTTCGCTGCGGCCGTCTTCGACGCGGGCGCAGCGGGTTTCGCCGCAGCGGCAGGAGCCTTCACCGCGGCCTTTTTGGCCGGAGCCGGCTTGGCAGCTTCCGCTTTGACGGGAGCAGCGGTCTTTGCCTGAGCCGCAGCAACAGGCTTCGCGGCCGCCTTCTGAGGCGTGCGGCGGGCGGGAGCTGCCTTGGGCGCCGCCGTCTTCTTTTCAGCGAGCTTCTTTTCAGCAGCCGCTTTTGCAGCCGGCTTCTTAGCAGAAGGAGCCTTCACGGCCTTCTGAGCCTTTTCTGCCTGAGCCTTCAGCGCTTCGGCGCGCTTCAGGGCTTCGACTTCCATCGCGAAGGGAACGAGAACGCGCTTCAGGATGGCGACACCTTCCTTCAGCTCCTTCTTCTTGATGATGAGGGGCGGGCAGAGACGGATCGTCGTGCCGCCGGCCGTGAGGATGATGAGGCCGGCTTCAAGCGCCGCCTTCTGAATGTCGCCGAGGCGCGAACGGAGTTCGGGGATCAGTTCGCAGCCGTCAAGGAGGCCCATGCCGCGGACAGCCGTAAAGACATGGAGTTCGTCGTTGACGCGCGTGAGCTCCTCGCGAAGGAGCTTGCCCTTTTCCATCACCTTGGCGAGGAATTCAGGCTTCGAAATCTTTGCGACCACGGCGGAGCCCACGGCGCAGCCTAAGGGGTTTCCGCCGAAGGTCGAGCCGTGGGTGCCGGCCTTGAAGTGCGCGGCGATGTCGTTCGACGTGAGAACGCAGCCGATCGGATAGCCGCCGGCAATGCCCTTCGCTGTCGAGACGATGTCGGGACGAATGCCGATCTGCTCGTAGGCGAAGAAGGTGCCCGAACGCGCGCACCCCGTCTGGACCTCATCCATGATGAGGAGCGCATGGTGCTTGTCGCAGAGTTCGCGGACGCGCTTTGCGAACTTCGGGTCAACCGGCAGAACGCCGCCTTCGCCCTGCACGGGCTCGAAGATGACGGCGCACGTGCGGTCAGAAATCTGCTTCTCGAAAGCCTTGATGTCGTTGAAGGGCAGATGCGTGATGGCGCCGGGACGCGGCCCGAAGCCGAGCGAATACTTGTCCTGTCCGCCCACGCTCACCGTGAAGAACGTGCGGCCGTGGAAGCTGTGCGCGAAGGAAATGATTTCATCCTTCTTTTCGCCGTACAAATCAACCGCGGTGCGGCGGGCAAGCTTCAGGGCGCATTCATTCGCTTCGGCGCCCGAGTTCGTGAAGAAGACGCGGTCGAAGCCCGTCACCTTCGTAATCTCAGTTGCAAACTTAAGGGTCGCATCGTTCGCGAAAACGTTGCTCACGTGAATGAGACGGGCGCTCTGCGCTTTAAGCGCCTTTCTCACGGTCTTCGGCGCATTGCCGAGCGAATTGACGGCGATGCCGCCGCCGAAATCGAGATAGGAGCGGCCTTCGCTGTCGTAGAGACGGCACTTCTTGCCGCGCACCAGAACGAGGTCCGCGGGTTTGTAGCACGGAAACATGACCTGATCATAGGTCGCGCGCGTAACTTCTGTCATTGTTGAAAAAATCCTTTGGTTGTCAAAAACGTTGGTCCGATCGGGACGCTGATCCGCGGTCAGAGATTGAATTCGTAGGCGAGCTCGTCGCAGCGTTCACGCTTATTGCAATTCTCGCAGTCCTTGAGAATTTTTTCCGGCAGCGCTTCGATGGTGGTGAGCTTAAAGCCGCAGCGCTCGAAGAACTTCGGATTGCGCGTGAGCACGAACACTTTAGCAATATCGAGACGTCTTGCGCGATCGAGCAGGTACTCAACAATAGCGCGTCCCTGGCCCTGGCGCTGCACCAGCGGAGAAACACCGAGCGAGCGGATCTCCGCGAGGCCCGAGTCGTAGACGAAGAGACTCGCGCACCCGACCATCTGACCGTCGCGCACGCAGACCGCGAAGGAATCAATGCTGCGGATGATGTCGGCGCGCTTTCGCGGCAGGTTTTCGCCCTGCTGAGCCCAGTAGCGCACGAGCCCCTCGACGTCGTCGACGTCTGAGAGACGCCCCTGGCGGATGAAGAAGGGCGCGCGGTCGCGGTTGACGAGGATCTGGCTGAGCGCCTTCGAAAGGTAGGAAAGCTCGTCTGGGGTGATGTTGCGGTTTCTGAGGAGATTCACCGCCTCGTCGTAGAGATCCTCAAAGGGCGTGCCTCTGAAATTCTTCTGCGCTTCCTCGGGGAGCATCACGCCGAGCGGGGAAATTTCGCCTGCGCGCTCCTTCGGAATCATGTGAAGGAGCGTCTCCGGAACGCCCGGAACGATGGGAATGGTCCTCTTCTGCGGCTCTTCGCTTTTATTCATCATCTTCTAAAACAAAAAGGCAAGGGGTTCAGGGGTGACTGAACGCATCGGAACTCAATGCCTGAGTGCTTGGCCGCCCTGAGGGAACCGGGGGTCCGCCCTCGCTGAAGCGCGCGTGCTCAGGCCTACTACTCACCTTCGCCGCCCTTTACATGGAAGACGAATCAGAATTCGATTTTATGGACGGTTAATCACTACGCTTAGGTGATTTTGCATAGCTCAATTTGATTAAGACCAAGAAAAAGGACATAAGCGCAGGAATATTTATGACTGCGTTATGTCCTCGCCTTATGAATTTACATTTCTTCCTTGATTATCAATCAATTGAATAATAATTTAAAGATTGATCGATAATACGTCGGAGCTCAGTCGATAATCGTCTTTCTATTGTCGACAATTAACTTCTGCAGACGGTTCCGGGGAACTTCCCTTCCGAGAGGAGTCGGGGAACCGCATCATCAAAGATGGACGCGATCGAGACCGGCGCTCCGGTTGCCCGGGAAGCGGCAAAAGCCGCATTCATCTTGACGACCATGCCGGCCGTAATGACGCCGTCGCGGACCAGCACTTCCGTGCTTTCGGGCGTGAGCTCCGGAATCAGCCGCTTGTCGCCGTCAAGAACGCCCCTGACATCGGAGAGAAAGATGAGGGGCGCGCCGAGAAGCTCCGCAATCGAGAGCGCCGCATCGTCGGCATTGATGTTCCAGAGGCGCCCCTCTGCATCGAGCCCGACCGAAGAAATCACCGGAAGCCACCCGGCATCAAGAAGCGACAGGAGCCGTGCGCGGGCCTCGTCATTTCCCGCGGCCGACTTCGCCACGCGTCCGAGTCCCGGATCCTCCGGAAGGACGGTGCACATTCCGCCGTCCGTGACGGCAAGCCCCAGGGGCGAGAGGCCGGCGCGCACAGCAGCTGAGCGGAGCGCCAGACTGCAGGTGCCGGCGAGCGACCCGGCAATGAGAGGCATCTCCTCCGCAGGACTCACGCGAAGTCCCCGCACGCGCCTCACTTCAATGCCGAGATCCGCCATGAGGCGGTCGACGGCGACGCCGCCGCCATGCACCAGCAGGAATGCGCGTCCCGCGCTTTTAAGCTCCCGGCAGAGGCGTTCGAGTTCCTTTTCCGCGCCGAGCGCCTTGCCGGACAGCTTGACGACAAGGGGCGCGGCGTTCTTTTTCTCTTCCATGGCTCCTTCCTCTCTTATAGAAAACGGCTGAGGTGCGGCGATGCACTCAAACGAAGAATCCCGCGTCTTCCGGGATCCCGAGGCGCAGATTCATTGCCTGCACCGCCTGGGAAGCGGCCCCTTTAAGAAGGTTGTCGATCGCGCTCACGATGACGATGTAGCCCGTGTCGGAGACCTTGAAGCCGATGTCGCAGTAAGGCTGATTGACGACGTCGTCGAGCTTCGGGAGCCCATCTCGCACCCGCACGAAGGCGCGCTCAAGATAAGCGCTCTCATAGGCCCTCCTGATCGCCTCCTCGCTTGCACCGGGCGCGAGCCTCGCCGTGATCGTCGCGAGGATGCCGCGCTTGAAGGCGCCAAGATGCGGGTTAAAGATGACCGGGACGCCGCCCAGGTGCTCCTCGATTTCCGGGCGATGCCGGTGCGTGAAGATACCGTAGGCCGAGAGGCTCACTTCGCAGAAGGCGTTCGAGAGCTTCGCCTTTCTGCCGGCGCCCGAGACGCCCGACACCGCGTCGATGACAGGCGGCATGGAGAGATCAAGAAGCCCCGCGTCGATGAGCGGACGGAGCGCGAGCTGCGACGCCGTCGGGTAGCACCCGGGGAGCGAAATCAGATTGGTTGCGCAAAGCCTCGCTTCATCGACATATTCCGGAAGCGCATAGACCGCTTCCCCGAGAAGCTCCGGATGCGCGTGCTCGAAGCCGTAGTGCTTCGGATAGAGCTTCGGGTCGGAAAGCCTGAAGGCGCCCGAGAGATCGAAAACCTTTACGCCCTTTTCGAGGAAGACCGGCGCGAGCCTTGCGCTTACCTCGTGCTCGGTGGCAAGAAAGACGATTTCGACATTTTCGGCTGCGGCCTCCGGGTCCGTGAGGGGCTTGAGCCTCAGATTCGTCCTGCCGCAAAGCCTCCCGTCAATCTCGTGGATTGCCTTTCCGGCATCGGCGCTCTGCTCGGACACATAAAGCGCCGTAACCGTCACCTCCGGGTGGTCGAGAAGAAGCCGGAGAAGCTCAGTTCCGGCATAGCCGCTCGCACCGACAATAGCGGCCCGAAGCTCTTTGTAGCGGTAGTAGTCATTCATTTTGAAAGCCTTTCAGAAGGGAGGGCGCCCGGCGCCGGCGGCACGCGATATCAGCGTTTTGCCTCATGGATCTTGATCGTTCAGACCGAGGCCCGCAGGGAGACGAGCCGGGTTCATGCGTTTGCTTTATGTTTCGAAGAATTGAATCTTGCCTGATGTTCCGCAGGAAGCGATGCTTCCGGTCCGTCAGCGCCTCCAGAAACAAGCGAGCATCCGATGTCCGTCATCTCTGATTGTCTGCACTACCTAGAAAAACTCGTCGCCTTCAATACCGTGAGCGACATTGCGCACGAAAGCGACCAGCCGAACCGCCCGCTCATCGACTGGGCGAAGTCGGAATTTGAAGCCATGGGCTTCGAGACGCGCGTTTTCGAATACAAGCCCGGGAAAGCCGATCTTTTTGCCTTCAGGGGCCCCATGACCGGCCGCACGACGCCGGGCGGACTTCTCCTCTCCGGACACTCCGACACGGTGGGGTGCAACCCGGAACTCTGGACGAATTCGCCCTGGTCCCTGACGGTCCGCGACGGAAAGGCCTACGGGCTCGGCTCCTGCGACATGAAGGGCTTCATCGCGTCGGCGATGGCGCTCGCCCGCCGTCATCCGGAAGCTGCCGCAAAAGGCTTCGGCGTTCTCATCACCTGCGACGAGGAAACGTCCATGGCGGGCGCCCGCTCAGCCGTTCCGGAATTAAAGAACCTCGGCGTCATGCCGCAGCTCGCCGTTGTCGGCGAACCCACCGAACTCTCGCCCGTATTCGGCCACAAGGGCTACATGGGGCGTGCGATCATCATCCGGGGGCGCGGCGCCCATTCGTCCGACCCGACACAGGGGATCAATGCCGTCAAGACTGCTGCACTCGCCGTGGAGGAACTCAACAACCTTGAGGCGCGCCTCAAAACGCGGCGCGAAAAGGAGTTCGATCTTCCGGGGCTTCCGGGCGTGCCCTACCCGACCCTCAACATCGGCTCCATCCGCGGGGGCGACAACGTGAACCGCGTCTGCGCCGAGGCGCGGCTCGAGTTCGACATCCGGCCGCTCCCGAAATGCAATGCCGCGGAAATCCGCGGAATGCTCGACGAATCCATGAAGCGGCTTGCCGCCGCCTCTCCTGCGTCGACAACGCTTGAAGTCCTCTACCCCGATCTCGATCCCTTCATCAACCCGGATCCCGTGCTCAGATCCCGCATCGAAGCCATTGCCGGGCGAGAAGGGTCCTTCGTGAGCTACTCGACGGAAGCCTCGTTCCTGCAGCAGCTCGGCGCCACGGTGGTTCTCGGCCCGGGGTCAATCCGTCAGGCCCACGGCGTCGATGAATACATCGAGCTCACGGAGCTCGAAAAAGGCATGACGATGCTCGAAAAGCTCTGGGCGGAATTCGTCCGGTAAATGCCGCACCGCAGCCGCTATCGGTTCTAATCTAGAAATGAATGAAGCGGCGCCTCCCGAATCTTCCGGGAAGCGCCGCCTGTCATTTTTCATTTGCAGCGCCCGGATGAACGCCGCAGCTGAGAGAAAGGATTAATTGTCGGTGAAGGCCTTCTTCACGCTGAAGGGCCATGCCTGATAGCCCGACGTATTGTGCAGCTGGATTTCAACCGAGGGCTCCTTCTCGCCCCACTTGAATTCGTCGATGTACGGGTTGGGGAGACCCTTCATGGCGCCGGTCGTGAGATCGAAGTCCGAGCCCGCAGTGGCGGAATAGGCAACCACCGAATCCTTGTCGGCCTGGTATTCCGTGAGCGACGTCACGGGGCTGTACCACGAATGGCCGCGCTCCTTGCCGTACTCCCAGACCTGCTCGACCGTTCTCTTCTTCTGGTCAATCCTGTAGATCACCGCACGCGAATACTTCATTTCCGGAAGCGCCGGCTGCTCTGCGCCGCGGGCGTCGCCGTTGTCGAAGGCCGACACGTAGACCACGTCCTTATTGGACTTCGAATCGATGCGCCAGGCCGTATGCTGCGTCCACGTCCAGTCAAAGCCGCCCTCGCAGGTCGTTTCCGTGCAGGAAATGGGCTTCCCTGACTTGTCGACCGGCGTGAGGAGCGCTTCCTTCCAGGGCGAGCGCCAGCCCGCCGGGGCGCCGAGGATCCACTTCACCTTCTTGTCGCGGCCGATCTTGATGATGGCCGACTGGTGGCGAGAGGAAATGATGATCGAATCGTCGTCCGGGTCGTAGTCGACCGAATTCACGTGCGCCCAGTTGCGGCCCGGGCCGGTGCCCGCGATGTCGCCGAAGTTGTCGGACTTCTCCTGAGCGGCGAGCTCTTCGGCGGTAAGCGTATGGCCCGCCTTCGAGGGATCGATGTTGAGGCAGACGGCGCCCTGGTCGAGAGCCTTGATGATGTTCGAGCGATAGGGGTCAAGAATGTCGAAGAGGCGCCACTCGTCGACGACGCGACCCGACTGATCGACTTCAATGATCACGTCGCGGACCGTGCGCACGCGCTTCTGGTCGATGCGGCGGAGGTCGGAGGACGCGACGCGCAGGAGGTAATGGCCGTTCGGCATCGGATCCATCGAGTGCGAGAAGTCGCTGTAGCCCGTGGGCAGACGGCGGTTGAAGACCTTGCGGCCCATGATGTCGTACTTCACGTACTTCTGGCCGAAGCCCCAGGAGATGGCGCCGTCGGCATTCTGCTTGAAGCCCATCATGACGCCCTTGCTGTAGATCGATTCCGGATCCCAGAGCGTGGACGCGTCAAGGTACCAGCGGATGTCGCCCTTCGTATCGATGATCGCGATCTTCGGGAGGTAGCTCCACGTGAGGGCGCCTCCCATGGGGTTGTTCCAGACCGCGCGGGTATCCTGACCGGGCGTGGCTCCGAGGTTGTTGACGAAGTAGAGGCGGTCGCTGAATTCCGGCGCCACCTTCTTCACCTCGGTGTCGAACATCAGATTCTTTTCGCCGGGCATGCCGGATTCCATCCCGCGGATGCCGCCGCAGTAGATGGTGTAGGTGTGCTTGCCTTCAACCACCTTTCCGTCGAAGCGGTAGGAATAGCTCACCTCGACCTTGTTGGAATAATCCGGATAGAGGCCGAAGACCGGAATGCCCGCGTGCGTGAGGAGCTGAGCGCGGGAAACCTCATACTTGATTTCCTGGCCGCCTTCCTTCGGAACGACGCGCACGACTGCCGAGAGAAGCTCGTAGCCGCCGTTCTTGATCACCGCCGTGAGGGGCGCGATCTTGTAGGGATTGACGATCACTTCGCCGAGATTCCCCTGCTTGTTGAAGCCGACGACGGCAAACCCGCTCGGCGTTCCCATTGCCATAGCGCCCGAGGCGGTCATCATCGCGCAGGCTGCGGCCGAAAGAAGGAAGGTGCGCTTCTGCATTTTCATGTGAATTTCCCTTTTCTGAAGATGGATTCCGGAGCTTCCGGTCCTCCCGGTGGCGATCCTTAAGAAAGACACCCGAAAGAACTAAGCCGTTGGTCTGAGAGAAATAGTGCTCCCCGGGAAAAAATCCATCAATTCCCGCTTCTACGCAAAAATGAGCCGAAGATGAAATACCTTTTTCAAGTTTTTGGAATAGATCGGGAGCTGCTTTACTGCGATATTTTTTGACGCATTATCCGCGATACTGACTGCATGAGAAAGGCGGCATGAAAGCCGCCCCGCCTTTTTCCCAAAAAGAACGTTTCAGAATTAAAAGGAAAGGATCATGACATTCAACAGCGACCAGCGTGCGGACGCCATCCGCGGCATCAAGCGCCTCAGCCGCAGCATTCTTTCGGACGTCGAAGCCTCCGACTCCTCTGCATATCTCTCCTACAAGGATCTGACGGTGGTTCTCGACCCGTCCGACGTCTGCCTCTTAATCCCGTCGGGCCCCGATCTGCTCTCGGACGGCTATTTCGGCAGCGCTCCCATCGCTGAGCTATACGACGACGATTCCGCGACGGAGGGCGCCGTCGAGGAGATGCTTGACGAAAAGTTTGAGACGCGGGCGATGGCGCGCTTTGCCGCAAACCTTGTCAAAAGCCCGTCCCATTCGGTCCGCTCGACCGTTCTCTCGCTTCCGCTCACGGGCGCTCAGTATGAAAAGCTCCTCGAAGACCGGGCCCTCGACATCCGCGTGGAAATTCTTCAGACTGCGCGCGCCGTCGAAATGCTCGCTCGCCGGGCTTCCGGCAGGAAAAAGCTCGCCCGCGCCCTCATGGACCCCGACGTCCGCAGGAGCGCGAGAGAAATGATCCGAAGCCGGGGCGTCTGCCGCAATACGGCTTCTCTTCTTCAGGACATCATGTCCGGAGCGCCACTTCCCGGAGAAGCGCCCGTCAAGGACGCGCCGCCCTTCCTGCTCTCTCTGGGCGAGGGCAAGCCCTCCGGCGCTCCCGGGACCGCCATCGAAATCACCGACCCCAGCGACATTGAGTCGGCCATCGGCCTTCTCGCTTACGGCTACGACAAAAAGCAGTTCCCGGCAGACGTCCTCGCGTACCCCCTGGATTTTGCCCGCCTCTTCACGGACGACCCGAGAGAGTTCGTTCGCCGCCGCGCCGCAGAGGAAGCAAAGCACGACGAGGCAAGCGCGCTCGAGTTTGCCCGCGACCCGTCGATTTCAGTAAGACGCGCGCTTTGCGCCATTCCGCTCCATCTCCCGACCGAGGAGGTGGAAGCCTTCCTCGAAAACGATCCCCGGCGGATCATCAAAATGATGGAGAGCCTCTTAAAGCGCGACGATGCGGATCTCTGGGCAGAGAAGTTCCTCGCGGACCCCGATCCGGAAGTGAGAGCGGCGGTCAAGAAGGAGATCGAGCGCTTCCTTCGTGCGCTCGATCCGGAGGACGATCCGGATTTCGGAAGCGCTCCGGGAGCTGCGGTCCTCAGCACCTATGACGATGAGGATGATGATGAAGACGACGACGAGATCGAGGTCAATGATTTCGACGATCTCGACTTCATGGATGATTCCGACGACATCGACGAAGTCGAAGACTACGATGATGAGGAAGACGAAGAAGACGAGGACGAGGATGTCGGCAGCCTCAGGGACCGCTCCTGAGATTCCGGGTCCTTGACAAAACAAACGGTGCGCCGCTCCGGAAAAGAGCAGACGCACCGTTATAGGCCGGGATTCCTTACCGAAGGGCGGACTTAAAAGCCCCGCCCTTCATCGGAAGAATCACTTGGCAGCCGGAGCCCAGGGATTGAACTTCGGGGTTTCGGGGCCGGAGGGCGGGAGCACCGGGTACTCGATCTTCGGCTGTTCGCCCGTGAGGGTCTTCAGGAAGGCCGAGATGTCGGCGAGCTCTTCCTTCGTGTAGCGGCGGCCGAGCTGGACGTCGCCCATGATGGAGACGGCTTCCTCAAGCGTCCAGACGGCGCCGTCGTGGAAGTACGGATAGGTGAGCTCGACATTGCGCAGCATCGGGGTCTTGAAGCTCATGCGGTCCTGGTCGCGGCCCGAGACGGCCTTCACGCCTTCGGCGGTGTTGGTCGTTTCATAGGGACGAACGAGGCCCATCTTCTGGAAGGACTGGCCGCCCACCTGAGCGCCGTTGTGGCAGATCGTGCAGCCCGAGGACTTGAAGAGACTGTAGCCCTTCAGTTCCTGAGCGGTAAGGGCGTTCTTATCGCCCTTCAGCCACTTGTCGAAGCGGGCGTTCGGGGTGACGAGCGTGCGTTCGAACTCAGCCATCGCGTCCGTGATGCGCTGGATGTCGACCTTGCTGTCGCCGAAGGCCTTCTTGAAGTATTCGCCGTAGCCCGGGATCGAGGAGATCACCTTCACGGCCATTTCATGGGTGGAGGCCATTTCAAGCGGATTGGCGATCGGGCCGGCAGCCTGTTCGGCGAGGGTCTTCGCACGGCCGTCCCAGAACTGGGCGATCTGGCCGTAGGAGTTGAGGACCGTCGGCGAATTGATCGGGCCCTGGGCCCAGCGGTCGCCGATCGAGGTCACGAGGTTGTCGACGCCGCCCGTGGCGAGGTTGTGGCAGCTGTTGCAGGAAATGAAGCCCGAACGCGAAAGACGGGGTTCAAAGAAGAGCATCTTGCCGAGCTCGACGAGCGCGGGGTTCTTGACCTCAACGGGTTCGATCGGATCAATCGGTTCCGCAGCCTGAGCGGGAAGGCCGAAAGCCATCATGGCGGAGGCAAGCGCGATGGCAGCAAGGGTCTTTTTCATGGGGGATCTCCTTTGAAGGGGGATTAATGTCGCCATTGCACCCGGCAATAGCATTTTTTAATTGCCATGCATTCTGAAATAGAATTATATCTATTGCTAATACTAAATATCTAGTCCGTCAATAGGGGTTCCCTAATCTGGATCAATTTCCTGCTTGCTCTAGGCATCTCATCATCCTCAATCAAACGCTCAGGATTTCCCCTGAGGAGGTTTGCCTAGTCCCTCTTGACCAAAATCATTGAGTGCCGCAATCACTTCCCGGAAGTCTTTTCAAACCGCAGTCTGATCGGTAAAGTGAATTCCACAGTTTTTCTGTTTTCACCCGTTTTCAGAGCTTCGAGCAAAAAATGACGACGCTTCACCGTGCATCCTTTTATTTCGCGTTTTGGCGATTTTTTACGTCAAAGCGTTGAGCTGCACGTACTCTGAAGACGAAGTACAAAACCTGCGGTCTCAAACGCCGCAGGTTTTTTAATGCCCGGGTTCTCAGGAACCTTCTCTCCGAAGGCGGAAAAGAAACCCCAGGGCATCAAATCTCCAGCGGCGCGAAAGGGCCGGCAAATCTTCAACCAACCACCCTTTCATTAAAGCCCTTTTGTCCGGACTGAAAAATACTTCGGCCGGCCAGGCAAAGATCACACAAGCTGGAGAGCATCATGATCCTTATCCTCAAGCCCACCGCCACCGCGAACGACATCACCGACATCAAGAACCGCCTCGCGGCGCGCGGCCTGCGCCCCGTCATCATGGAAGGCGCCGAAAAGGTCGCGATCGGCATCATCGGCGAAACGCGCAGCCACCTTCCGGTCGACCAGGTTCAGGCGCTCCCCTACGTTGAAACCATCCGCCGCATTTCGGATCCCTACAAGCTCGCCAACCGCGCCTTCCATCCGGAAAACACGGTCGTGAACGCGGGCGGCGCCCTCACGGGCGACGGCCACTTCGCGATGATGGCGGGTCCCTGCTCGATCGAATCGCGCGAGCAGATCATCGGGATCGCGAAGGCCGTCAAGGCAGCGGGCGCGACGATGCTCCGCGGCGGCGCCTTCAAGCCCCGCACGTCGCCCTACGACTTCCAGGGCCTTCGCGCCGAAGGCCTTGAACTGATGCTTGAGGCGAAGCGCGCGACGGGCCTTCCGATCGTCACCGAAATCATGAGCATCGACCATCTTCCGCTCTTCGAAGAGGTCGACATGATTCAGGTGGGCGCCCGCTCGATGCAGAATTTTGAGATGCTGAAGGAACTCGGGAAGACGAAGAAGCCCATCCTTCTGAAGCGCGGCCTCTGCGCCACGGTGAAGGAGCTCCTCATGGCGGCCGAATACATCATGGCGAGCGGCAACGACCAGATCGTTCTCTGCGAACGCGGCATCCGCACCTACGAGACGGCCACCCGCAATACGCTCGACCTCTCCGTCATTCCGGTTCTTCACGAGCGCACGCACCTCCCGGTCGTGATCGACCCGAGCCATGCGACGGGCGTGGCGCGCTACGTGCCGGCGATGGCCGCGGCCGCCGCCGCTGCGGGCGCCGACGGCCTCATGGTCGAGGTGCACAACAACCCCGCCGCCGCCCTCTGCGATGGTCCCCAGTCGATTACGCCCGACACCTTCGAAGAGCTCTGCCGCCGCGTTGAAGCCGTCCGCACGGCGCTCGCCGTCCATGACGAAGAAGCGCGCGCCGCCTGATTCCTTCAAGCCACTCAACTTTCCTCAGAAAAAAACGCCATGCAGAACGGACAGATCCTTGAAGTCAAAGCCGGCGAAGGCTACCTTGTGGAAATCACCCCGGGGCTCCTCTCCGATACCCGGAAGCTCGCGGGCCGCCTCGCTGCGCTTCTCGGCCTCACGGATCCTGCCGTTCGCGCGGTCATCGTGACCGACTCCAACGTAGGCCCGCTCTATGCGGAGAACGTGCAGGCAGCGCTTGAAGCCGCCCGCCCCGGGGCATCCGCCGGCGTCATCACGATTCCCGCCGGAGAGCAAAGCAAGACGCCCGCAGAGCTCGTGCGGGTTCTTGAAGCCATGGCGAACTTGCGGCTCACGCGAAAGGATGCCGTCATTGCGCTCGGGGGCGGCGTGGTCGGAGACCTCGCGGGTCTTGCCGCGGCGCTCTACATGCGGGGCATCCGGTGCCTCCAGATGCCGACAAGCCTTCTCGCCATGGTGGATTCAAGCGTCGGCGGGAAAACCGCCGTCGACCTCGAAGCCGGCAAAAACCTGATGGGCGTCTTCTCGCAGCCCGTCGGGGTCCTCATCGACCCGGAGGTTCTCCGCACGCTTCCCGCACGCGAAATTTCCTGCGGCTGGGGAGAGATCATCAAATATGCAGGGCTCGACCCAGACGTGCTCGCGGCCGTCCGGCAGGAACTCGGCTCCGGCGGGAATGAAAGCGCCATCGCGCCTCTTCCGTCCGTCGACCTCATCGCGCGCTCGATCGACGTGAAGCGCCGCATCGTCTCAGAAGACGAAAAGGAATCGGGCGCGAGAAGGCTCCTCAACCTCGGCCACACGGCGGGCCACGCCGTTGAAACCGCGTCCTGCTATGCGCTCTCTCACGGCGCCTCAGTGGCGATCGGCATGCACATCCTCACGAAAGCGCTCGTCAGGGAAGGAAAGCTCCCCCGGGCAATGCTCGAAGAGCTCGAAGCGCTTCTTCTGAAAGCCGGCCTTCCCGCCTCTCTTCCTCCTGAACTCCTTGCCCGCCCCGATCTCGACTTCAGCACGGACAAGCTTCTCGCCATCGCCCGCCACGACAAAAAGTCCGCCGGTTCGGGCGTAAACCTCGTTCTCCCGGTCGCGCCCGGGCGCGCCGAAGTGAAGAAGGTCTCCTGGGAAGAATTCCGCACCATGCTTGAAACGGACCTTTGAAAGGCCTCTTCGTCGACACGTTCCATCCGATTCAACACTTTCACCCCGCTCCAGTCATGATCGTCACCGTCACGCCGCGCTTTTTAAGCGGACAAATTCCGGCCATCGCCTCGAAGTCCTATGCGCACCGCCTTCTGATTGCGGCGGCGCTTTCGGAATCGCCGGCGCATGTCTCCTGCAGCACCCGGTCTGAGGACATCGACGCCACCTGCCGCGTGCTCCGGGGCCTCGGCGCCCGGGTGACCCAGGGCAATGCGGGCGACGCCGACGTTCTTCCGATCGATCGGGATCATCTTCCCGTGCTCCCGGAAGTCGACTGCGGCGAATCCGGAACGACGCTCCGCTACCTCATTCCAGTCGCGGCGGCGCTCGGCTGCGGCGCAAGGTTCATCTGCCGCGGGCGGCTCCCCAGCCGCCCCGTTGAACCGCTTGCAGGAGAACTGAAGCGCCACGGCATCCGACTCACGGCGCTCCCGGGCGAAGGCTTCGTCGTTGAAGGAAAGCTCGCTCCCGGCGCCTATTCGCTTCCCGGGAACGTCTCCTCGCAATTCATCGGCGGCCTCCTCTACGCGCTCGCGATTCTCGAGGGCACGAGCACGCTTCAGATTACGAAGGGCTTTGAGTCCGAACCCTACGTGCGCATGACGCTCGAGGTGCTCGAAGCCGCGGGCGTCGACATTCGCGAGGAAAAAGGCCCGGAGGGGCTTCCCGTCTGGACGGTCGCCGGCCGCGGGAAGCTTCATGCCGGACCGGTGCTCGTCGTTGAAGGCGACTGGTCGAATGCCGCCTTCTGGCTCGCCGCCGGCGCGCTCGCGGGCGACAAAGGAGAGACCATCGAAGTGACCGGCATCCGGCGCGATTCGCTTCAGGGCGACCGGGCCGTCGCCGAAATTCTTGCGCGCTTCGGCGCCCGTGTTTCTCAGACGGAATCCGCGACGAGCGTAATGAGCGCTCTCCCCGGCGCTCTCCGGGGCATTGAGATTGATACCGCGCAGATCCCGGACCTTGTTCCCATTCTTGCCGTCGTCGCCGGAGCGGCCTCGGGCACCACGCGCTTCACGAATGCCGGACGCCTTCGCATCAAGGAGAGCGACCGGCTGAAGAGCACGTCGGCCCTCCTCACGCTTCTCGGCGTGCCGCACGAGGAAGAGCCTGCGGGCCTCGTCGTTCACGGGCTCGGGAGCGCGGGGAAATTCCGCGGGGGCGAGATTCAGGGCTTCGGCGACCACCGCATCGTGATGGCGGCCGCCGTTGCCGCCGCCTCGGGCGGAGCGCCCGTCCGAATTACAGGCGCGGAAGCCTTCCGGAAAAGCTACCCGAAGTTCCTGGAGGACTTCGCCAAATTGGGCGGCCTCTGCAGCGCGGAATAAAGCGCTTTTCTTTTCCAAACGAGCTTTAGAACATTTTTTGGATTTCAGAATGAACACGACTTTCGGCGAAAACCTACGCACCACCGTCTTCGGTCAATCGCACGCCGACGCGATCGGCTGCACGATCGAGGGGCTGCCCGCAGGCGAATCAATCTCGGTGGCCGCCTTGCAGGCCTTCATGGCCCGCCGCGCCCCGGGCGGAAAGCTCGCCACGCAGCGAAAGGAACCCGACGCGCCGGAAATCCTCTGCGGCATGGTCGACGGCATTACCTGCGGCGCGCCGCTCGCCGCCGTCATCCGGAATACCAATCAGCGCTCGCAGGACTACAAAGCGATTGCCGACCTCCCGCGGCCCTCGCATGCGGACCTTCCGGCTGAAGTGAAGTACCAGGGGCATCAGGACGTCCGCGGGGGCGGCGCCTTCTCCGGGCGCCTCACCGCTCCCATCACGCTTGCGGGCGGCATCGCGCTTCAGATTCTCGCGCGCCGCGGAATCCGCATTGCCGCGCACCTCCTCTCGGTCGGGACGGAAGAAGACCGCCCGATGAATCCGATGGGCGAGAACCCGGAAGATCTGGAGAGGCGCCTCGCAAGAGGCCTCCCGGTCCTCTCCGACGAAGCAGAGCTCCGCATGACCGAAGCCATTCTCGCCGCGAGGAAGTCGGGCGACAGCATCGGCGCCGTGATCGAATGCATCATCGAAGGGCTCCCCTGCGGACTCGGCGGCCCCCTCTTTGAGGGCTTTGACGGGAAGCTCGCCTTCGGTCTTTTCGGCATTCCCGGCGTCAAGGGCGTCGAATTCGGCCGCGGATTCGAGGCCGCACGCCTGAAGGGCTCTGAAAACAACGACCCCTGGGAGATTTCCTCTGAGGCCCCGGGCGCAAAGCCCCGCACCAACAACGCGGGCGGCATTGCGGGCGGCATCACGACGGCCGCGCCCGTCGTCTTCCGGATCGCCATGAAGCCCACGCCCTCGATTGCGCTCGCGCAGGAGACGATTTCCATTTCAAGGCATGAAAACGCGGAGCTCGGCGTGCGCGGCCGCCACGACCCCTGCATCGGCGTGCGCGCCGTGCCCGTCGCGGAAGCCGTTGCCGCACTCGCCGCCCTCGACAGTCTCCTCGCCGCCCCGGCAGTTCTCCCTCAGGCGCTTGCCCGCCCCTCGATTCCCCCGCAGGAAGAGAGCCGCAGCGAATAATTTTTTCCGGACCAGTGATGAATCAGCCTCAACAGAAAATTTCGGCGCCCCTCGGGGATCTGCGCGAACGGATCGACGACATTGACGGCAAGCTCTCCGCCCTCATTGATGAACGCATGACGGTCGCCGACGAAGTGGGCGCAAGAAAGCGCCGGCTCGGGCTTGCCGTTCATGCGCTCAAACGCGAGGAAGCGCTCCTCGCGCGCATCACGAGCGGCCGCGACCCGGAAACGAGTCATGTTCTTCATTCCGTCTACGAGGTCCTCATCGCGGGCTCCCGCCGCCGGCAGCTGGGCCCCATCCTCGCCGAGGACGATCTTCCCGAAAAAGGGAACTACGAGGCGCGCCTTCCCGTGCTCCCCGGCGAATCGCCCCGGAGCGTGACCGCGACGGCCCTCGCCGCGCTCCTTGCGGGCGGCTTCGTCCCGGAAGCCGTCATCCCGGGCGGCGACGCCGTTTCCATCACCTTCCGCTCGGAAGGCGACAAGGCTTCGCAGATCCTCATCGCCGACCTGATCGGGCTCGGCGCAACAATCGTTCGTTCCGAAATCCGCCACAAGGCGCTCCGCCCGGGCGCGGGACTTCTCTGCGGACTTCTCGGCCGCACGCTTTCCCATACGCTTTCGCCCGCCATCCACAAGGAACTCGCGGCCTACGCCTACAAGTGCTTCGAGGTCGAGCCCGACCGCCTCGACAAATTCTTCGCTGCCGTTCCCTTCGACGGCCTCAACGTCACGATTCCCTATAAGGAAGCCGTGATTCCCTTCCTCGCGCGCCTCACGGACCGCGCCGAAAAGGTGGGAGCCGTCAACACCATCATCCGCGAGGCCGACGGATCGCTCACGGGCGACAACACCGACTACGCGGGCTTTGAAGCCATGATCGCCGCCTCAGGCATCGACGTGCAGGGAAAGAAGGCCCTCATTCTCGGCACCGGGGGTGCTGCGAAGTGCGTCTTCTCAGTCCTCCGCGACATGGGCGCGAACCCGAAAATGGTGTCGCGCACGGGCGAGCTCAATTACGGGAATATCGCCCGCGAATCCGATGCCGCGATTCTCGTGAACGCCACGCCCGTCGGCATGTACCCGCGCGCCGGGGCAGCTCCCGTTGAGAATCTCGCCTCGCTTCCTCATCTCGAATTCGTCTTCGACCTCATCTACAACCCGGCCAAGACGAAGCTGATGCTCGAAGCCGATGCGAGAGGAATACCCAACATGAACGGACTCCTCATGCTCGTCGTTCAGGCTATTGAAGCGTCGAGGCGCTTCCTCTGGAACCGCGAGCCGGCGGCGAACACGGCCGGGCTCTTCAGAAAGCTCGCGCTCGAAAACGAAAACATCGTCCTCTCCGGCATGCCCGGAAGCGGCAAGTCGACCGTCGGGCGCGCGATCGCGAGTGCGCTCGGCCGCGAATTCATCGACCTCGACGATGCGATCGAGGCAGCCGCCGACTGCTCCATCCCGGAAATCTTCGCGAGAGACGGCGAAAAAGCCTTCCGCGACCTTGAAACACACATCACGCAGCTCGCGGGCGCTCGCCGGGGCGTCGTGATTGCAACGGGGGGCGGCACGCTCCTGAGAGAAAAGAACCGCGAGGCCCTGAAGCAGAATGGCCGGATCGCGCTCCTCACGCGCCCGCTCTCCGACCTTCCCGTCGCAGGACGCCCGGTTTCGCTCTCAAAGCCCCTCACGCAGATCTGGGAAGAGCGGAAAGCGATCTACCTCGGAAACGCCGACGTAACAATCGAGAATACGGGCGCGCCCGAAGATGCCGCCGCGGCCATTCTCCGGGCTTTCGGGCAGAGCCGCTGATCCAGTCATCCCTGAACATCGTTCGAAGCCGCAGTGCGCTTCACCGGCGCCTGCGGCTTTCCGGTTGCTTCAACTCAGAGACGCGCCCAGCGGACAAACTGCCGACGGCTGCCGTCGAAAACCAGGACGACGCGAATGAGTTCCTTCTCATTCGGCGCTTCGCCGCAGTCCCGGGAACGGATACGGTTCAAGGCTTCTTCGAAAAGCTCCTGAGAATCCTCGCCTGTTTGCGAGTACTTGAATTCGAAGACCCAATGACGGGTTCCTGTTTCGACTGCGAGGCTGCTGCCGTCCGGCGCATGATGCGCTTCTGCCTTCGGGAGCTTTGCCGCGCCGATCAGCAGCACCTGCAGCACGGCGCAGCAGCCGGCTTCGTCCCGGATGGGAAACCGCTCGCTGTCGATGGCTTTGAGAACTCTGCTGAAGCGCTCAATTACCGCTTCGACGGTTCCATCCCGAAGCGTTTCGGAGAGCATCGACTCCTCCGGGCCATCCAGCGGCTTCCCGCCAAGAAGCTCGCCGGCGTAAAGCTCCCCCATGGATGTCGAAACCTCTTTATTGGGATACCCGAGAACCAGAGAGCCGTCTGCCGCCACGGCCCGAATGGCGAGATAGCCCGCCTGCGCGAGGAGCGCCTCAGGCCTGATGTCGTCCATCGTCCGTACCGCTCCGGGCTCGCTCAAGGGAACTCGCCTCGCTTCGGCAAAACTCAGCGGTCCGACATGGGCGAGAATCTTCATGAGGACGGCGGACCTTCCGCCGCTTTCAAACCAGTAGTTCCGAAAGCCGCGCTCCGGATATTTGAAGAAATTGAGCACTGACCAGGGACATAAGACGTGCGCAGCGGCCTTGTCGTCGAAGGAATACCCGCCGTAATAGCCGTGCAGGCTCTCCATCAGTTCTTCTCGGCTCATCCCGAGCGCCGACTGCGCTTTCTCAAGATAGCCTCCGAAATTCCCCTCAATCTCGTCTTCCGTGAAGCCGATCAATGTTCCGTATGCAGAATTCCGGGTAATGTCGTCCAAATGATGGAGTTCCGGGAAAAGATCCGCAAGACCTCCCGTGATTCCCGTCATGAAGAAGAAGCGTAAAGACCGATCATTTTCCTGCAGCATCCGGAAGAAGGAACGCATCAGCCGGCGTACGTCCTCCAAGAGCGTCGGATTGCCGATGCACCTCGTGAGCGGCGCATCGTATTCGTCGATCAGGATGACGAGCGCCGCAGGCTTCAAGGTCGAAAGCCAGGAGGCTGTCTGCTCAAGCGCTCCCGTTAGCTGGAATCCACCAATTTTACCGGGGTGGTTCCTTTGTTCAGCTCTC
>NZ_CALDXB010000077.1 GCF_937923675.1 uncultured Sutterella sp. | reverse complement strand
GAGTCCCGGATTGTGATTCCGGTTGTCGTGGGTTCGAGTCCCATCTCCCACCCCAGGATACTAAAGCCCTGCTGGTTCACAGCAGGGCTTTTTCGTATCTTTCCGTACCACCAAACCCGCGCCGTTATTGGGTTTGTGTTGTTCTTCTCCGTCTCTCTCCGTGTCTCTTTGTACCTCCGCCGTATCTCTCTATGCCATAATTCAAAAGTAGCCGGACAAGATGCCGCAAGGCCGAAAATCCATACCAAGCCGGATATTCGAATTTTCAAAAGTTGCCGGGCTACTTTTCAAGGCCGCAAACCCCGAGAGATTCAGACATGGCAAACATCCGCCAGAAGCCCCTTACCGACAAGGAGGCCAAATCGGCATCTTCATCCATAGCCGTCGGAGGCGTCCCCGGGTTGACTCTGAGAGTCAGAAAGTCAGGGGCATCCGTCAGCAAAACATTCGTTCTCAGATACCAGTCAAATGGATCAACCAAATGGTTCACCATAGGTGCATACGGCATTTACACACTCGCGCAAGCACGTGAGATCGCGAAGGACTGGCTGATCAAAATTAAAGCAGGCACAGATCCGAAGGCTGAAATAAGGGCAAAAGCAGCCGAAGCGGAACGACCGCAGTACGACCTTACAGTTGAACAACTGCTGCGTGAATTCATTGCCTTTGAAGAATCCCGCGGACGCTGGTCCACCCGCGGCCGTCAGACTCATGCTGAAAAAGCTGACGGCTGGATCAGAAACCACATGAGCACAACACTACGCACCATGCCGGCCATTGCGCTCACGGCGGATATCCTTGCCGATGAATACCGGGACAAGTGGCTCACGATGCGAAGCACCCCCGAAAAGTGTATCGGCGAGATCAAAAGAGCCTTTGACTGGGCTATCGCCCTTAAAAAACTGCCGAACCTCATCAACCCCGCCGACATCAGGGGAGCACTGGGGCACTTGCTGCCGGCGCAGAAAATGCGCCCCCGACTTTCACACATGCCTCACCTTCCTCCGGAGCGGATGCCTGAGTTTTTCAAAGACATATCTGCCCGGACCGGCGTCACATCACGCGCCCTTCTGTTTGCGATTCTTACCTGCAGCCGTATTGATAACTGCCTGAGTCTGCGCTGGAGTCAGGTAGACCTTGACAAAATGGTTATCACAATTCCCCGTGAGGAAATGAAGGTAAAGGGCCTTGCCTTTGACCGGCAAACCCCACTGTCCCTGCAGGCGGCAGACATTCTCCGGAATCTCCCGCGCTTTCCCGTTGTTCCCGGTGAACCGGATTATGTTTGGCGCAGCTTCTTTGAACGCAAATCCGGGCACCTCAGTGACACATCTCTCAGATCGCTGATTCGACGCGCCAGTTTTGAAAAGTCTCACTCCGGCTCAGTCGGCTACACTGATCCCGTCGAAGTAGACGTTAAAGGCCTGCCCCGCATAGCCACTCCACACGGCCTTGCCCGTGCCAGTTTCGACACCTGGGCAAACAATCCAAGGCAGTTCGGGCACCCGCTTTTTGACAAGGATATCGTCGAAGCCTGCCTCGATCACTTCTCGCCGAAGTATGGAGGAGCATACATGCGCGCCTACCCTCTCGAAGACATGCGCGAAATCTTGGACCAATGGGCTGCTTATTGTTTCAGTTCATGCTCATCGTCATAGGCAAAATCAGCTCGTTGCATGAGTGATGCAATTGCCTTTGCAAAAGCCCCGGAGATCCGATCAAGCTCCGGGGCTTTTCACAACATCTACCGGGCCACCTCTGCTAAGGCGTCATGCTTGACTGCGCAGCGCTGCCATCCGTCGCTGCATCGCGAACCAGCTTCAGCCAGTCGGCTGACCATGCGTTCGCACCGGGCAACTCGGGCTCTAAGAGTTTCGACGGAATCTCCTTTGTCACTGCGACGGGCGTTGTTGTCGCGCAGCCTGGCAAGAAGACGATCCCGCTCAGAACGCACAGCGTCATACTCAGACTGCGCCAGTAGGATGGTGTCCGTTGCGGCCACAAGTTTTGCTGCATGTGTCGTCTGCTCCTTCTGAACTGCCTCTGCCTGCTTACGTTGGATTCCGGCAATTTCCGCCGAGTAATACAAGTGCGTTACATACCAGCCGGCAACGGCCGAGGCACAACAGGCAATGAGGGTTCTCTTGTTCATTCCTTTTTCTCGTTGACAGCCTTGGTGAGCTTGCTCATCTCGGCCTTGTATTCTTCCTTCGAGAGAACGCCGGCCGCAGACACAACTGCCACTGTTGAAAATCGCATTTACCTCTCCTTCAATCCCATGCAGGTTAAAAACTCGTCAGCCCGGCGTTTCTCAAGCCCTGGCAACTTAACGCCTCCCTGGTAAACCCATCTCCGCAGCTCGCTGCAGGCTCCGCTGTAGTCGCCGGCATTTAACTTCTTCACAAGCGTCGATCCGCAGAACTGCTCTTCCCCAACGTTGAAAGCGAAAGATGTGTAAGCGTCGAACTCATCCTGGGAAAGCGGAACCTTCACGCACTTCACCAAAGAGCCCTCAGCCTGGGCCACATCCTTGCGCAACCGGCCGAGCGCCTGGGGAACAGATACTCGATCCCCAGGCCTGACGCCCTGGGTGCTACCAAATCCAATCGTCCAGACGTCCTGGGCCGTCGGCATGTACGCTACTTCGCTGTATCCCTCGTAGCCAGCAATGGCAAGCAGGCCCGCCGCGCTCAAGCTAAGAACCGCTGCTGCCACTCTTTTCATCGTCCTTACCCCGCGCACCATCGACCTTGGCCGCAATCATGGAGTTGTCACGGATCACGTTCACCACCAGTGGATCGGCACCGGAAAACTTATCGGTCCACTTCTTCCGGAAATAACGGAACGTGTCGAAAAACTTGGGAAGCGCCCCGACGGCCATAATCAGGATGTAAATACAGGTGAGTACAGATACCCAATCTGCTATGTTGATCCCCGCCAGAGAGAGGCCGCCGACGCCTATTCCCGGGCTTGCTTTTGCCAGCCCGGCAGCGGATGACGGTAGCAGACCTCCAATAATTTGTTTCATTGGCGCACCTTGTTCTTCAGGCATGAGGGCCTCTGCATTCATAAAAACCATTCCTTGAAACAGTGGGCCACATAACCGCCTGCCAGAAGCGTTCCGAGAACAAAAAATACCCATCGGCCTAAGCGTATTACCCACGGAAGTTCATGATCTTTTTTCATAAGCTCGCCCAATCTGAGTACTGTTAAAATATTGCTCATGGAAATTCCCGTGTAACTTTCCATCAAGCCCCCGAGTGATTGCAGTCACTGCGGGGTTTTCATTTGTCTGCAGGGTAAGCAGAAACTCCCTCCCCGTGGCAAGATTTCTTTACTTCACAAAAAGCCCGGGGATCCCCGGGCCTGCTGCTACTTCTCGTTCACTTTCTTCAGCTTCTCCAGATTGTCTGAAATTTCATTGAGCTTTTTGACACGCTCGGCGATGTTGTCGACCGTGTGTCCAACGAAGCTCTCGAAGGCCTCGTCCGATACGGAACCCTTGGCGCGCGCCCGGGCCTTGGAGCGTATCTGCCCCTGCAGCTCACGAATCTCACCACGGGCTTGTCCGGCTTTACGCCCGGCCTCCTGCTCAAGATCGACGGCCCGCATCTTGATACCCAGCGTATTGATAAGCGCCCGAGACATCTCCATGTTGCGCCCCTGCCAGTCCGTACCCGTATAGTCGAAGAACGGATCAAGCGTGAAGGATGTACCCGTGGCGGAGGCAACGCCGTTAGCCAGACGGTTGAAGTGGTAACTCCCCGGTGCCAGAGCCGGCGCAATATTCCGCCAGACATAACCTAAACGCTTCATGCTCGCCTCACCGGCATCATCCGTTCGGCCGACAATGTCGCGCCCGGTGAAGGCGTCCTTATTGGCAAAGATCGACAAGAAGAGGCCGATCGTCGGAGAGTTCGGCATCAGCGGCTGCAACCAAGGAACGCCGCCCATCTGATTGTTGGCGTCGAGCATGTCTCCGCCCGGCACCAGGCGGGAGGCGTCAAGAAAGTTCGGCGTCCCGTCGGAGTTCGTCCATGTCCGGATGAACTTTTGCGTAGCAAAGATCGAAAGACCCTGAGCGCTTTCAGGTAGCAGAGATCGTTCGGCCGCTTCCATTTCCTGAGCCCGTTTCCAAATCTTCTCCCAGTCATCATCGTCGGCACCGGCAGCCACAGCCGCAGACAAATAGGCCGCCTTGTTGAAGGCAAAGCAGATAGCCGCCGGCAGAAGGAATCGGTGCGGATACACCATGGCCACACGCAGGAGAACAGGAATTGCCTTATAAGTCCAAGAGAAGAACGGCAGAATGCTGTCACGCACTGCACGGGCTCCGCTCGGCAGATCGTCATAGGCGAAGATGTACTGATTGGCCAGGTCAACGGCCTGCTCAGGCGTCAAACCTTCGCTGCGCCCCTTACGGTAAATAAGGAGTTTGAAGAAAGCATCCTCGAACTCGTAGGCGGCCCGAAGCGAACGGCGGAATCCGAGCGAGAAAACCGTCAGGAAAAGATCGAAAACCTTTTCGTAAGCAGGCTTCATGCCCGTGAGTTTTTCACGCACGTCTTCAAGCGGCAGAAGTTCGAGCACTTCATTGCGCATGAAAGAGCCGGAAAGGAGCCCCGCTTTCACGGCTTCCTGATATGTCGCATCCCGCTTGTAGATAGACTCAACCGTCTTGAAATAAGTCGGCGCATCCCAGGCATTGACGCCGGCAAAATGCGCCATTGCAACGTTGCCAACCGTGTTGTTGAGATGGGCTACCGGGTTAAGAGCCGTTTTGCCCTCCTTCCAGGCCGACATAAAGCTGTGCCACAAGCGGGTAAACGTTGTCTCTGGCTCCCCGTAGTGCGAAATCTGACTCCATACATCCGGAGCGACATAAAGGCCCGCGAGCTTGCCGTAGCGCTTCACCTTGCTGCCGTCACCGATTGTGGTGTCGGGGATCTTCACCCAGCCGTCCTGGGCAATCTTCCCGGCAAACTCAGGATTCTCGGCAATGCCGGCAAAGAACCGGAAGAGCGCGATGTCTTTCTGCGAATCCATGTATCCCAGAACAAGGCGCACCATAGCGTCCCGTTCCTCGCCCATCAGCGCTCGCTCCTGCTGAGTGAAGTCGCGCCACATAATGACTTCCGGAACCTTCGGCCGTTGGCCCGTTCCGGTGAAATCCAAGAATCCCTGGGCATCTGACCAATCCGGATCACGAACCTCCCAGCCGAGTGCCTTGTGGTTGGCAATGTCCTGCTCGCCGACGACTTGACGGAAAATGCCGCGCCCCTTAAAGGAATTACCCCGAATGCCCTTAACCGACTTACGACCAAACAGTTTGTCAAAGCTCTGTTTTGCATCCTTCAAAAGGGCAGTCTGTTTCAGATAGACGCGCGGCAGATATTCACCACGCCAGCGGTCTGCCGATTCCTGAGTCAGCAACCCCTCTGCAAGCATCTGATCGGTCTGCGTATCCATCAAGTTACTGACGGCCGCGGCCACCTGGACAACGTGCTCAGGAGGATTGACTCCGGGAGCCACGGTCTTTTCCACAATATCAGATACCAGACGGCGCTCGGCCTCCGGCATCTGAGACAAGGCCGTTGCGACCTCGCCCACGGCAACCGTTGCCTGCTGCAGCTCAGCCTTATACCGGCGGTACTGCATCCGGAACTCAGGAGAGAGCGGATTCAGGTTAAAACGATGACCGGACTTCTCATCAATCAAGTCGAAAAGCGCATGCGCTGCCCGAGCCACGTTGGCGTAAGCCCATTCTCCAGGCGCAAATGTCATACGGCCGAGATTGTCGCGACCAACAATTTTCCCAGAACGCTTAAATCCCCAGGCGGGAGTGCCGGTATCAAGCCTATGGCTAAGCACCTGAGTGACGGGAGATTCTTCGCCTGATGATGTTCCGCTCTTACTGAACTTGAGCCCGGATGTACCAGCCACCTTTTCTCTTCCGAGCTCACGGACATTGGCAATGGCCAAATCAACGAGCTCCTTCTCCGTCAGGTTTTCCGCCTGAACGAAAAGTCCTCGATGGTAAAGCCATAGGCGTATTGCCCGGATGACCTTCTCGAACCACTCACGAATCGGGCGAGAAGACTTCTCCTTGTTATTGACGACATGCTCAGCCAGATAAGCGAATGCCTCTTCTTCCTGACCTTTCTTGATGTTCTTGCGGCCGCCGACTGTTTCAATAAGCCCCGCGTCTTCCATACGCTGTAAAACAGCCTTGGCAGTGGCGTCACCGTTGGACGCTCCGTTAATCACGATCTGAGCGGCCCGGGCAATCAGCGGCTCCATCGCGGCGCGGCCGGAACCGTCGGCCGCCATGTGAACACCGACCTCATGAACAAGGACACCGGGCGCCGTCTCGGGCGTCAGGTTTGAGGCAATGAGCCAGGACTTGCCGCTTGCCGGATCGAAAACACCTTGGATAGAACCGTCTTCGGAACGTTTGACGGTGAGAACCATGGCCCCTAAAATTGTCTCATAGGAATCAGCAACGGCTCCTCCTCTCGTTCGGCCAGGTGTAGGGCGAGAGTCAGTAGCTCCGTGGACGTCAAAGGCCGGCACGGTGTCACCCGTTGTCTCGTTCCGATAGCCGCTCAGCAACCAATTGTTGTATGGGCGGTTTTTTACGAGCACAACGGTCACACCGGAATGCGTAATAACCTGCTTGTAATCCCCGTCTTTTACTGCCTTCCCTCTGGCAATCGTCTCGACAATATCGTCAAGCAGATCGGACACCTGTTTCTCGGAATACCCGTCTTTACGCCAGCGTGCCTCCAAAATATGCAGCAGACCTCGTTCTCCCTTTCGAGAACCCTTCGGTGTTACTTTCGGAGAACCCTCATAGCCCCAAAGAAAATCCACCCATCCCAGGCCGTTCCGATACATGGCCCGAAACACGCTCGAACGATTCAGCAATGCCTTGGCCATTGAATTCTTGCCGCGGCGGATATTCGCCTCAACAGACTTCATGGCCGAACGACTCATCTTCGATTCATCAAGCTGATCCTGAATGTCGGACGGCAGGTCATCAACGGTTTCGACAACTTCCACCGCTCCGATGCGGCGCAGCTCTCTGAAAGCGTCCCCCACCTTTTCGTTGGATTCGAGTTCCCGGGTTACGGCTTCGACCGTATCGCTGCCGCGCGAGAACTTAAGCCCCTGCTGTCCGGAAACAGCATCCTCATCAGAAACGGTATCGTCGTTGAGCTCAAAACGATCAACCGACTTCTCGACGGCCGCACGCGTATCTTTGTCCAAACGTTCTTCACGGGCCTCGCGTTCAGCACGATCTGCGGCCGTGCGTTCCTCTTCCTCAAAAGCCGCACGGCGTTCGTTGTTCTGCAGGGCCTCTTCCTCTGTTTCTCCGGTGAGACTCAGCGCGTCTTGCGCAGGCTCTGCAGAGTCTCTCTGTCCGTCTGATCCAGTTGCGGCTCGATCGGACGGCCGCTGAACATTTTCTTCAGCAGGCTCTGCCCGGCCGCGCTCTTCCACACTTGTCGGCCCGCTTCCGTCATCCCTGGCTTGTTGCTGCTCTGCGGCTGCGCCTGTTGCGGTTCCTGTTGATTCTGACTGTTGTCCATGGGTCTGTTCCCTGATACGGTTTAAAACGTCTTGGCGTGTGGCCTTCTCAATCGGGCCAAACATATCCTCGGCGGGCTTGACTCCTTCACTGTAGGCAAAGTCGACCGCGTTCTCAAGAATCTCAGCAATCTGACGATAGCTACGGGGGTTGGCCGCAAACACCTCGGCAATGACAAGAACGTCCGGATCGACGGTCATGTCATCTTGCGCGATATAGTCCTTCAGGGCAACGCCGCTGCGCTTGGCATTGATTGCCATTTGAGCCGCCTGGGTTACAAGCCCGCGGATATCGAGATTACCGAGGCCGGCCAGGCGCGCCATCTTCGGCGCAATAGCCCGCATGGCCTTAAAGATCGTGCTGATCTCTTCATTGTTTGACTGTACGGCAATACGTACGAGTTCGTCATCGCCATAGGCCTTCTTGAAAAGCGCTGATGCAAAACGGGCATAACCCTGGGCCGTCGGCTTGTTGTTGCGGCCAACAAGCGTGTTGCGTTCGGACTCCGGCATCTGAGATGCAAAGTCGAGCACGGAATCGTTGTCCACCTCACCGTCGGCCGTGAAGGAAATTTTCCCGAAGTCGATGCGGTCCACGTCGTTTGCCGCCTGTTCAGCCGCAGACAAGGCCATATTTCCGGACGTGTTGGAGCGGTCCCCGATGTCGGCCGTAACGTCTGCCTTGTCCATCACACGGACAAGAATCGGCTGCTTCATGCCCTCCACAACCTTCGGATCGATGCCGAGATTGGCAGCGTCAGCCGTCAGATCAGCCCGATACTGCCCGGCCGATCCGCGCTGATAGGCGGCCGTCAAACCGGCCACGCGGCCGTTACCGGCGATCGCCCTCATTTCTGTTTCCGGAGCGGTCTGATATGCGGGATTTACCGCGCCGCCGACGTCGTTGGACGTGAGCACCGTATCCGCGTCAACAACGGCATATCGCATCTGATAGTGCTTACCGGTGTTGTCAGCAACAACCTCCGGACGGCCGAGCTGAGCTTCCGGCACTGTGCCGTAGGCGACAACCGGCGCGCCGTTCCCCAGATCGTTTGAGGCCCGGAGCCGGATGTAATCAGGTGCGGCCGCAATGGAGTTCATCTGCCCAACTGACTGCGGCAGAGATCGATCACGGTTCTGCAAAACAGTTCGGCCCTCGGTCTCGTTTTCAAAGTCCGGAGCCTGAATCTTCATGCGGTTTTTGTCTTCGGCCTGCGTCACCGGCACGGGAGCGGACGCTGACTTTGCAGCGAGGGCGTCAATGCGCTGCGCTGCTTCGGCCGCGGCTTTTTCCGCCGATGCCGGAGAAGCCTCAGCCGTTACATCTCTCACCCCACGCAGAGACGCGCCGGCATTGAGTCCGCCTACGCCTCCGCCCATAGCCGCACCAAGCACGCCGCCGAAAGCTCCACGGCGTCCGGCCTTCTGCAGATCAATATCCTGCCCTCGTGCGACATCTTCGCCGATAGAGTTTCCGGCTTCTTCCCCGGTTTCCTGGAGCCCTTCCTTCACCGCTCCCTTCCCGATCTGCTTTCCGACCTCTTTGAGAGCCGCCGCCGATCCACCTGCGGCCGCATTCTTCGCGACCTGCCCGGAGATGAGAGAAGCCAAGGTCTTTTCCGCCGCGCCGCCCGTCAAAGCACTTGCCAGGAGCGATGCGGCCGCGCTCACGCCGGCGCCCTTGTAGCGATCCTCAAGCGGCTGATCGGCCGTGGCGTCAAAAGTATCGGCTGCATTCATCAGCGTATTGCCGCCGATAACGCCGGCCGTCATCGCCTTTTCCGGAGAGACTGCCATCTTGAGCGCTTTGCCCATGGCTCCGGCTCCCTTTGCGGCCGCAGCCCCGACGCCAGCCGGAACAAGCATGGAAAGGATGCTTTCAACGCCCTGGGTACCGGCTCCCATCGGATTTTGTGCTAGAACTTCCGGAAGATCCTTCCATGACTTTTTATCGTCTTCCATGAAGCGCGCAACATTGCGGCGCTGAGCCTGGGTCGAATCGCTGTGACCTTTCTCACTGATCCAGTCAGAAAGGCCGCCCAAAAGCTCTGAGAGCTTCTTGTACGGCGAATCTTCCATTTCCCCGGTAATCGGGTTCATCACCTGAGCATCGCCGACGGCCATCCGGAGAATATCCGGGACGGTCTTCACCGCCTGGGGGACGGCCGCCACTGCCGACACCCCCAAATCTTTCAGCCCCGATAAAAAGCCCGCACCCTTGGCCGCTTCCGCCTCGTCAAGAAGCTCAGCGCCTAAACCAGGCTGCGGAATCGCTTGGGGAACTGCCGGAGCAACAGGAGTGGCTGGCGTAGCCGCCGGCTGCTGTAAGGCCGGATCGGCCTCGTTTAAGAGATCATCCAAAAGAGACATCAGTTCACACCCAGTTGAGTCAGTGCTGCCTGCGCTTCAGCGCGAGTAATTTCGCCCCGGCGCAGTTGATTAAGAACGTTGTTGACCGCCGCTTCGACACCGGAGTTGCCGAGACGTCCATGCACCATGTCGATGTTGTCACCCGAAGCGGCAGGAGCAGTCGGAGCAGGAACTGCCTGGGCCGGTACCGGAGCAGAAGAACCACCATTGGCGCCGGCCGCCATCAGCGCCAGATGCGCGATCATGTCGTTTGGGTTCTTACCTTGCTTCACCAGCTCCGCCATTGCGTTACGCATACGGGCGTAATCCGTCCTCGGCGTCACCTTCATCACACCAGGCATGAAAGGATCCGGCGTCTCCACGTTGTCCGTATAAAGCGGCTTCACATTCGATACAGAGCCGGCGCTGCCCCCGGACTTCGGAGCAAACCCGCCCGCGGCCGTCTTTGTATCGTTAAGAGCCTTAAGCGCAAGACTGGCCGCAGCGGCCGCATCATTTCGGCCGGCCTGGGACTCCCTGACTGCCAGCTCAGCCGTGAGCAGGGGGTTGTCTTCAGGAGAAGCGCTGACCGCCCCAGTGGCACGGTTGAACGTTGCGCCCGTAGAGCCAACATTCGAGTACGGCAGATAGGCCTTCCCGTTGGCAAGCATGGCAAGCTCATTGCGCACGTCACGGTCTGCCATATCCATGCCGGCCATACGGCCAAACAACGGCGCCAGGGCGTCATACTTCTGCTTGTTTAGCTGCGCCTTGGAGTCGTTAAAGTCGATCTGCGACTGCGTAAGCTGTGCCGCAAGAGCCTGCTTTTCGGCCTGAGCGCCAAGGAGTGCTTTTTTGATGGCCAGGTTTGCCAGGCCAGTGCCGAAGCCGCGAATGCCGTTGGCTATCGGGCTGATGTCTACAGTTGCCATTTAATTCCCCCAGGGATTGGATGCGAGATACCCGCCGCCGAGCATGTACGGGATGCCGGAGGTCCATGCGGAGTTGGCCGCAGCAGAGCTCCCGCCTAACAGCGCCTGGCCTGCGCCGGCCATCTTCAGGCCGCTCGCCCCTGTGCCGGCCGCCGTCAGCCCGGAAGATCCTGCCGCACTGGCAGAAAGCCCAGTTCCGGCCGCAGCGTTTGCCGCGGTACTGGCTCCGGCCGCGGCAATACCGCCGTACATAGATGCGACCGCGCCAATAGCCTGAACTACCTTGCCAAGGTTGATGAGGCCGTCCTTGGAGTGGAGTGCGTCCTGAGCCTGAGCCTGCCCGACTGCAAAATCGCCTCGGGCGTTTTTCGCAAGCTGATCGACGTTCTGGGCATATCGGTTGAGCCTGAAGCCCTCGTTTTGCCGCAGCGTGCCGGCCGAGCGAATCTGCCCAATCAAGTCGGCAAAAGCGTTGAACTTCTGCTTCGTCAGGTCCTGGCTCGCCGTGCGCGCTGCTTTGTAGTCCTCAGACACATTGCCTGCCGTTTCCTGCTGCGTATCACGAATAGCCTGGGACTCAGCGACATCCGCCTTGATGTCGGAAGCAATGCGGTTGGCCTCTGCCTCCTGATTGGCAATACGTCTCGGGGACTCGTAGCCGGCCGCCGCTTCCTGAATCTGGGCATTGATCTTGTCCTGAGCACTCCCCAGGGCGTACTGGGCAGCCTTCATCTTGGCCTGAGCCTTACGGTTGGCTTCTGCCTGTCCGTAGCTCTGCATGGCCGTTCCTACTAAAGCGGCAATCAAGCCGCCGATGATCCACCCCATAAAACTCTCCTTTTAGTAAGCGCTGCCGCCGTATTCGTTCTGCGGAGCAATCTTGCTTGTCGTCTGATCCGTTGCGTACGGGACCTTGGACGAGCTGATGCCCTGCACGTACTTGCCTAGGTTTTGGTACAGATAGGCGTTAGCAATGTCGTTAAAGAGGTTCCCGACCGTTGCCACCGAAGCATTGGACCGGGCTGCGTCCATGTTCTGCCGCAGGCCGCTGGCAGCAAGCTGGCCGGCCGTTGTCGCATCAGTGCCGGCCGTGGCCATCGAGACCAGATTGGAGCGCGTGTTCTCATCGGCCGTCTGTAAGTCGCTCATGGCCGCATCAGCAATACCGCCAGCCTTACTCAAGCCTTCGTTCGTACGTCGGTTGAGCTCGGAATTGGAGTCAATATCAACGGAACCGCCGAGAAGGCCGTTACGAGCCAAGGCAAAACGATTGGCGCGCTCGGCCTCACGGGCCTGACGTTCGACTTCCTTCGCATTGAGCGAGTAAACCGCGTCGCGTTGACTCTGATAGAGTGCATCACGGTTGGCGTTGTCGAAAATTTCATTGACTGCATCAATGGCTTCCTTGGCCCGCTGCTGGCGCTGCTGCTCGATAACCGCTGCGTCAGTGCCACCACCACCCTTATGCGGAACAAGACGACCGGCCTTCGATGTCGGCCAGGCGCCGAGAGCCGGGCCGCCGAAGTCTGCACCGCAAACCAAAAATTCAGCTTTCATCATGTTGTCTCCTTGATAGATGTGCTGGGTAAACAGTTAAAGAGCGCCGCGCAGATGGATGTAGAGCGGCTTGGCGATATAGTTTGTTTTCTGCAGCAGGCGGGCCATCGCCGGCGATACGCAGGACTCAAGATGAGTTGCGCCCGCAGCCTTCCACACCTTGCGCATGATTCCTCCGAACTCGTCCCACATGCCTCGGGCGTCGCTTCCGCCCAGGCACATGATGTTTACGGCCGTCATCCGCGGGTAACAGACAAGTTCCCACACGCAGACAATGAGAACCTTGTCCCCATCCATGGCGTAGGCCGCAAAAGCCCTGCCTTCTTCGATGCGCTTTTTGATGTCTTCGGCCGTGAACTCGCCGTGCACGGCCTTTTTGACGCAGCGCTCAACTTCAGTCTTGATAAAACGCCACCGGTCCGCATTGGACTGGCAGCAGATATTGAGTGTGTGCATCAGCGTGTTCCTAAGTTTTGGTAATAAAGCGTCAGGGCATTGAGCTTGAACGGCTTGTCGTCGTAGTTGCGGATACGGATCGAAACCTCGGTGCCGCAGCACGGCATAGGAATCAACCCCGTCGGCCGTGTGTTCCCTGACACAAGCACTTCCGGCGTACGGGCGTTCGGGTTCCGGGAATCAAAGGCAAGCGAGATGAAAGCCTTGCCTTCAAGGACCGCGTCCACCGCCTGGATCATCTTCAAGTCCCCGGGCTTCTTGAGATCCATCCAGGGGAGCTCAATAACGACTTCAAATGGAATGCCGCCGTCCGTTGTCTCGTTCTCATCAAAGATGTAGACGTCATCGCCGGAGCGGAAGTAAAGCTGCTTGCCGAGTTCGGCCACAGCGTCCACCGGGAAGCTGATGTAGTAGTGCGACCACGCCGCGATCTTCGCCGTGCGGCTGATGGAGTAAACAAACAGGTGATTTCCAAAACACAGCACGTACTGCCCCGTGCCGTAGAAGTAAAAGCTCTTGGGCGTCACTCCGTCGCGCTCGGCCTCTTCAATTGCCTGGCGGACCATCTTGTCGACCGGAGAGCCAACGTCCTCATCCACGAGGTTGTCGGTGTATACCTGCGTCGTAATGGATCGAACACCGTAGTCCGACAAAAAGTACAAGTCACCGGCGACGTTGGCCACAGTCTTCGGAAACGTCGACCCAACGTTTTCAACCGTATCGAACAGCCCCATGTTGTTGGGATCCGGATCGACCGTCCACAGTTGACAGGAATCGCGCGTAAGAACGGCCAGACGGCCACGCTGCAGACCAATTGCCGTAGCAGTGCGGTCCCCTCTGGCATTCATGCCCGTGGGGATAAAGCCTGCGTCCTCGCTTGTTGACCAATCCCTGGGGCGGCCGGCCGCACAGAAGCGCACCACGTCTCCGTCTCTGCCCACGGCAAAAATCTTGGACTGCGTTTTGTAGAGAGCCTTGGTGTGAGGGCAGTTGCTGTCCGTCACCTGCGTTCCGGAAGTGTTGCCGTCCAGATAGTGATGCAACGCCGTGCCGTCTTCGTACTCAACGGCCGCATAAATGTAGTTTGAGAAAACGTCCGTGTACCAAACGTCCTTCACGGCCTTTTCGCCGTCGTTCGGTGCCACCTTATGCGCCTCAAACATCTTGTTTTCGTGCGTCACAGTCCCCGTACCATAGAAGGTATGGAGTTTTCCCAGGGCGGCAAAAAGCCCCTTCGTGCCAGGCTCAAGCGTCACAAAGTGACGAAACCCAGGCCGCTTGGCCGTCGTCAAGCCAGTCGTCACGTAAGCATTTTTCATCTCACGCAAACGGTTAGCATCAGAGACGGCTGCATCCTTGCGGAGATCGATGCCGAGGTCAAACCGATTAAAGACAATGCTTGCCATGGCGATCCTCAGAAGAAGTACCGGCCGTCAGACCTGCGGCGAACCTGAGTGCGAGCGCGCGGCCGGACTGCCAGGGCCGAGTAGCGCTTGTTTTCATGCTGCTTCTGCCGTTCAATGCGCAGCGCCTGCTGAAAGATGTTTCCAGCCGTCTGGGCATCGGGGTGTTGGTAGTGCGCCTTAGCGCTTGCAAGCGCATAGAGAAACACCAGGCGAGACGGCACACACGCGTGATCGGCCGGACGAGTAAAGCGCGTCAGCTCGGACCTGTAGATAACCACCATGCGGTAAGCGTCATCCGGCGTAGGCCACAGTTCAATCTGCCCGTCGAGGATGTCGTAGCGCTCCGGTACCGTAGGCGTAATGTCGTCACAGCGCATCAGCTCGGTGATACCCTGCCGAAGCTCATTGAAGCTCGTTTCCGTGTCGTAAACACAGATCGACTCGATCATGGCCGGCTCGAAGTTTTCGTCCTCGATGTCGTTATGGCAGTCGTAGAGCTTGCTGCCCTTCTGCAGCATGATCATTGTCCGCTTCTTCAAAAGAGGCGCCCCGAGTTGCTCGTAGACGTACTCATGCCCCTCCTGCAGAAAGGACTTCAGCAGGGGATCGATGAGCTTCGAAGATGCGCCCTGAGTCACAAAGCCCAGGCGGGCCTTGAGCTCGGTCATCATGGAGCCGAGCGTGCCCTCGCGAGACGTAAGAGGATTCGCCATATCACGCCTCCACGTCGAGCTCAATAGAAAGGACTCCGTCCTTTAAAACCGGACGGGCCTTAACCGTTCGCTTGCCGACGATTGAAATAGTCGTAAAGGCTGTCGAGACGGATGTGACGATGCCATCCTTGCCCGGTTCCCCCTGGGGGCCCGGATCACCAGGATCCCCCTTGATGCCTACGCCGGGGACGCCTTGTTCCCCTCGCTGCCCGGGATCACCTTTATCGCCCTTCTCACCCTTGGCAAACGAATAAGCCTGAGACCAGTCAGAGACGTCATCTGACAGCTTGAAAAAGAGCTCCCCGGTGTCGATAGCCAAAAAGCAAAACCCCTTGGGACGGGAGTCGTAAGAACTGCGCTCAGCAACGTTCCCTCGGGCGTCCGCCTGAAACGACGGGCCAACGTCCCCGTCCTTTCCGTCCTTTCCAGGGGCTCCGTCCTTGCCGGGCGTGCCGTCCTTCCCGGGAATCGGCGCGAGTTGCTTTTTCGCTTCAGCAGACAGGTTGTCATAGTTAACGATGCCGTTGGCAAGGGACCCGTCGTCTTTCTGCAACTCGCCCACGTTGGCGATAACGGCATTAACGGACTCCGCCACCCGATCAAGTTCTTCGTTGATGCTCTGCAGATCAACCTGATCTGACGCATTCTCCGCAAAATCCTTTCTGCGTTCGTACTTTTGAGGCTGTGCCATGTTTCCCGCTCCGTAATCGATGCAGGAAACTTACGGCGCATTGAGACGGCCGTGGCAAGATTTCTATACTTCAGGGAAAAACAGGCGCTTCGTCCTGCGGGAAGAGGATTTTTCGCAAGTCCGCTCTCTGGCGGTCACACAACTGCCGTATCTCCTCCGGGCCCCATTTATCCAGAACGCGCCCGAGCAGGTGCCTGTAGGAAGACGTACGCATGGCATGAGCCAAAATAGCGCTCACCGAGTCGATATCCTTCTTTGTAAGCTTTCGGCCAAAGTTGTGAAGGCTGCGTTTACGAATAAGGCGATAGTTCTGCCAGGTGCGGAAGCCGGCAAAGTTGACGCCCTTGCTCAAAGGCTGAATACGCCACTTCGAAAGCTCAAGACAAAGCCTGTCGGCGAGAAACGCCTGCACCTCGGCCAGAATTCTGTTGGCCTCTGCCTTGTCACGAACGACGAAAACCATGTCGTCCACATAACGGACATAGCTCTTGATCTTAAGAATGCGCTTGACGTAGTGGTCAAAACGGTCAAGATAGATCATCCCAAACAGCTGACTCAGCAGGCTTCCTACGTTGAGGCCGACTTCGCCGTCTCCGGCAAACAGCATGACAAGATCAACGATCCGAGGATCAGCAACTGTGCGCTCGATTGACTCGCGAAGCACGGCATGATTGATCCGGTAGTAATACTTGCGGATGTCAATCTGCAGTGTGTAAGCGCCGGTATCAGCCCGGCGCATGAATTCCTGCACACGGTCGGCCGCACGATGTGTCCCCTTACCGCGTCGGCAACCGTACGAATCGAAGATAAAGCCGCGGTCAAAAGAGTCGTACAGAGCCTCGTAAAGAAGATGCTGGACGATTGTGTCTTCAAAAGCGGGAGCGGCTATGCGCCGTACCTTTTGGCCGGCCGCGCAGTAGATGTCGAACTCATGACAGGGCTGCGGCTTGTATTCGCCCGACAGGATACGGTCACGCAGGATTGTGAGGTTTTCGCCGAGATCATCGGCATAGCGGTAAACGCCGAGGCGTTCGTGCTTCCCGCGGCTGGCATTGGCATAAGCCTCAATCAGCCCCGAAAGCGTAACGATCTCTTCAAGGCAAAGCTGGAAGCGGCAGCGCGAAGATTTAACCGTCGCGCTGCCTGCAAAGTTTTCCTCCGGAGAGGACGGACTAGTCATCGCTATGCTCCCATCTTTTCCTTAAAGCAGAATGCAAGGGTTGTTCAGAAGCTTAGCCGCCGCCCGGAACGACGCGTTGTTGTTGTCGTTGTTCCAATTGTTGTTGCCGTTGCGGTACCAGGAGCCGGCATTGGTTCCATTGTTGTAGTTGCCGGCAACGAGCAAAACGCTTAACCAATTAATGACAGCCCACACGGGAGTTTACACATCAGCTTTCTCCTGTGCTTGTTCCTTTACGGCCGTCTGTTCCTTTGCTACCTTCGCCTTTCTCTTTTCGGCCTCGATGAGGCCGTTAATCATCGGCCCAATTTCATTGATCATAAAGTTGATTACCTTAAAGCGCCGCACGCCGTCTTCGGAAACCGTCACCGGCTCCTTCTCGCCGCGGCGGTAGTCGAAGTAGCCGAGTTCGTAGAAAAGCCGCCAGTACCCGCGAAGCTGCTCATGGGCCACGTCCAGTTTCGTGAGCGAGGTTTTGTTCCAGTAACGCTTGCGCGCCTCGATCAGCAGGCCGAAGATTTCATCCTCAAGATTCCGGATGCGCTGACATAAGCCGTACTTCTCGCTCTTCGGCGCATGGTTGAGATAGATGTTGCTCTGCTTTCGCAGATCAATCATCTTGTTCTGCATCTTGGTGTAGAAATCTTCTTTCTTCGCTGCGGACACCTCGCCGCTCTTATTCGGTTCAATGACCGGCACCTCTGCGCCTTTGTCCGCCCCGACGACTTTTTCCATATCAAACTCCGTATCTCCGGTCGCTCCCGCTCCCTACGACACTATAACGACGCATAGGCCGCCGCCCGGAACGACGCGTCGTTGTAGTCGTCGGTCCAAGCGTAGTAGCCGTAGCGGTACCAGGAGCCGGCATTGGTCCCACTGTAGCAGTAGCCGGCAACGAGCAAAACGCGGTCTGATGCGGCGTACGGATAGAATCCATCCTTACCAAAACCTTCCGTGCCAGTATTACTAGTTGTCGGTGTTTTCGGTATGACACCACAAAGGGGAAACTTGGTGTCATCAGTGGCATACAACGCCGGGGACTTCCAGTAACTCCAGCTAGCGTTTGTGATTCCAGTAACGGTATAGCCATCAAACAGCGAATTATCGTTGCGGTTGTCTTTTGTGAAGTCATGCATCTTCACGGACAGTTTTGCCGTTTTAAAGAGCCCTGATGTCGGATTATGCCATCCCAACACCGGCTGCCACATATTACCGTTGACGTCGCAAATACCGCTCACCTGGCCATTGTGAGTCGTTTTGGCCAAAGGAACAGCAGAACCAGTTTTTCTGACATACGTATAAGAGCCTGATCCCGCTGCAGTAAATGTGATCGTATTGTCGTCGACGTCACTGCCGTTATTGTTGTTCCCCTTTGGATAGTTCTTTTGTCCGGAAGCGTCGTACCAGGCACAAGCCTCGGTACCCGCTGCCGCCTGGGCGTGAGCCTGCGTGATAAGCGAAATCACGGCCCACTGATAGCAGGACACGAGGGAATAGTGCTCGCCTCGGGCGCGGCTCAATTCAATTGCGTCAAGAATCTGGCCAACGCAGTTCGGCAGCTCACTCGACTTGTTATACGAAGTTGATAAAGCAATCGGATCACCATTCTTTACCGAAATTGCCTGTTTCTTCGCAGCGTCTTTGCTGTTGAGGTACTTATCAATAAAGAACCCCGGATGTTCCTCGCCGCCGTCATAAAACCCGCGGGGAATGGCCCAGCCGTCCTTGCCGGCCAGTTTTGTCTCACCGATCTCGATGGTGTCGGCTCCGTACTTCGAGTAAAGCGGAGCGGCCGCGTTACCGATACGAATAGCGAAAGC
Source organism: uncultured Sutterella sp. (assembly GCF_937923675.1). Lineage (GTDB taxonomy): Bacteria > Pseudomonadota > Gammaproteobacteria > Burkholderiales > Burkholderiaceae_F > Sutterella. Next base: position 22,824 of record NZ_CALDXB010000077.1, on the reverse strand, counting down.
CGGGATAAAAACCATAACCGAGCCGTTGGTGTGCACATACTCGCAGTAGTGCTCGCTCGTCGGATCACTGAACCCCGCCTCGGCCTCGTGCAGCCCCATGGCCGCAAGTTTGGACGCGGGCCCCGGAAAGGCGCCGACACCGAAGCCGAGCTCGCCGGGCACGCCAATCGTTGAGTTCTTGTTGCGGCTGCGGCGTGCGGCCGCCGCCATGAGCAATCGTTCGTTAAACATCCTGCTTCTCCCTCATGGAAGGCGGCAACTGACGCCGCTCAAGTTCACTTTTAAAGCTCTCTTCGCAATGGTTCTTGTCGAAGAAGAGAATCGTGTCGATCAAGACCTTCGGCCACTTTCGTGTGCCGTCGGCATAGTGCCTCCAGGCGCGGCTCGAAAGCGTCTCATCGGGCTGCCCGCGGAAAGCGGTATTTATGAGCTGATCAATCGCGATAAGGATATTTTTAAGGTACGGCCACATAGTTTCACTTCATCACGTTAACAATCTGAACAACGTACAACGTAATAAATAAGCGTCACCAGCCCGGCAAAGAACACTGCCGATCCAATGACGCCGCGCACAACACCGGCCCAAAAGGCCTGCTTTTCACGGAGTTCCATAGCATTTTCTTCTACAGTCATTGATACAATTCCTTTGTGACTTGTTAGATGTCATATCCAACCGCCTGAAGCCGGCCGCTGCAGGCGGTTTTCTTTTGTCAGGCCTTAGCTTGTGCTTCGTAAGGCTTCGCCCACACGGCGCTTTGGGCGTCTCCAGCCGCCTCAAGCGCCCGGGAAAGCTGATCAATCGTTACTTCCGCAGGAGTGTCGTTGGCGAGCACCCACAAGCGCTTCGTCGTTTTGAGATCAACGCCCTTGGCAACAGCAGCCGCCACCGTTCGTGCCATGCGCCCCTGCGAGACTTCATCACCGTCAAAAACCATCCCGTCGATCGTCACTTTTATTTTTTCAACCGTAGAAGCTCTTTCCTGTTTAGCCTGCTCAAGCGCTGCGGCCGCCTTCTCTTCTTCGGTTGGTTCCTGCGGCACCGGATCCGGGCGCTCAACAGTTTTAATGTTGAGCAAAAGGAGCATGGCCGTGTCCGGGTTCTTCGGAAAACTCTTGTTGACGGCCCGGCGTACCTCGGCCAGCGTGGCGTACTCTTTTCCCTCGTAGATGTAATGCGTACTCATGCCTGCTCCTCATTGTTGTTAAGCACATAGAGATCGACGCGGCCGCCGATGAAGTGGGCCTCAATCGTCAGATGTTTGCCGGCGGTTCCCCAGGTCGGGGCCTCATCGCCGTTCGCCCAGGAGGCGCCGGCCACTGTCAATGTCGTCGCCGCAGTGGCGGTCAGGTCAATCACCTTGGTGCAGGCCTCGGCAGCCGTTGCCGCTGTAAATGTGAGCGTTACCGCTCCGGACGTTTTCAGGGCAATCGTGTCGGACGAGTCTTTCGCAACGGTCTGAGCCCCCGTCAGTGCTGCGGATGTTGAGTAGCCAGCAAGGGCTCCTCGGCTCCCCGCCTTAACAACAGGATCAGGACGCCCCTGTACGCCGGTCCACGGCACCTTCTTTGCTGCCTCAGCCGTTGTTTTTAGGCCCAAGTAACGCTTGTCACACGCATCCCTGTCTAGAAAGATCGTGCCCAGAGAGCCTTCCGTACCGTCAAGAACATGAAGTGCCTTGGTGCCGCGGTTGAAGACAATTTGGCCAATTACGCCCCTGTAACCGGCAAACGCTTCATCATTTGGAGCTGTGGCCTGCCCCACCTGACGATGGGTGCTGCCCTCAGCGGCATTAACTGCACCAAGGGCAATCTGAGGAGCGAGCTGTCCCGCATTGACTTCATTAAGCGCGGCAAGCGTCCCAAGTTTTGAGCTGTCAGCCTTACCTTTTTCTACGTTCGTCAACCGCGTCTGAATATCGCGGCCGACTGTTTCCATATCAATTTGTGCTGCCATGTGGCATCTCCTGAAAAGTTATGTAGCCGGAGCGGCCGCTGCCTGATAGCCGGCGCCAAAGCTGTAAAGCGAGTCAAGCAGTTCAGAGGGAGGCGCATCGACATACTCGCGGTAGTCCAGCTCACTCCCGGTAAGCCCGTTGTAGAAGCCGACAACCTGCTGCGCGAGCATGACGGAGTCCGCCCCCGCCGCATTGTCTTCGAGCTCTTTGATCTTCTCTCCCAGGCCTTCCACATCGGCAATTGCGTGGGAGTGCTTGGAGGGTGTGAATGCCTCGGGCTTGTTCTTAATGAAAGCCTTGGAGGTATTGTCCTTTTCGTTCCAGTCGGCCTGAATCTGCCCCGCGGACGCCTGTTTGGCCGATTCTGCCGCATGGCGCGCACTCTCGGCCGCAGCCGTCTCTGATGTGCCCGCCTTTCCGGCAGCGGTCTCTGCCGCGGTCTTTGCGGACTCTGCCGCACCCTGAGCCGTCTGAGCCGCAGAAGCGGCGCCGGCCGCCGCGCTTCCTGCCGTTGCTGCCGCTTGCGCCGATCCCGCTGCGCTTGTTGCAGAAGAAGCCGCACTTTCAGCGCTTTTATCCGCCCCGGCCTTGGCAGTTTCTGCACGAGTCGCCGCCGTTTCCGCTGCCTTTTGCGAAGCAGCCGCAGCTTTCTGAGAATCGGCCGCTTTGCTTTCCGATCCGGCCGCATGGCGCGCGCTTTCAGCCGCTTTCTGCGCTGATGAATCTACGTTGGAAGCGGATGTTTCAGCCTCTGTCTTGGCAGTCTCTGCAGCCTTACGGGATTCTTCTGCCGCTGTAGCTGACTGCTCAGCGTCTTCGGCCGAGGCCTCGGCATCGCCCGCGGCAGATACCGCCGATGCTTCCGAAGCATTCGCGGCTGACGCACTGCGTGCTGCCGCATCTTGGGACGCAGCCGCATCCAGAGCCGAGACTTGTGCCGCTGACTTAGATTCCCCGGCCGCCTTCTCAGAAGAAGCCGCTTTTGTAGCAGATGCACCGGCAGCATTAGCCGAACCGTCTGCCGCTTCCGCGTAATAGCGAGCGCCATACGCACCGCCTTCGACCGGCGTTGTTTGCTCAAGAGCCCAGCGCCTTGCCAGATCCCTGGCCGAAGCAGCCTCACGCGCAGACTCGTCGGCACCGTTCCGCGCCTCCTTAGCCGCATCGGCATTACCCTTGGCGCTTCGGACCGATTCGATGTTGTCGGCCACTACCTTGATCGTGCCGCCGGTAGTCTGCTGACTTTCCTGCAGCGGATCGGTAATGGAACCGTAAGAAATCGAGGCGCCGGTCGGAGCTGAACTTTCAAGATCCCCGGCAACAGTCCGGACGTCAGCAATGCTCTGCGACACCGTACGAACTTGTGTATCGGAGGCCGCCACAGTCTTGATGTTGGCCGAGTTCTCGTGGACTTCAACAACGGCCTCGCTGATGGCCGCTACAGCGTTAACCGAGTCAACCACGCCCGCCACCGTAATGACCCCGTTGATATTGCGGGCCACAATAACGATGTCATCGGCATTGTTGATGGCCGGGCGCATATCTTCGAGCATTCGGTTCACGGCCGAACGGTCGTTCGATGTCTGGAGTGCATTTGCCGCTGCCGCCTCAGCATCCTTTTTCGCCGCTTCAGCAGAACCTGCGGCCGCCTCTTCGGAGCCGGCTGCGCTCTGGGCAGAAGTTGCGGCGTTACTGGCAGAGGTTGCTGCCTGTTTTGCCGAATCCTCCGTCGCCTTCCGGAACTCATCAACGACATCGTCCGTCAGGTTCTCCATCCCAACGAGCTTGTTTTTTAGGCTGCCGTCATCCTTTTGGAGCAGTGCCAGGTTTCTGCGGATTTCGTTAATTGAAGTGGACGCCCCGTCCAGTTCACTGTTGAGCTCACCGGTCGAAATCTCGCCCTGTTCATCCTTAGTGAAATCGTGCTGCCGTTTGTAAGCACTGGGCTGAGCCATAGTTACGCCCCCGTCTTAGCCGCCTTCTTGGGTTCTGCTGCCTTTGTCTTGACTTCTGCTGCCGCAAGGGCGTTTTTGAGGCTCTGCCCAGCGAGCCGGCCGTAAGCGGCGAAAAGCGCTTCCTGGCCGTACTTTTGGCTAAGGCGGTCTGCCTCGTCTTCGGGCTCAATCTCACAGGGACGAGTAGCGACGTCCGGCTGCTCAATGACGTTGCCTTCACCGTGGATGAGCTTGAGGATCGGGAGTTCGTGTTCTGCCACAGTGGCGGAAATCTTTGTCTTGGAATCGCGGACGCAGAGAATGCGGACGGTCTTGATAAGCATGTGAATGTTCCTTACAGAAAGAGAATGGGAAAGCACTGCGGGCGCGCCGCGAGGGAGAGAATCGGCGCGCCCGTTACGTCAGTGCATCAGGCCAGGGCCAAAACCGCGTGAGAGTTGGCGCGGTTGCAGCTCAGCACGCAGCGCATAGACACGGCCGTATAGAGGCACAGCGTGTCGTGCGGAGCGTCCGGAGAGAAGATGTCGTAACCGTCTTCACGCCAGGAGATGTTGCGCATGTTGAGGAAGTAACAGCGCTTGGCCCACTTGGTTTCCGGCTTATCCAAATCGTCCAACACATCGAAAGTCGGATCCCAGATGATTTCCTTGCCCTTGAAGAAGAGCCCGGTCTTATTACCTTCGCCGGTGGAGGCGTCGAGGCGCTTCACGCGGCCGGCGTCAACGTTTTGGGTGAGCGTCAGACACTTGCGGTAAGCATCAATGAAGTCGGCGCCCGCGAGGATGAAGTCCGGGGCCTGACCGCCGGCGTAGCGCACGCACTGACGCCAGGCGTATTCCATCTTGTCAACGAGGCCTGCCGGGGCAATGGCCGTGACGGCCGTATTGCGCCAGTACTTTGCCGTGGCGCGGTCGATGTTGCCAAGAGTGCCGGTGGTCGGGGTGAGAGTGACGATGCCGTCCAGACCGACAATCGCGTCCGGGCTTGAAGTGCCGTCGCGCAGGCAGTGCAGGTTGAGCTGCTCGAAAAAGCCCGTGCGCAGCGTGAGTTGATCCTCGTTGAGCTGATCGATGAGCTGGACCTTTTCGTTCTTTTCCAGGCGCACCTTCCCACTGTCACCGCGCACAACGCGGATACCGTTGGAGAAAAGTTCGTCGTCGGAGCGGTAGATGGAGTCCACGCAACGACGCCAGGGGAACTCGGTCTGTTCGACGGTATCACGCTTCTTGAACGTGATCTTTTCCTCGCCGTACGCCCACTTGAAGTTGGAATCGTGAGACTTCCGGATGTTTTCCTTGATGTACTGCTTGGCACCGCCGAAGGGCTTCTTACCCTGCAGAAGGCGGTTGATGAAGGGCTGATCCTGAGTGACCTGATCAACAGGCGTGTTCTTCAGGTAGTCGTCCAAAGATGTGCGGGACAATGCCGCAAGATCGTCAGAAGAAATAGGCATGGTGTCTTTTCCTAAGCGTTATGGATAAACAAAAACCACACGCACTCCCGAGCACACCACCACGAGACTTGTTCACGTAACACCAGGCTGCGGACGCGACCCCCGCTGCTGCGGATTTTTCCTGATGCTGCGTCGGTGCTGTAAGACGCGACCCCTTACTGACAGCGATAAATTTAGTGCAGGCGCAACGGTCCTCCGCCGCGCACTGCACATTTAACAACACATTTCAAGTGAAATGGCAAGATTTCTTTAAAGGCCCATCTGGGCAATACGGGCCGCAATGCCATCGGGAGTGCCGGGAGCCGTCACACCGGCCTTCACGCCGGCATTACGGGACGGCCGTCCGGCGATGAAGTTATTGGGCTTACGGACAACAGGATTGGCGTTGTCGTACAGGTAGAGAATCGAATCCATCCACTGCTCAGGCGGGATCGAGCGCACGAACTCCTGGATTTTCTCAGGCGTGAAATGCCCCTTAAGGATCTCGATTTTGGCCTCAAACTGCGGATCGTTCTGACGGGCCTGAAAAGCCGCAACGGTCTGCTGCTGAAAGCGTTGAATCTTCCCCTCAAAAGCCGCCCGCTCCTGCTGCATCCGCGCCTCTTGCTGAGCGTAGGCCTTGCGTTGCTCTTCGATCTGCCGGGCCTTGGCGATCTCTAAGGCGTCCTCGCGGCGCATCCCCATCTCGGTGACGCGCTTCTGCAGATCTGAGTAACGGGCTACAAGGTCAACGCCCGGCGCTTCACGCCCCACCTGCCGGTACAGGTTGGCGCGTACGGCCTCGAGCTGTCTGAGCCCTTCCTCGAGCGCCTGCGGGTCTTTGCTGCTGACGTTTTTGGCGATCGTCAGAAGCGAGGTAAGAGACTCCTGGTCAAGTCCGGAATCAGAGACGAGACGCTGTACGGCAGCAAGGCTTGAGCGCGCCTGGCGGCCCTGGCTCAAGAGCTGGCTGATGCGGGTACGGCCGCGATCGGACGGGATCGCCCGGATGAGCTCAGCCTCTTCCTGCTCGGGCGAGAGTTTTGCGGCCGGGTTCTGAGGCGCCGCCTGAGTTTCCGGCTCAGCAGCCGGCTGTGCCGCGGCTGCGGGCTTGTCAGCCCCGTCGTTCTGCGGCTGCGGCTTTTCTTCCTTCTTTGGCTCGTCCTCGCCTTCAGTCTCAACGCCGATCTTCTTCATGGCCTCGGCAATGTGCGCACCGGCATCATCTGCAGGTTCCTGCGCACCCTTTTCGGGCGCATCCTGCCCGGACGGATTCTCTTCTGCCTCAGAGGCCGGCGCCGTATCGGGCTCCTGATCCTCTTCCGTTGCAGGCAGATTCTTGTCGTCAGTTTCCATGGTTTTCCCTCTTTAGGTTGGTTGAATCAAACTCGGTTGAGCCGCGGCCGGCTGTGCTGCCCCTTGCTCCTGCGCTTGGGCGGCCGCCTGCTGTAATGCAGCCTGCTGAGCAAGCTGCGGCTGTAGGTCGGGGATAAACGCCTTCGGGTCGATGCGCTCATCAAATCGTCGACATGTCTCAGAAATAACGGTTTCAAAGGGCGTCGTATCAAGCCCTTGTGAACCGAGCTGATACAGGGCCTGCACGGCCTGCATGATGGTCGGCACCACCTTCCCCCAGTTCTCCTGCTCCTGCAACTTGTTTGGTGCTCCCGTGGAGCCGGCCTCAATCTTGAGACGGATAAGGCGGGAGAGTTCTGTGGCCGAGAGCTGATACCACACAAACGGCTGCTCCACCGGAACAATCTGCAGCGTCACGGGATCGAAGTCAGGCTGAGCCTTGCCCATGATGTCCTCGACGTCCTTGACGTCAAGCTCCTGCAAAAGCACTTGAGCCGAATAAAAGGCCACTTCCTGCAGGAAATCCTCAACGGCATCACGAAACGCGGCCACACGGCCGGACAGTCCCTGCTGCATGATCTGCGCTTCTGTAGCGGTCTTCGGCTGCACAACCGTGGACCGCATGGCATCCTGCATGCCGGTCACTTGCTCAATATCCTGGCGGATAGCCGTAGTGTCGTAAAGCGCTTGGTCGAGCGGAGGATACTGCTTCGGCTGAATCAGCGAGCGCAGGTCCTGCCCTTCGGTGTTTTTGAGGATCGTGATCTCGCCGAGCTCTGCCTGAGCAAACCGCGTGATGCTCTTTTCATCAACGTCTGCGCTGGCAATGTAGCCGGGCTTACAGAAGTCCTTATGCAGCATCTGGGTGTCACGGGTCTTGTTGTGCTCCTCCTGCAGGCCTTCCATCAGGTCTACAAGCGAAGGCGCAACAAACGTATCGACAACCTGATCGAACGGCAGCAGGAAGAACGGGAACCACCGGCTCCCCACCTTCTGTGGCGAGTCCGGTTCACGCAGGAAGTACTGGCAGCCGTCGCACATCGTGTAGACGCGCTGGCTGCGCCGGTCCCAAATTTCAAAAACCATCACCTGATCGTCCGGCCTGACATTGTCCGTGGCCGAGCCCGTCGGCGCGAGTTCTTTTCGGTCGAGCGCTTCTCCTGCCGATTCGGTGTAAACGGCAGCGCCGTCAACCTTGATCTTGTACGTGTCCTCAACGTACTCCCGGCTCATCGGCACACACTGGCACATCCAGTCGGCCTGCGGGTAGTCCGAGAAATCGCAGATCATCGGATCGATGATGAGCTGATCAGTCGGCACCCGGTCGATCACAAGGCCGGTAATCGTCTGCGGCTCCGGGTCCTGCTGATAGCCGGAGATTGTCTCCAGAAGCTCCTGGCGCTTGGCTTCGAGTTGTTCATGCCCCTGCAGATCATCGTCAGCCAGCTCAGAAGCCAGGCCGTCAATGCGGGCCAGGTTGTCCTGGGCGTCCTGCAGGCGGTTCCGTATGATCGTATCCGTGGAAAGGTCCCGCTGAAAGCTCACCTTCAGCACGCCGTAGGAGTTCGTGAGGGCCGCGCGTACAACGCTCTTGCCGCGGGCTTTAAGTTCCGCCCGTTCGAGGTAAGCGTTAAGCACTTCCTGCAGCGTGTCACAGAACTTTGTGAGTTCGGCATTGGCCTCATCAGCACGGCGCCGGCACCGGATGGAAATTTCCGGATTACGGGCGTAGAGATTCGGCATGATGCCGCGGATCGTGGACTCGATGAGGTTGATGCGAAACGGCATGAAGTCCGGATCATCAGCCTTTTTCTCCGTATTGAAGTTGGCCGTCAGCTTGCGGTTGTACCGGCAGCGGTCATAAAACCACTTCCAGTGCTTCTTGGCGGCGTCAATGCGCTTCTGCCACTGGCGGGCAAGCTTATCGGGCTCTTGGGGAGCGTCTTGGATTTTTTCCGGCTCAATGATGAGGATGGAGTCCGGCGTCTGCATATCCGGCACTGTCCCAGGCTGAGCGGCAATGAGGTCTTCTTCCATGTGTATGCGCAGGTTGTCTCAATGGTGTAGCGGTTGTAACCCGAAAAAGCGAAGGCCGGGCAAGATTTCTTTCAAGTCCTGCCGAAGTCAACCTCGAAGGTGATGCCGTCGTCCGTGATTTCCGCATCCGACTCTGTGCGCTCATCCCGGATATCGTCCTTGTTCGGATTACGGCGACGGCGCATGATCCCGTAGCGCAGGGCGTCGCCCGCATGGTCTTCGCACGTGGTATCGACGTCTTCAGGGTTGTAATCGTCCGGCGGCATGGCCGGGATCGTCCGGATGCAGTTTTTGCAGGAGCGGAAGAACTTGAGCCGTCCCTCCGCGAGCAGGCGCACGATTTCCTGCCAGCCGTTCACACGGCTGCCGCGGGCGTTCCAAGCGGGAAGCCACTTGATACCCTCATCCCGGAAAATGCGGCCGATACTGCGCTCGGCCCCGGTGTTCGAGAAAATAGCCGGGTCGGCAAGATTCATCCGGTACTCGTACCCCAGGCGCGAATCATGCTTTTCGATGGCCTTGATCTTCTTGGCCACATCGACAGCCGATTCCTTGCTGCCGACGTTCGGCATATCGGCGTCAATGCCGTAAAGCTCGCGCCACACGTAGAAAACACCGTCTTCGGACAAAGCCAGCCACAGTACCGCGTAGGGCTTGGAATAGCCCCAGTCCATCGACTTCCACACCTTCCAGCTCGAAGGGATCGGGAACGGGTCGACAACACACGTACGTTCGTCCCACACCTCGGCAAAGAACGTCCCGATGTTGATGTCCCAGTCACCGTAAAGCCAGGCCTTCTTGCGCGCAGGGTCTTTGAGCGACTCAAGCGTCTTGATGTAGTCAGGGTCGGAGGCCATGAGAATCGTGTTCTCAGTGAGCTGAGAATGGATGTAGACGCGCTCGCGGCCGGGCTCGCCCCACGCCTCACAGGGCTTACGCTTACCAATCTCGAAGCGCTCCTTTACCCAGGTGTGCCCCTTACCGTACGGGTTGGTTGTAGCCCGGACAAAGTGCGGGATGCCGGGAACAGATGAGCGGCACGTGGAGAGCATGGCCTCGTAAAAGCCCGGATCCCGCCAGTTCGTAAGCTCTTCGAACCCGAGGAACGGATAGGCATGGCCGTGGTAGTTCCAATAATCGTCGGCCGTCTGCCCATTGCGGAACAACAGGGCCTCACCGGTCGGCCAGTGCCACTCGTGCTTGGTGACGTTGTACTTGGCGTTCGGAAAGATGCGTCGAAACCACTTGAGGCTTTTTGTCTCAAGGTCGCGGAGTTCCGGATAGGTCTGACGAAAGATAACGCCCCTCCATTCTTCGCCGTATCCGGCCCCGACAAGCTGAGCAAAGTCCATGAGCAAAGCGTCAGTCTTGCCGCCGCCGCGGTTTCCCTCGAGAAGCACCTCAAAGAACGGGCAGGAAAGAAAGTTCGTCTGGGAACCCGGCAAGGGCTGCCAGATGACGCGCGGTTCACTGCCCATTCCAGTCTTCCTTGGAGGCCACGCCCGGGACCTTCATGACGCCCGTGCCGTCGTCCTCGTCTTTGGCTGCGTCATCCTTCTCGAACATCCTCAGATGCTTGGCCACATCCGCCAGGAGGTTTCTGAGCGTGGCCGCATCGAGGTTCTTGTAAACCTGCTCGCCGTCCCGGTCCAACACCGGCAGCCCGTCGGCAGTCCGCGCCTCAACCTCTTGGGCGCAGGTCTGAATGGCCTTTTTCCAGAACTGCCGGACAAAGTCAGCCGAGAGCTCGGCCCGTGCCGCCGCCTGCTTCATCTTTTCCTGAACGGCGTTGGCAATGTGCGGCTGCCTCAAAAGCCTGTACCCCGTCTCCTTGGCCGTCTTCTGGGAATAGCCGGCACGTCTTGCCGCGGCAGAAGCGTTGCAGTCTACGGCGTATTCCTCAACAAATCGCTTTTGTTTTGCCGACAGCTTAGCCGGCTTCTTCTTTGGCCTTTTGCTTTTTCTTGTCGGCATCATCGTACGGCCGCAGCAGTTTCGGCTGCAGGCACACCTCGTCGTTAATCCGGTTCATGTATCGGACGGCTGCCCTGGGGAGATCGCCCCGGGAGCCGTAAGTGAAGGCAACAATGACGCCGGCTCTCCCGCTCGGAGTCACGACGAAAGAGCCGACGTCAAGCTGCTTAGAACCCACTATGCCGCCTTTTTGCTTGTTCGTGGAAGAAAATCCAAGGTCACAACCACTTTCCCGCCTCTGACGACTTCTTCCTTGAAGATCGGCTCGAGAATGTGAAACTTCTTGTCGTTGATCCCTAATGCGTCAGCCACGCCGTCCAGGGCGGACTTCATGGCCGCGAGTTGGTTGTCCTCATCCCGGCTCCGACGGTCCGGCGGATAGAACGTAAGCCGAACGACGACCTTCCCTTCCTCCGGAATCTTGGGCTTAGGGCCCCTCCCGATCGCATGGGACGTGTAAAAGAATCCGGCCGCCCTGTAGGCCTTGGCCGACTTGGCCCGGGCCCGCCAGTGAGCGCGGCCATTTGGGAACAAAATCCGGTTCGGGTACGGCAGTTCAATGTTGAGGTAAATGCTCATGCCGACACCCCCGCCCTGGGTGAACCTTTGTGAACCACTGCCAGCTCCTCTTTCCGCTCGATCTGCCCCTCAATCAGCCCGAGCTGAAAGTACTTCTTCTCCTGGGGATTCATGGCGTTGATGTCGGCCTGATACCGTGACGGTGCCTCACCGCTGCGGCCGATGCCGTAACCGAGCTTGTGAGCCCGGTTGATTTTTTCGGCCATTGCGGCCGTCATTTTTGCCATTGGTTTCACTCCTCATTAAAAATCATTTTCTCGTCCGCTTCTCCGGCGGATAAATCTTGTCCCTTTCGGCCCGGACAGAGCGGTCGAAGGCCTCGAAGTCTTCCGTGAAGCGGTAGTAGAGCGTTATAGAGTTCAGATTTGGAATGCCGTTGGACATCTCCGGCCGCGCGTCAAAGCTCGTGTAAAGCTGCCTGTTGTCCGAAAGGTAACCAAGCGCCTCCGTAACGGCCGGGACGCTTGTTCGTGACTGCTTCTCGATGTCTTGGCGGGTCCGTGAGATACCGCTGTGGGCCCGCATCCACCGGACGCACTTACGTGCCGCCGGGCTGATCTCGTTAAGGCGCATCCGACTTCTCCAGTTCGGACCTGTAGTCTGTAACCGGTCTGACCTTCACCTCCGGATGCTCTGCATCGTCCGGGAATGCCTCAATGTGCAGGCGGGCAAGCGGGTTATACCGAACCGGTTCCGCAGCCTTGGAGTCCGGCCTCCAGCTTTCCCAGTCGAAAACAAAAGCCCGGCCGCCGTTTTCCCGGATACGGTCAAAAGCGCGCTCACCGATGACTGCCTTGATCTCCGAGAGCTTCAGGTTGCTGATAAGGATCGTGGGCTTGATCTGCTCGTAGCGTTCGTTAAGAACGCTGAAAAGGAGATTTCTCTCGTTGTCAGTGTTGTTCTGCACGCCCACCTCGTCGATGATGAGCAGATCAACGCCGGCATAACGGTCGATGATCTGACGCTCAGAAGCGCCCGATGCGCTTCCCCAGGACTCCCGGATGTTCCGGACGATCTTTGCCACAGAGGTGAAAAGAGCCGTGAACCCCATCGCCTTGGCGTCAAGCGCCAGGGCGCAGGCCAGATGTGTCTTTCCAGTCCCGCAGCGCCCTGTCAGGATGACCGAACGCCCGTCCCGTATGCACTCAGGTAGGTTCGCCGCATAGTCGGCAAAAAACTGCTTAACCTCTGCAGCTTTTTCGGTCCCAGCCTGAAAGCTCTCGATCGTCTTGCCCTGAAAGCGCGGAGGGATGGCAGCCTGGCTGAACATCCGGTTCGCTTCAGCTTCATCCCTGCAGGCCTGACAGACGCATGACCACGGCGAACCGAACTCGTTTTTGCACCGCCACTCGGCGATCCGCGAGACGTACCGGCCGTGCTTCGGGCACTCGGCCCACTCAAGCACCTTGTAGAAGGTGCCGTTCTTTGACTTAAAAACTTCCATCGGGGTTGATTCCTTCGTGGTAGTTGACGTGTTCAAACGATGTGTGCTTTCTGCTCAGGGCCCGGCGCTTTCCGTCGGGCATCGAGATAACGTTGTTCCGGAAAGTTGCAAACCAGTCGAGCTTCACGCCCTTCTGCCCCGGCTGAGATACCCAGTAGTTCTTGAACTCTTCGAAAACAAGATCAGGATCGAGGTCAGGTGCCCTTTCCTTGACAAAGGCTCCCCACTCGTCCGGAAGCGTTTGAACGTCCAGACGCGTTCCGCGCTTTTCCTTTTTCGCCGGTTTCGTCTCCGGCGGAGGCAAAGGCTCAAGAGCGCCCCAGTCCTCCGGGAACAGTTTCTCGGGAATCTCGTCACAAAAATCCGAAGGAGGAGGTTCGGGAGCGTCAGCGACTTTTTCGCTAAAAGCGCCCCCAACCTTTATTTCTTGTTCTTGCTCTTGTTCTTGCTCTTGTTCTTGTATTGGCATACCCTTCGGGAAGGGTTCCTGAAACCCTTTCGGAGCGATATGGCAAATATCTCCGAAAGCATCAACAAAAGCCTTTAAACCCTTATCAGTATTGGATGCGCACTGTTTTGCCTTCAGTAAAACTTCGTGCTTTAAGCCGCACTCCGGCAGATAATCAAGGGCAACAGCCCAACCTTTAATGACGTTCGGATTCTCCGGCGGGTTGTATTTCAGGAAGTTCGGAGCGAAGACCAGAAAGGACTTTTCGTCATACCTCACGATGCCCTTTGACAAGAGTTCATGAAAGGGTTCCTGAAACCCTTTCTCAGTCAGTCCGAGCTCCTGCGCCATACCGGCAGCTGAGATGCGGAAAGCTCCCAGACTCGTCATGCTCGGATGCGTCAGGATGAAAAAGAAAGCGCGCTGTGCCTCATGTGAAAGCGAAGCGAACTTTTCATCGTTCCATATACGCGGGTCGATTTTTCTATATCGAGCCATAGCAGCACCTTCACAAAATGCCGCTCAAAAGCTTCCAGTCAACATCGGGACGTAACTGCTCCCTGGTGACGCGGCAGGAAGTGGCTCGTTCGATCTTCGCCGCCAGCTTGACGCCCGGATGACGCTTATCGCCATAGATAAGGTTGTTCAGATACCGCCTGTTAATTCCGCACTTGGCTGCTACGGCATCTTTTTCCTCTGCAGTGAGAGAGCGGAAAAAGGACTTCGCGGTTTCGTTCATTTAAACACCGTACAGGTTGATGAATATAAACTGTATGATACACTATAAATGTGTTTGCGTTGCAACCGTCGGTGCATTTTTATGGTGTATTTGGCAGATAATGGTCAAAATTGACCGGAGAACACCATGATTGACCTACCGAAAATTCGGCTTGAGAACTTTGAGAAGGTTCGTGAGCAGTACGGGACAGCAGCCGAATTGGCTCGGGCGCTTGAACGTTCACCGCAGCAGATCAACGATATGCTTGCCGGCAAAAAGTCATTCGGCCCGCGTATCGCCAGGTACATTGAAGAAAAGCTGAATCTCGGAAAGGGATTCCTGGATGAACCGCATGAACTCACCGGCACCAAGATTTCTCGTTCGAAAAAAATCCCCGTGCTTTCGTTCGTTCAGGCCGGCCTGCCCACCGATAGTGGCGACAACTCGTACGATGAATGGATCGATGTGGGCGACGACGTGCCGGACAATGCTTACGCCCTGACGATCAAAGGCTCGTCAATGGAACCCGTGTTTCATGAAGGCGAAACAGTGATTGTGAACCCAGACTTGTCCCCCAGGCCAGGCGACTATGTCGTTGCGAGAATCGACAACGGCTGCATGAATGAAGCCACGATGAAGCAGTACGCCGTCACAGGATTCGATAAGTACGGCCGTGAAACATTTGAACTGCGACCGTTGAACCCTTTGTACCCGACGCTATCGTCCCAAGAGCTGCAGTTGCAGCTTTGCGGCGTGGTGGTTGAGTGCAGAAAGAGGTTTCGGTAATGGTTGAACATACTGGCGGTATCGTCGCCTGTAACCCCTGAAAGATTTCAAGACAAGGACCTGTTATGACTGACAATTTGCCATCACTTAAAGAATCTTTTGACTGCATCATCCAGCACGTACCCGAACACGAAGACATAGAGTTTTGGTTTGCCAGAGACATTCAGCCACTGCTCGGATATTCTCGTTGGGAGAATTTCATCAGCGTGATCGGAAAAGCTATAACCTCTTGCAAATCAACAGGATTCAACCCTGACGACCATTTTCGTGGCGTCACGAAAATGGTTCCCCTTGGAAGCGGTTCTCAGAGAGAAGTCGCCGACTTTATGCTCACTCGTTATGCCTGCTATCTCATCGCGCAAAACGGCGACCCCAGAAAACAAGAAATAGCCTTTGCCCAAAGCTATTTCGCGGTGCAAACGAGGAAACAAGAACTTATTGAAGACCGAATGCGACTGCACGCGCGACTTGAGGCTCGGGAGCGTTTGCGTGAGTCAGAAAAAACTCTATCTCGCAACATCTACGAACGAGGGGTGGACGACAAAGGCTTTGGCAGGATTCGCTCAAGAGGCGATTGCGCTTTGTTTGGCGGCAACACCACCTTGGCAATGAAAGCAAAATTGGGCATTTCAAAGTCCCGCCCACTTGCCGACTTTTTGCCAACCTTAACTATTGCAGCAAAAAACCTGGCTACGGAGATGACTAACCACAATGTCACCCAGTTAGATCTGCGAGGGGAAGCGCCTATCACTGCCGAACACGTTCAAAACAACAAAAGCGTTCGGGAAATGCTTGGGCAAAGAGGAATTAAGCCGGAAAATCTTCCTGCAGAAGAAGATATCCAAAAACTTGAGCGAAGAGTTAAATCAGACGAAAAGAAAATTGCCAAAGAATCGGGCCGCTTGGCTCAAATACCTGCAGATAAAGCCTTCAAGAACTAACAACCCATCTATTTTCCAACCGCCTTCGGGCGGTTTTTTGTTGCCTTGCGTTTTGACATTCGTCAAATATACATCATTTAATACACTTTCTAGGTTTCTTATTTGGTTGCCAAATAGTTGCTTTTGTGGTGTAATCTTCATACACCAAAAACAACTGAATCACAGGACACCAAATGACACTCGACTACGCATTCCGGATGGGACTTCTGGCCGATATTGCCGAGGATCGTTTTTGGTCACAGGCAAGAGTGCTGATTGCCATTGCCGCCGTGACCGCCCTCATCGTCTTTCTTCAGTGGGTGCTGGCATGAAGCAGTTCATCGAAAACGTCCTGGCAGCCTCGGGCTTCGTCATCCTCGGGTATGTGTTGCTTTCATTGCCGGGGTACTAGCCCGGCAAGAAGAACAAATCGTTCTTCTGTTTGCCCCTTTTCGCCGATTCCTTTTAACGGCCTGGGCGGTGGGATGGGGCAAACAAAAGAACGGTTCTGAACTGTTCTGCAGCGAGCGTCACTGAAGGCGTGCGCAAAGGAGTTGAAAGTACTCTGTACCCTGAGCCGGGAGTGGTGCCCCGACCAAACGGAACAACCGCGCAGCGCACCTGCAAGCGCTAAGCATGGCCGGCCCACGGGGAGCCGCGCCGGGACGTAACAACCCGGGACCATGTGAAAAGGCCAACATCAACCCTTGAAACCGAGGGCTGATGTGGGTCTTTTTTAGGAAAGACTGAGCGGGTTGACGTAGTTGTTCACACCATCAGCGTCCTTAATAGAAACAAATAGCTTTGTTTCTATCGGGGCCGCCTTTTGATTGTCAATAATGAGTTTGTCTCCACTGAAATTCATTTTAATTTACGCAAATGAGCCCAACTCCATTTGTCTTGCCTCCCCTCCCTTTGACTGGTGATGACTCTCCCTGGAAAAACTTTGGGCATCTTGAGAATAAAGCACTGGTCGAACTCTGCAGACTTGATGGCATGATGCGTGCATCAGCAAAGGCAGATCTTTGAAGGCGTATGCAAACTGATTGAGTTGTTTTGTCAAGCAGCCGGCATTACCATTAGCGGGAAACGGTTCGTCCAAGGATCGTTGTTTTAGCCATGAATATCAACATCTGCCAGCTTTTTAAAGTACGTAATAACGTCGAAAGCGGAGTCTCTCTCGTAGAGACCCCGCTGGCATACGTTGGTACCAACGACCATGCAGTTATTCGTGTCCGCCCTCTGCCGGGTAATCGCTACCAAATATCCGACGGAGGAAACGCCGATTGGTTTGCCTCAACAGCCGGCTTCGACTTTGAGGGAAGCGCCGCCAATTACTTTATCTCAGAGCAGGCGGCACTGTTCGGCATCCAAGTCAACGATGAAGGAGAAATCTTCTCTGTTGCACAGGCAGACGACCTGCCAGTGCAGATTCTGAGGGTGGCTCAATGTTCCGTTTCTCTCTATTCAACCGTTGTCCTGCGCCCGCAAAAGGTTGCCAGCGCATTCAAGGATGAACTGCGGGAAGCAATCTTCTCCGTGATGCAGAAAGAAGAAGTACAGGAGAAGTATGTTGTGCCTGATTCGCACGAAATAACAGTTGACTACTTTCTAAGCCGTGCCTCCTTCGCTCCGATTTATATCGTTGCTGCCGCAGACAAGTCCCGTCTTCTGGAAGCAGAACTACTGAGCGTACAGTTACGCAGTCAGCAACGAAAAGATCGGGTTATTGCCGTCATCGAAAGCCAATCAAAGGTAGGTCGTGCCGAATATGAGCGTTCTTCATACTTCGTGGACAAGTCGCTGGTGTTTGACAAAGAACAATTGCCGCAAATGCTCAGAACTCTGTATCTAATTACGTAGAATTCTACATAATTAGATTTTTTCAGCAAAATCAATACGATTACATAGTACCGCTTACAAAGCGTAAGCAGTAGCCGCCTCCGGGCGGCTTTTTCATACCCGCAAGCTTTTGGCCTGCGGGTTTTTTCGTGCCTTTTGATCTGCGTCCCATGAATTCTGTGCGTGATTTTTGTCCTTACACGCGGGACGCAGATCAAAGGGCGCACCAGCCGACAGACCGCTTCTGTCCGCGCCCTGCCTTACCGGAGTAAGAAATGATTGATCTCAGCAACCACAACGAAGATTTGATTCGAGACGCCAACGCCTGGAAGCCGCTCAACGTCAACCCGCTTGAACGCGTGATGGTGTTTGAGGGCGGCAGCCAAAGCTACTTCGTCTACACCGAGCTGCATACCGTCTCAGTGATGGACACCAGCCGCAGAGAAGTATCGAACTCCTACGCCTTAACAGAAGACGAGTTCTCCCGCCTGATGGACGAACTCAACCTCGACGAGGAGACCACATGACCCCCCCCCACCACAATCAACGAAGACAGCCGCGAAGCGGCATAGGTAAAAAAAATGACAAGACTCATCCCCATCACCGGACTCGCCCGCGAAGAGTGGCTGCAACAGCGCACCAAGGGTATCGGCGGCTCTGACGTGGCTGCAGCCCTGGGGCTTTCCCCGTGGCGCACGCCGGTCGAACTGTGGCAGGACAAACGCGGCGAAGGCGAACCACAGCCGGCCACGGATTCCATGCACTTCGGCACCATCCTGGAAGACATCGTCGCCAAGGAATTTCAGAAACGCACCGGCATGAAGGTTCAGCGCGTGGGCTACACGTTCGTAGACGGTGAAGGCGACTGGATGCGGGCCAACATCGACCGCGCCGTCGTCATGCCGGAGATTCAGAAAAACGTGCGGCCGGCGAAGGATCCGAAGGAAGGCGAACCGCTCATCACGACGGACGCCATCCTGGAATGCAAGACCGCATCCGCCTACGCGTCCGGCCTCTGGGGCGAATCCCAAGAAGACGAGATCAAAGCCGGGAAAGTCGTCACCGAACACGAGATTCCGCTTTACTACGAAACGCAGGTTCAGTGGTATATGCGACTCACCGGGGTTCACGTCTGCTACGTGGCTGTCCTCATCGGAGGAAACGACTTCCGTATGTACAAGGTCGACCGAAACGAAGACGCCATCAACGCCATCGTTTCCACGCTGCGGGCTTTTTGGTTCGACAACGTCCTCGGCGGCAAGGCGCCGGAACCGAAAGACCTGGACGACATCCGGCACCTGTACCGCCGTGAAGTCGGCCCCATGGTCGAAGCCACTCCGGAAGTCGCCATTGCTATCGGCGAATACCGCCAGCTAAAGGACAAGGCCACCAGCATCAAAGATCAGATGGAGGCCGTCGCTACCAAGATTGCAGGCTTCATCGGCGAAAACGAAGGAATCCTCATCGGTGGCGAGAAAGCAGCCACCTTCAAGTCTCAGTCCCGTGCGATGTTCAACGCCAAGCAGCTGAAGGCCGATGACCCTGAATTGTGGGCTCAGTACGCAGGACGTTCTGAGCCGTCCCGAATCCTCCGTGTTTACTAATTGAAAGGAAACAGAAAATGTCCACTACCGACACTCTTCTCGAAAAAGTTAACCCCAACGCGGCTAAGAAGGCCGTCGCCGTCAAGGCCACGAAAGAAGGCTCCCTGCTGGACGTGGTGACCGGCAAAGCGTTTCAGAAGCAAATGGCCTTAGCCCTGCCGAAGTCCCTCACCCCGGAACGCCTGACGCGTATCGTCATGAGCGAATGCCGCAAGACGCCGGCGCTTCTCAATTGTTCCCCGACGTCGTTCTACGGGTGCGTGTTGCAGTGCGCTCAGTTGGGTCTCGAACCCGGTTCCGCCCTGGGGCACTGCTACCTTCTCCCTTTTGGGAATGGCAAGGCTTCCGACGGCCGTCCGAATGCGCAGCTGATTATCGGCTACCGCGGAATGATCGACCTCGCCCGCCGTTCCGGACAGATCGTTTCGATCTCCGCTCACTGCGTGCACGAGGCCGACGAGTTCCACTACGAATTCGGCCTGCACGAGGACTGCCGGCACGTCCCTGCAGCTATGGCCGACCGAGGCCCCGTGACCCACGTCTACGCCGTGGCCCGTCTTGTCGGCGGCGGCTTCCAGTTTGACGTGATGAGCCGCGCTGAAATCGAAGCCGTGCGCAGTCAGTCGAAGGCTGGCACAAAAGGCCCGTGGGCTACTCACTGGGCCGAAATGGCGAAAAAGACTGTGATCCGCCGGTTGTTCAAGCTCCTCCCCGTCAGCATCGAAGCGCAGCGCGCCGTAGAAGTTGACGAGAAGACCGACCGCGGCGAAGCCGTCACCGCGTCCGACGTGATCGACGGGATCGCTACCGAGAAGGGCGTAGGCATCGAGATTCTTCCGGAAGAGGAAGAACCCGCCCCGGCGCCTGCTCCGGAAGCTCCGACGGCCGCGCCCAAAGAACCGCTCCCGGATCTCAATCCGGACGAGCCGGAAGTTCTGGAACCGTGAAAGAAGCGAAAGAGAAATCAAATCGCTGACCGCGCAACCGCTTCACCTTTGTCGGTTTGAACGCGAACCGTGATGATTCTGAGCTCTTTTCTGAGCACGGCCGTCAGCTTCAGTTCGACCGGAGCGGCCTTGATTTCCCGGCGCTTGTAGCCGAGATCAACCACCCGGACAACGGTGCCGACGGCATGCAGAACAATCGGTTTTGTCAGGGCGTCGACAACGCGGCCGTCATCATCAACGAGGCCGCAGTCATCGACGCTCACGGACTCAACTAGAGTTTCCTGTTCCGCAGAAAGAATCAGAGAAAGCTCGACACGATCACCACGGCGACCGGCAAAAGAAGCGGAGAGCTGCATAGAAGGTTCCTTTTTTAAACGTTTGACAGCCTTAAACACAAGGGAGACGAGAGACGCAGTTGCGCTCAGTTCTTCCAACATGGCTTCCTCCGTGGGATGGTTGACGAATGTTCCGGCAAGAACACCTCAATCATCCCACACCGGGGAAGAGAAGCAAACAAAATGGCCAACAACAAAAGACCGAGGAAGAAATACCGCCCGAAGCCCGTCCGCTTCAACTGCTGGAAGCTCTCTGACATCGAGCATCTGCAGGCCGTCTTTCAGGACTTTGAGCTCATCACCGAGCTGAAATTCCCGACAGGCGAAGCGACGATGGACGACATGACCTGCGTCAGGGACGTTTTGAATCTTTGCACCATGGGACTTGTCACCAGAGACTGGCTTGATAAGGACGAGGTAAAGGAATGCACGCCCGTCATCAACGCAGCCGGAGACGCAATCAAAGCCTGCGCCGACCGCGCCTGCGACATGAACCCTGACAACCCGCGGTTCGTTTTCAAAGGGGATGAACTCAAGGCAGTCAGGGCAGGAGTTGCAATCGCTGGCCCATATATTCGCGAAAGCTTCGAATGCTCGCCGACACGAATCGTCATGGAGTTCTTCGCGATGAGACACCTGACACGGGGCAAAGACGGAAGTTACGCCTACACAGATGAACAACTGAAAAGAGCAATTGAACAAGAGAACGACAACATTGACTGGAGCCACCGCCATGGATAACACAACACTTCTGATGGACCAAGCGGCCGCAGCCGCCTTCATGGGAATTTCCGTCACGACGTTCAAGCGCCGCCGGTACTCGGACAAGACCCGCTTCCCGAAACCGGTTGAAGGATTTTCCGCCAAGCTTTTCTGGAAACGGGAAGACATCCGCCGCTACGTTGAAGGGCTCGGCTATATGCAGAACTCCGCCGCAGAACAAACTGAAACCGGGCAAAAAAAGAGCCTGAAGATGCCGCATGACATAGGAATCGAGCATGACAAAAGAGGAATACCGCAAGGCTAGCCATTTTCGTGACGCCACGAAAATGGTCGCAGCCCCCGGCTCCCTGTCGGGGCTTTTTGACTACTCGCTTCTGTTTCGGGTATGCTTCCTGTGTCGGTCGCAATGGCCGACGCGGGCTTGGCGGCCCGTTAGTGTAGAGGAGCGTCTGGCTCCGCAATGACTTACGTCATCGCGGATTTTTTATATCCTACCCAGGATATCCGATAGGCGTTCTTTGGGGGTTCTCCGAAATGTCGACCTCGGCCTTGTGCCATGTCGTTCAGACGGCTTTGCCGTTCTGCCGTTCTATTGAACGAAGTAGGAGGTTTCAACCCGCCGGTTCCTCTACACCGGTCCGCCAACCAGAGAACGCCTTTCAGATATCCTTGGCGGGGTATCTGAGAGGGTCTTCAAAACCAGTAGAGGACACTCTTATGAGTCAAATTATTTTCCAAAACGCCTTCAAGGTCATCGAAGGTCGTCCCGTCACGTCCAGTCGCATCGTCGCCGAATACTTCTCGAAAAAGCATAGTGACGCAGTCCGCGCAATTGACTCCATCATCGCTAAAAAGCCTGAACTTCTAGCATCGCGCAATTTTGCGCAATGGTCCGAAGAGGTCGAAATCGGCTCCGGAGCAAAGCGCACTGTAACTGGCTACTGGATGGATCAGAAAGGCTTCTGCATCCTCGCCATGGGCTTCACTGGTGCGAAGGCACTCGAATTCAAGTGCGCTTTCTACGATGAATTCGAACGCATGAAGCACGAGCTCGAAGCCCCGACCACGATCACGCCCGCAGAACAGCTACAGATTCAGCAGGCCGTCGCACGCCGGGCGAAGACCTCCAGTGCGAACTACCAGACGATCTACCGTGCGATCAAGGTGCGGTTTCAGATTCCGCGCTATACCGAACTGCCGCGTTGTCAGTTCGCCGAATGCCTGAAGTTCATCGACGCCGTCGACCTGAAGGTGCCGGAAGCAAAGACGGCTGCCGCCCCGAAGCAGGAACCCAGGGCACTGCCAAAGAGCGGGAAGCCGAACCTCACCCCGCTCAATATTCCGGAAGGGAGGAAGATGTACCGGGTCAGCGAAGACTTCCTCGAAAAGCAGCGCACCTTTGTTTACTGCTGGCGGTATCTCTTCCGGGACGATCTGAAACTCTTCTACAACTTCCTGAAGCAGACGGAATCCCCGCTCGCGCCGAAGTTCGCCGAGGCCATCATGGACTTCAACCTTTGTTTTGTGGAAGACTCTCTGGCCAAACTCGGCTTTGCAGTCAAAGACCTTGACTGCTACAAGCACTGGGAGGCGAAGCGGTTGGCCGTATAATGGGAGTGCAGGATAGTGCAGGGCCCTGGTGAAAAGCAGCCCGAAAAGTAGCCAGGATCAACAGAAAGATGTAAACCACAGTAAGTTCAAGTACTGACGGGGGCCATCTCCCACCCCAGGATACTAAAGCCCTGCTGGTTCACAGCAGGGCTTTTTCG
>NZ_CALDXB010000076.1 GCF_937923675.1 uncultured Sutterella sp. | reverse complement strand
CGTGAATTCCCAGAAATCCGTTAACAGGGTCTGAAAGAAATTCATATCCCGGCTTAGTTTTGATGTAAGGCAACTAACTGAAATTAAAAGGTTAGTTGCCTTTATTTTTCTCTTGAAAAACTACCAAAAGATATTGTACAATTATGTTATCTTCGATAACACTGATTCCCGGTGATTTATGGGCAGAGTTTTTAGAAACCAACAGGAAATCCCGATCCCCGACTTTGCATATCTGAATGCTTCCGACGGTCGTGTTTTCACCATTCATCGGGACGAACGAAACAAGCGCCAGCACATCACTATCGGGTGGGCGACATCCAAGGTCACCATGCACCCGAATGAGAACTTCAAGTTTCTCTACCCCAAACTCTGGGCCCAGTACTACGGGGAATCCAGGCTTCAGCCTCATGAGCTTCATGTCGGGCTGTATGGCCTGACACTCAGCGCGGGTTGGAAGACCGGACTCTACCCAATGCTTCAGAAAGACTTTGGTCCGCTCAATGCCAATGCCGTCCTGGATTACGCCATGTTCAGCATCCGGCATCGGGCAGATTCAACTGATCTGATGAAGGACGAGATGGCTCAGCAGCTGCTTTTTTCCGACTCGCTTCGAAGCGACAGCTGGTATTCGGATTTCTTTGAAAATCAATTGAGTCCAGACGTCATTCACCAGTTTCGGATGGACTGGCTCAAACGCTTCGCAGCGCAGGGAGGCACCAAAGTCTGGCTCTGCATCGACGGCTCCAACAACGACTGCACGGTCTCGGAAAGCCGCATTGCCGAACCCGGCAACTCCAAGTCGCATAAGGCAGTAAACATCTACAGCTACATGTGGGCTGTCAGCTCGGAGGATGGGCGCCCTGTCACCTGGTTTCTCAATAACGGCGGCAAAGTCGATGCCAGGGCTTTTGAGAAGATGATCCGCTTTCTTGCCGCTGCCGGCATCGAAGTTGATGGCGTCATTCTCGATCGAGGCTTCGCTGATGAAGGCGTTATGCGACTTATCCGGGAGCTCGGATACCGCTACGTCGTCATGCTGAAGTCTTCCGCGCTGGCCTACAAGACCATGCTGGAGAAATACGCGGAAACGATCCGCTGGAAGGTCGCTCACGTCATAAACGACAAGGGCATTTTCGGCGTTGAGGAAAGGACCCGCGTATTCGCCAGCGGCACTGAGGAAGCCTGCGTCGGCTTATTCTTCGACGGTATTCGAGGATGCAGAAAGTCCGTGGACGACATTGCCCGGGTGCTGAAGAGCCGGCAGGAAATCAAGGCTCAGATCCTTGGCGGGAAGAAGCTCAGCAAGCTCAAAATTACTTCCGACATGAAGCCCTATCTGAAGCTGACGGGAACCGAGGATGCCCCCGCTGTAGAGCTCTGCGCTGAACGGCTTCAGGAATCCATTGACCGCCATGGCTTTAATGCCATCGCCTCTTCGGAAGATCTGCCCGCAGAGAAGATCAGTGAGATCTATGACTACCGCGACATCTCCGAAAAGCAGTTCAGCGCGCTGAAATCTCAGCTGGGAGCCGACGTAACGCGCGTACATGACGACCAGCGCATTGAGGCAAAACTTGCCGTCTGCTTCATTGCGGCCATCCTCCGTACGGAAATCGAACTCGCCTGCCGCAGGCTGGAGCTCGACACCAACAAGTCCCTGCGGGAAGCGGATCGTACCGTTCTGACGCTGATGCCGAATGATGAGTACTGCGCCGTGCACGACTACTCAAAGCGCATGGCACTGCTTTATGCCGAATTCGGCTTGAGCGACGAGCATCTCGACTTCTTCGCGCAGGAAGTGAACAGCCGCAGGAGTCCGATTCACAGCCAGACGCGCACGATGCCGCCGTTTGAAACGCCTGCACCTAAACGCAAACCCGGAAGGCCCGCAAAGAACAACGCTCCGGAAGAGGCAGCGATGCCGAAGCGGAAGCCCGGACGACCTAAGGGTAGTAAAAATAAGAAGACGCTTGAACGGGAAGCTATGCAGGCGGCCATGCCGGCGCCCTTAAAACGCAAGCCAGGAAGGCCCAAAGGCAGCAAAAATAAGAAGACTCTCGAAAGGGAAGCGCTGCTGGCAGCTCCTCCCAAGAGAGGCCGTGGACGCCCCAAAGGCAGCAAGAACAAATCAACGCTGGAGCGAGAGAAACTCGAAGCCCGGGAGAAGAAATCCGGTAAGCCTCAGTGAAAATATTCCCCTTGTCGCCATGCAGCTTCAGGGGGTGGTGTTACCGGATTTCTGGGAATTCACG
>NZ_CALDXB010000075.1 GCF_937923675.1 uncultured Sutterella sp. | reverse complement strand
ACTGGGGCATGCGGTGTGGGAGGGGGCACCCTGCAAAGGGGCCCTCTACCCGATTTTGAGCGGATTTTCAGGCGCCTGAAGGCGCTTTATGCGCTTTTCGGAACCTTCGTGCAGTGTTCGGCCTCGGCGGCCCGGGCGCATCTTGCGCAGAGCGCTTCCGCTTCCTCTTCCGTGAGGTCTCCGTTTTTGAGCAGATCGCGCATCACACAGGAGACGATGGCTTCGGCGAGTTTTCCGTTTTTGGAGCAGAGTTCGGCAATTCTGCGAAGCTCGGCTTCAGAGAGCTTCCCTTCCTGAGGGACTTCTTGGTTGGCAGCGGGTGAGGTCATGAGAGTCAAATTCCTGAGGTCAATCGGCAAGATCGCTTTTGAGAGAAAAGTCAAAGTCTTCTTCCCGATATCTCACTTCCGGCCAGCTTTCGGCTGCGGCGGAGAGCGCATGAATGGGATTCGCGCATCTCACGGGCCAGGTCATGATGACGGCGCCCGTTGAGAGATCAGTGAGCTGAGCGGCATGCGGGGGCTCGGAGCATCCGGAAAGAATGCGCGAGAGCTCGCGAAGGATGGACGCGGGGTCGTCTGCATCCGTCATGCGCTTCACCCACCCGGCAATTTCGGCGACGCTTCCGATGAGAAAGCCTGCGCTCGAAATGCCCCAGTCGGGTTCCTCCTCGACGTCGGGGAGCGAGTCGGGAGCGGAAACATAAGCAATGCGTCCGTCCCGCGCCGGGGTCCGGTTGAGCCAGATCCTGAGGGCGCTCTCCTCGTCCAGAGCGGCGAATTCCTCTCTGCGTCTCTGCATCGCTTCAGCATCCGCTGCCTCGCACCCAAGCCGGGCCGCCAGAAGCGGCGAGGAAATAACGATTTCTCCGGGGAAGTCTGCGAGCATCTGCGTGCGCGTCATGGGTTCCAGCGAGAGACGCATCGTCCGGGCTGAGTCGTAAAGCGCGTAATGACTGAAATCAAGCATGAAACGAAAATGAGAACAGGTCTTATTTTATGCCGGCCTGAGGCCTTCGGGACCGTTCGTTCTGAGCGGAATACCGTATTGGCGGCGCTTCCGGATCATGCGGACGGTTAAGTCCATTCTAGAAAGAAAAGCGGCTCCGGGCGGGCAGGGATGCACGCGCGAAGCCGCCGGATTGAGGACGGTCGTCCGGACTGACGCTTAGAGCTGAGTCTTGACCGCCTCAGGATCAAAGGCAATGCGGGCGTCGACCGCAATGGGCTCGCCGTCCTTGTCTGAGATCATGAGCGGATTGATGTCGAGCTCCTTCACGAAGCGGTGCACGTGAGCGAGCTGCGAGATCCTGAGGAGCGTTTCCTCAACCTTCTCCATCTGTGCCGGCGTGAAGCCGCGCGCGCCCTCGAGGAGCTTCACGCACTTCACCGAATGAATGAGATCCTTCGCGTCGATGTCGGTAAGCGGCGCGAGGCGGAAGGCCACGTCCTTCAGAACTTCGACGAAGACGCCGCCGAGACCGAACATCACCATGGGCCCGAACTGCGGGTCGGTGGCGATGCCCGTGACGAGCTCGCGCTTCGACTTCACCATTTCCTGAATGAGGACGCCTTCGAGGCCTTCGAGGAGGCCCTTCGCCTCAAGCTTCCCGATGAGGTCGCGGTATTCGCGGCGAAGATCCTCCTCGCTCGCAATCCCGACGCGCACGCCGCCGACGTCGGTCTTGTGGGACGTGGTCTTCGAGGTCATCTTCATGACGACGGGGTAGCCGGTCTTTTGAGCCACGGCGACCGCCTCGTCCTCGGAATGCGCCATGCCGCTTCTGCAGATGCGTATGCCCGCGGCGTCGAGCACGTCGAGCGATTCGCGCGTGGTGAGCTCGCGGCGGCCTTCGCTGGCCGCCGTGCGGAAGATCTCCATCACGCGGTTCGTGTCTTCCGGAAGTTCCGGGAACTCGCCCTCGGGGCGGGCCATCCAGAGCCTCTGGTCGTTGAGGCGCTTCATCGCGTCCGCGGCTTCCTCGGAATACATGTAGAAGGGCACCGTCACCTTCATTTCGGAAAGCTTCGAGAAGAATTCGCTCGTCGTCATGAAGACGCCGACGATGGGCTTCTCGGGATGCGCGGCGCGGATTTCCATGAGGGCCTGAGCGACGTCGATGTCCTTCAAGCCGAGGAAGGGGAGGTAGATCACCATCACCATGTCGACTTCCGGGTCGGCGAGCACCGTTTCCACCGTGCGGCGGTAGTGTTCGAGCGGCGCCGAGGCGATCATGTCGACGGGGTTCTTGACCGAAGCGGCGGCCGGGAGGAATTCGCGCAGCTTCGCCTTCGTTTCGTCGGAAATCTGAGCCATCTGCATGCCGTGGCCGCAGACGGCGTCGGTCGCCATGATGCCGGGGCCGCCCGAGTTGGTGACGATCGCCACGCGGTCGCCCTTCGGAATCGGGCAGTTCGCAAAGACCTTGGCGCTCGAGAAGAGTTCGCGAAGCGAAAGCTCGCGGATGACGCCCGACTGCTTCAAAAGCGCGTCGGCAGCGCGGTCGCCGCCTGCGAGGGATCCGGTGTGCGAGGACGCGGCCGAAGCGCCCGCGGCGGAGCGCCCGGCTTTGAGCGCAAGGACGGGCTTCTTCTTCGAAATGCGGGAAGCAAGGCGCCGGAAGTTGACCGGATCGGGAATAGATTCCATGTAGAGCAGAATCTGCTTCACTTCCGGGTCGTTTTCCCAGTATTCGAGCGCGGTTTCAGCGTTCACGTCCGCTTGGTTGCCGATCGAGACGAACTGCGCGAAGCCGAGGTTGAGGTCCTTCAGAATATTGAGGATGCCGCCGCCCAAGGCGCCCGACTGCGACACGAAGCCGATGTCGCCCGCGACGGGGAGGCTTTCGGCGAAGCAGGCGTCGAGCGAAATTTCCGGATTGGTGTTGACGACGCCGAGGCAGTTGGGACCGACCATCCGCATGCCGTGGGCGCGCACGCGCTCGAGAAGCTCGAGCTCAAGCTTCGCGCCTTCGGCGCCCGTTTCCTTGAAGCCCGCCGAGATGACGACAAGCCCCTTAATGCCCTTCGCATGGCACTGGTCGATCGCTTCAAGCACGCGCGAGGCGTTGACGACGATCACGGCAAGGTCGACGCCGTCGGGGAGGTCTTCAACGCTTTTATAAGCCTTGAGGCCCTCGATCTCGCCGCCCTTGGGATTGACCGGGTAGATGCCGCCTTTGAAGCCGAACTCAATGAGGCGCTTGAGAAGATCGGAGCCGATGGTATGAGGCCTCGTGGAGGCGCCGACGACGGCAACGGCCCTGGGCTTCAGAATGGAGTCGAGCAGCATGGGATGAAGTTCCTTTGGAGTAGGGTTGAGGAGAGCGAAGGCTCTTTCGGCTTCGCCGCCCTGAAGACAGATTTTTTGATTGTATCGAAGCGGCCGGGCGGGAGGTGTCGGCCGAAATGCTTAACCTCAGGGCGAGTTTGCGTGTTGAAGCGAAGACTTCCTGAAAACCAGAGGGAAGTCCGCCCGCGGCGGCGTTGGATTGGGTGTTTTGCTTAGGCGCAGCGCGCCTTCCGTTGGTATTCTGAATCAAACTGGATATTCGCGGACTTGAGGGCCTCAGCGGCCCCGGGGCCGGCCACTTTTTGAGGAAGCACTATGTTTAAGCACTTGAAGCCTTTTGCCGCGCTCTGCGTTGCGGCAGGCATTGCCTTCAGCCTCGCCGGATGCGGCGGGAAGGACGAAGCGGCCGCACCCAAGGCGGCTGCGGCTGCGAAGACGCTCACCATCGGCGTCTCCCCCGTGCCGGGCGGCGACATCATGAATTTCCTGAAGCCGAAGTTCACCGAGAAGGGAGTCGAACTCAAGGTCGTTGAATTCTCCGACTACATTCAGCCCAACATGGCGCTTGCCGACAAGTCGCTCGATGCGAACTTCTTCCAGCACAAGCCCTATCTCGACGACTTTATGAAGCAGCACAACCTCAAGCTCGAGAGCCTCGTGCCGGTCTTCATTGCGCCGATTGCGGTCTATTCGAAGACCCTGAAGGACCCGAAGGCAATTCCCGACGGGGCTTCGGTTTCGATTCCGAACGACCCGACGAACGGCGGCCGCGCGCTGCTGCTTCTGCAGCACTTGGGGCTCATCAAGCTCAACGACCCCAACAACCTCTTCGTGACGCCGGCCGACATTGTCGAAAATCCGAAGAACCTCAAAATCATTGAGGTCGAGGCCGCGCAGCTGCCGCGCTCGCTCGACGACGTCGCGATGGGCGTCATCAACTGCAACTTCGCGCTCGGCGCAGGGCTCAACCCCGTGAAGGATTCGATCGCCATCGAAGCGAAGGATTCGCCCTACGCCAATGTGGTCGCGATCCGCGCGGGCGAAGCCTCGCGCCCGGAAATCCAGACCCTGAAGGAACTCATGAATTCGCCCGAACTGAGGAAATTCATTGAAGAGAAGTACCAGGGGTCGCTTCTGCCGACCTTCTGATCTTCCTGCAGCTTCGTTTCTGAAGCCTGATGATGCGTAAAAGAGCCTTCCCGAACCGTAATGGCGGCGGGGAGGCTTTTCTTTTGGCATGGAGACATTTCAAATGCCTCATTCGCCTTGCGGTATTACCTGCAGTCAGTCACTTTCTCCGGCATGACGGAACTCCGTCAGGCATGATTTCGAAACGGGTCGCGGATCCGTTCTCTCTAATCCCGGGCCAGAGGCCCCGCCCCGGCAGCAGACCACGCCGGCGCGGATGCGCCCGCCCTCGCTTAAACACTACAGAACCGGATTTCAATCATGCAGAAACGTGTATTCCTCAAGCGCTCCGTTGCCCTCGCCGCCGCCTTTGCCGCGGCTCCCTTCCTCGCCGCCTGCGGCAAGGCCGATGAAAAGGCGCCCGCCGCTGCCGCTTCCTCCGCTGCGCCCAGGGCTGCCGCTCCCGCGAAGGTGAAGGTCGCCGTGACGGCAGGTCCCCACGCCGACATCGTGACGAAAGCTGCTGAAGTCGCCAAAAAGAACGGCCTCGACGTTGAGGTCGTTGAATTCACCGACTACATCACGCCTGATACCGCGCTCGCTGAAAAGCAGCTCGACATCGCCGTCTATCAGCATGAGCCGTTCCTGCAGAACTTCAACCGCCAGAAGGGGACGAACCTCGTGGTCGCTGCCAAGGCGGTGGTTCAGCCGATGGGCCTCTATTCGAACAAGATCCATTCGCTCGAGGCGATCCCTGAGGGCGCGAAGGTCGCCATCCCGAACGATCCCTCGAACGGCGGCCGCGCCATCATCCTTCTTGAGAAGGCCGGTCTCGTCAAGGTGAAGGAAGGCGCTCCGGCGCTCCCGACCGTGCACGACGTCGCGGAGAACCCGAAGAAGCTCCAGCTCGTCGAGCTCGAGGCAGCGCAGCTCCCGATCAGCATCAGCGATCTCGACATCGCCTGCGTGCCGATGAACTACGCCGTTTCGGGCGGCCTCGACGTGAAGAAGCAGGGCTTCTACTTCGAATCCTTTGATGCGCCCTTCGCGCTCATCATCATTGCTGCCCGTCCGGACAATGTCGAGAGCGAACCCGTGAAGGCGTTCGTGAAGGCCTATCAGTCTCCTGAAGTTGCCGAATTCATCCGCGGCAAGTTCAACGGTCAGATCCTGCCCGCCTGGGAAGCCCAGAAATAAGCTCCTGATTCAGGCAGTCTGAGAAGCTCAAGGAAAGCGTCGTTCAGAATGATGAGCGGCGCTTTTTCCGCTTCGGGCTAAAATTTCCCGACATTCCGGCAGATTCCTCTGCCCGACAGGATTCAAATCTGCGTAATGCATTCAATTTCCGGAGAAAATCCATGATCCCCACCCGTCATCCGATGGCTGAAATCATTGAGCGCCGCGGCGCGCTCATCATCGACGGTGCCATGTCGACCGCCCTCGAGTCTCTCGGCATGGTTCTGAACGACTCGCTCTGGAGCGCCCGAGCGCTGATCGAGCATCCTGAATACGTGCGCGAGGTTCATCGCCGCTACTTCGAAGCCGGGGCGAACGCCGCCATCACGGATTCCTATCAGGCGACGGAAGCGGGTTTCGGGGCGAAGGGCTTTTCGCGTGAGGCAACGGCGGGCTACATCCGCCGGAGCGCTGAGCTCGCGCGTGAAGCCAAGAACGACGTGCTCCTCGAGCACCCGGATTGGCTCCCGGGCGACCTCATCATTGCGGGCGCGATCGGCCCTTACGGGGCGTATCTCGCGGACGGAAGCGAATACACGGGCGCCTACCATCTCACGCGCGACGAATACGTGAAGTTCCATGAGCTTCGCCTCAATGCGCTCCTTGACGGGGGCGCCGACATCCTCGCGATCGAAACGCAGCCGAGGCTCGACGAAATCGAGGCGATTCTCTCGATGATCGAAAATCGAGACATCACCTGCTGGGTGACGGTGACGCTGAAGGACGGCGAAGCGATGCCCGACGGCACGTCGCCTGAAAAGCTCGCAGAGGTGCTCGACGCCAATCCCCAGGTTGAAGCCTTCGGCCTCAACTGCGTGAAGCGCGAATGGGTGGAGCCCGCGCTCGAAAAGATGCGCGCGAAGACGAAGAAGCCCCTCGTCGTCTATCCGAATTCGGGGGAAACCTACGATCCGGTGACGAAGACCTGGCACGCGCAGGGCCCGCACGAACCCTCCTGGCAGCACTTCGTGCCGCTCTGGGAAAAGACGGGCGCGCTCTGCATCGGCGGCTGCTGCCGCACGCTCCCGCGCGACATTGAGGAGATCTCGAAGATCATCGAGGCTCAGAAGAAGGCGTAACTAAACGCCTGTTCGCTCTGAGGACGGAGCGTGCCTCCTCATCAGAAAAAAAGCTCCCGCTTTCCTGATCGAAGGCGGGAGCTTTGCGCTCATGGAGAAGGATCTGCCCTAAGGCGGCTTCTCTCCAATAGAGGAAAGAACTTCAGAAGGTCTTTTACTTCTTCCAGCCGTAGAACTCCGTCACGGTCTTCCAGGCGATGCGCCTCAGGAATGCGCTCGTTTCGGGCGGAAGAGGCTTTTCGCACTCGCCGGCATATTTAATGTCGACGGGCGAGCGGTTGAAGAGTGTGCTGTAGAGCACGGCGCCGTAGAGGTAGGTGCCGGCAGCAGACGGATGGCTCTTGTCGGGCATGTAGAGCTCGAGCTCAGGCCTCTCCCGGATCGCTTCCATGAAGGCGAGTCCGACCGGGATCACCTGCGTCCTTGCTTCGTTTGCGATCCGGATCGTCGTGTCGGCGAGCTTTTTGATTTCGTGGGGCTTGTCCTTTTTCGGCCACGTCATCACAACCATCGGGACGCTTCCGGCCTTGCGGATGATCTCGGAATCAAGCTTCACGTACTTTTCGAAGTAGGGCGCGCGCTTTGCAGACGTTGCCCCTGCGGAATTTTCCTGAAGGAGAACCACGTCGAACATCGGATGCTCGAGCTTTCCGTCCTTCACTTTTGCGTATGGGTCCTGCTCATGGGGCGACAAATAGAACGGCATGTCGTGGAAGGAAAGCGACCCGGAGCTGATGGTGAGGAGCCGCGTCTTCATGTTTTCCTTCGGCTTCCCTTCCTTCATGAAGCCGCGAAGATACGTGTGCACGCCGCAGTTGTAGAAGGAGTAGGAGTTGCCGACCAGGAGCGCGACTTTCGGGGACGAAGCGAGCGGCGCCGTGACCTCGGGCTTCACGGTGTTTTCAAGCGCTGATGCCGAACCCGAGAGGAGGATGCCGGCAGCGAGACCGGCTGCAATGAAGAGCGTTTTCATTTTTCAAATCTCAACAAAAGAAATCAGAACTTGTGCACGAGACCGACCGCAATCTGCTCGCGGTCAAGGTCGCCGTCGCCGTTGTAGATGGAGTAGCGCGAGTCGCCAAGGCCCTTTCTGCCCTCAAGATGAGAGACCACGCCGTAGACGTTCGTGCGCTTGCTTAAAGGATAGGTGTAGCCCGCGGCGACTGCCCAGTAGCCCGCATCCTTTCCGAGGGATCCCACCTTATTGCTCGCGATGTCGCGGCCGTTTTCGCCGTCAACCAGAATGCCGCTCAGACGGATGACGCCGCCCGCGCAGGGAATTTTCGCGCCCAGCATGAAGCTGTCGCCTTCCCAGTTTTCAATCTGGGCGCTGTTGCTGCCGCCCGTTTTGGGCGTGATTTTGATGCTCTGCAGGGAGCCCACGCGATCGAGCCCCCAGCCGCGCTGGTAGGCGGCGAGAAGCTCCATGAAGCCGAAATCATAGGAAGCGCCGAGGAAGAGCGTCCTCGGGTTCTTGTCCTGATTGTCCGCTTCGTCCGCGCGGTTGAGGATGATTTCCTCGGCGCCCACCATCATGCCGAAGTTCCCGTACTTCCAGTCGAGCGTTCCTCCGATGAACCGCGTGTTGTCGGACCATTCGGCCGCCTCATCGCCCTTCGTATTGAAGGACCCGGAGATTACAGCTGTGAAGCCCGCCACGGTGGGCGACTTGTAGAAAATGCCGTTGTCGACGCGTCCGCCCTTGCCGTAGAAGAGAAGACCCGCGTCGCCGTAGGTAACGCCGAAGGGCGTGAAGCGCGAAATGCGGGTGAACTGATCGGACCCGGAGAGCGGCTTCCCGGCGCGGCCGAAAGCAATTTCGCCCAGATCCTTATTGAAGATTGAGAGCGTTGACTGACGTCCGAAAATGGTGCCGGCGGACGAGAGTTCGCCCGAGTCCGCGGAAAAGCCCGATTCGAGCACAAAGCGGACCTGCCAGTCGTCGTTAAGCGCTTCCTTTCCCTTGAAGCCGAAGCGCGAGCCGGAGGACCGTCCGGAGACCATGGCGAAGGTGTCCGACGACTCGCCGTTGTTGAGCGTATAGAGGAAGCCGGTGTCGATGCGGCCGTAAAGGTCGACGTCTGCGGCCTGCAGGGCGCCTGAGGCCAGGAGTGCGGCGGCAATGAGGGAAATTCGGAATGGCTTCATGGCGGAGCTCCTCGAAAGAGGCTTTGTTTGAGGGATTGAGCAAACAATAGAAGCCGGGCGTTTTTTGCGAAACGCCCTGTCGCGCAAAGTAGCTTTGCGGTTTCTGCAAAGGATGGAAGACGAAAAGAGGTTTGAGCGGAGAGAGATCTCCCCATGCAATGAGGCATGAGTCCGGAAAAATTCCGGCGTGGACTCCGGAAAAATTCCTGAATGAGACATCTGAAGCCGGGTCCCGACGACGATAGGGGAGGAATCGGGCGGCTCTAGTCAATCTTCGGCACTTCGCAAAATGAGAACCGGATGGAAGCAATTGCATGGATGACAAAAGGATTAGCTTCTATAGGTTATGAATTTTCATGAAAATCAGTAATTACCCCTAATTTTGTCTTCGTTTCAGGTGCGTTCCGACCGGCAGAATGCCCGCCCATAACAGAACTCAATGCAGCCGCCTGCGGCTGCCGCATCCACTACGGAGACCATTTTGAAGAATTCATTCAAGCTCGCCGCAGCTGCCATTGCTCTTTCCGCGGCCTTCACTTCGACCGTTCATGCCGCGGGCTTCCAGCTCACCGAACAGTCCGCGGGCGCGCTCGGCCGCGCCTACGCGGGCGTCGGCGTCGACGGCACCGATCTTTCGGGCGTCTACTTCAATCCCGCCACGATGGTTCTTCATCCCGGCACGCAGATGCAGGCGGGCTTCGTCGGCATCGGCCTCAATCTGGAATACGCCGGCGACAACGGCACGAAGGAAAACGGCCGTCAGGCAAGCCAGGCGATTCCGCACGGGTTCATCACGCACCAGATCAACGACAGCACCTGGGTGGGCCTCGCCATGACGGTTCCGTTCGGCATGGGCACGGAATACAACGACAACTGGGAGCATGCGGATCACGGCATTTCGGCCACGATTCTCACCTTCGACTTCAACCCGAACGTTGCCTGGAAGGCGACGGAGAAGCTGAGCTTCGGCGCTGGCGTGTCGCTGCAGTACGCGCAGGCGGATCTCAAAAAGCGCAATGTCCTGGCCGGTGAAGGAGCCCAGGCGATTTCAGCCGAATCCGAAATCGATGCCGACAGCTGGGCCTGGGGCTTCAATCTCGGCATGATGTGGTCGCCGACGGAAAACTTCCGCGTAGGCGTTTCCTACCGCTCGAAGATCAAGCATGATGCCGAAGGCGACTTCACGCTGAAGAACGCAAAATTGGGTAATACCTCGATTACTGGCGGCAATTTGATCGATATGGCTGGCGGTCTCGAAGATGGCAGCTTGGGCCAGCAAAAACTCATGCAACTCGGCATGGCCCTCAATACGCAGTCCTTCGACGGCTACGCTACGGTTACGGCTCCCGCCTGGGCCATGGCGAATGTCGCCTGGGACGTGAATGACCTCCTCAGCCTCTACGGCACCTTCCGCTGGACGGACTGGTCGTCCTTCGACGAACTCGACATCACGACCAATGTGACCGGCGTCGGCGGGCAGGTGGTCAACAAATGGAAGGACACCTACATGGGTTCCGTCGGTGCGGACCTTCGCCTCACGGACTGGTGGACGCTTCGCGGCGGCGTCGCCTATGAAACCTCGCCGATCGATAAGCCTGAATACCGCACGGCCATCATTCCGGATGCCCGCCGCTGGTGGTTTGCTGTGGGCTCGAGCTTCAAGTTCGACGACAACCTTGTGATGGATCTTGCCTTTGCGCACCTCCACGGCGTCGGCGAACGGAGCCTTTACGACAACGGCGAGAAGATCGGCAAGTTCAGAAAGCTTGACGCCTATCTCATCGGCGCTCAGCTCCAGTACAAATTCTGATTTCGCTTGAGCTGAAATACTCAAAGAAAGAGCCCGTCGGCGAAAAACCGGCGGGCTTTTTCTCGCAGTTATTCTGTTTGATTTCGTCAGAAGAATAGGAGGACGGTGACGAAGCAGACAAGCATCGGGATGGCGGTGCGCTTCACTAGCTCGAGCGGATTCACCTTGCAGAGGCCGGCCAGAAGAATCACGACGCCAGCCACTGGGCTCATCGTGCGGCCAAACTGAGCGCAGATGAGCGCCGTGTTGCCGAGGTCGCTGATCGTCATGCCGAGTTCAGCGGCATGCGGGGTCACCGCTTCATTAAAGGCGAAGGTCGCGGCGTCGCCGGAGCCCGTGAGGATCGCCATCAGGAAGACGCCGCTGCCGCCGCCGATTCTGGCGTATTCGCCCACGTTTTTAAGCGCTTCGATGAGGGCGTCGACGAGACCGGCTTCGCGGAGGCCGCCCGCAAAGACGCCGGCTGCAATGATGATGCCGAGGACATTTCCGTAGCCCTTGCCTGCGCCGTTGAAGAATTCCGTAACGGCCTTCTGCGGATTGCAGAGCGTGACGATGAGCGTATAGATCGCGCCGATCAGCATGGCATGCGCAACGCCCATCTTGAGGAAGGGAACGCAGGTGTTGCCGAGAAGGAGGATGACCAGCGGAACAAGGGGCGCAGCAGCCCAGAGCGGATTGATTCGCTCGATCTGGCTTCCCATGCTGTCAATGCCTTCGAGCTTCACGGAGCTGCGGTGATCCTTGAGAAGGAATTCCACGACGGTAACGAGCACGGCGCCGAGGAGAATCATCGAGGCGTACATGACCGAATGGCTGATGATGAAGGCCATGGGTTCCATGCCGGCCATTCCGGAGATCATCACCGGATGGGGGCCGCCGGGGTTGAAGCAGGAGCCGAAGGTGCCCGCGAGAATCGCGGCGCCTGCGCCGGCCGGGCTGATCCCGGCGCGGATCATGACGGGAAGGAGCGTCGTCGCGACGGCTGCGGCGCATCCGGCAGCTGACGGAATGGCGGCATTGATGATCGCAGTCACGATCGTGCAGGCCGGGATCAGAAAGATGCCGAGCGCCTTCATCGGGCGCGTGAGGAGCTGCACGAGATGCATGTCGGCCTTCGTGAAGCTCACGAGATATGCAAAGCCCATTGCCGAGCAGATCGACTGAATGAGGCCGGCATTGGTCATGCTCTTAGCGAACTGATTGAGGCCCGCCATCGGGTTGAGCGAAATGCAGCAGAGGAAGAGGCCGGCGGTGAGGAGCACGAGCCTCGTTTCAATGCGCTTTACGAGCGCAATGACCGTAAGGATGACGACGACGATTGCCGCCCAGAAGGTAAAGGTTTCCATTTCCAGACTCCGAGGGAGCGTCTGTTGGGGGTGCAGGGGACCGCCTTCATTGCCCGCAGACCGGGCGGGCAATGAAGCGGAAGGCGGAATTCAGAGGGAGCGCAGGTCAGAACCAGTGCTGCATGCCGGCACGGAACATCGTGCGGGTGAGGCCGCCCGTGGAGTCGGCCATGTCTTCGAGATCGTCCTCAGCCTTCGAGTAGGAGAGGACCGTGAAGATGCGGGTCTTTTTGCTGAGCTTGTATTCGAGGCCTGCGGTGGCGATGTGGCGGGAGCCTTCGAGCTTCTTCGCCTCGTCTTCGCCTGTGAGCACGTTCTGCTCGCCGTCGAAATACATGTAGGAGCCGAGCATGCGGAGATCTCCCGTGATCTTCCACTGGAAGCCCGCGAGCGCGCTCACGCCCCTGACGCCTTCTTCCTGGGTGATCTTCCCGCTGAAGCCTTCGCTGTCGGTATAGACCGTGCTGTTGGCGCTCCAGCCGGCAACGGAGCGCCAGCCATCCTGGTACTGAAGGGCGGCGAAAAGCTTCCATTCTGGCGTCGCCTGAAGCGTGGCGCCGAGGGTGTAGGCCTGGGCGTCGTCCGGAGCGCCGGCAAGCTTCTTCGTCGTCGCAACGCCGCTCTTACTGAGCGTGCTCGAGGAGCGCGGCGTCCACTGCTGGGTGGCGCCCAAAGAAATGAAGACCGGACCGTTTTCATAGGTCATTGCGCCCGAGAGCAGGCGGTTGTTGAGGCGTTCGGACGCATTTTCCTGACCGGAGGTCTGAAGCGAGTAGGTGAGGCCTGCACGGAAGCCGTTCATCCTGGGCGAGACGTAGGTGATGGTGTTGTTTCCTCTCGGGTCGTTGCCGAAGACGGTTGAAATGGAGCTGTCCGAACCGTACCCGGTTTCAAACGGGTCAAGCCAGGCGAGGCCGAGCGAATAGGGAGACATGGTGGAGCGCACCGATCCCATGCGGCCGAAGCCGATTTCGCCCATGGCTTCGCTTCTGAGCGCCAGAACGGCGCGGCGGTCGAAGAGCATGGCGGAAGAGGAGCCGCCGCCCGTGTTGGTGAGCGCGCCGTCATCGGAATTGAAGCCGCTCTCAAGATATCCCTTCACGGAGAGGCCGTCGCCGAGATCTTCCCTGATGTTGAGGCCCCAGCGGGAGCCCTCGTTAAGCATTTCAAACTTGTTGACGGATCCTTCATTGATATGCATATAGCGCATTGAAGTTTCGACTTTGCCGTAAAGCTCGACATCGGCGGCAGAAGCGAATCCCGTCGTAAGGGCGGTGAGAAGAGCGGCGGCAAGCAGGTTCCGGGTCGTTGCGTGCATGAGTATCTCCCTGAGGCATGCGCTTTATTGAATCTGCGCATGGGTTTTGTGTATTGAAGGTGAAAAAAAGAATGCGGCCGGCTTTCTTTGCTGAATATTGTTAATGGCTTCAATAACAATGGAAATATGAGGGTAAGCCTCAGAGAATTAACTTTTAAAAGTTAAAAGATTACCTCTTAGTGATTATATTTATATTTTAATAAATCCATATAAAACAAATTAATGAGAATTTGTTTTTTGGGATTTCAATCAGTTGACTGACTTCTGATTGGGGTGAATGCTTTAGAAGAATTAAAAATGGATGACCCATAATTGACGCATCTGCAGGGACGCCCTGAATAACCCCTGAAATACGAGTTGATAAAAATGAATATTGATAATCGCTATACCGAGGAAATGGTCGAATTCCGCCGGTCATTTCATCAGAAGCCGGAGACCGGCTGGACCGAGTTCCGCACGACGTCGATCATCGTCAGGCGTCTGCGCGAACTGGGATTCGAGGTTCATGAAGGACTGGAAATCATCAATCCCGACTTCGTGATGGGGCGCTATCCCGAAGAAGTTGAGGCTGCCCGCAGGCGGGCAATCTCCGAAGGGGTGGCGGAAGCCGATATCGACGCCATGGAGGGCTACACCGGCGCCGTCGGCATCTGGCGCACGGGGCGCCCCGGCCCCGTCACGGCGCTGAGGTTCGATATTGATGCGCTTTACGTGCCGGAAACGAAGAATCCCGATCACATTCCGAATCGGTGCGGCTTTGCCTCTGAACATCAGGGTCTTATGCATGCCTGCGGACACGACTGCCACACGGGCGTGGGGCTCGCCATTGCACACTGGATCAAGGACCATGCCGATCAGCTTACGGGCACGCTGAAGCTTATTTTCCAGCCTGCGGAGGAGGGAACGCGCGGGGCGCTCGCCATGGCTGAAGCGGGCGTCGTCGACGACGTCGACAACCTGATTGCGTCGCACATCGCCTGCACGCCTCGTCTCGGCGAAGTGTCGATTACGGATCCGGGCTACAACGCAACGATCAAGTTCGATGTTCATTTTGAAGGCCGGCCCGCGCATTCGGTGGCCAACCCCCAGGACGGCCGCAATGCGCTGATGGCGGCATGCCATACGGCGGTGATGGTGGGAAGCCTGCCGCGGCACGGCGCGGGTCTCACCACGGTGAGCTGCGGCAAGATTCTTGCGGGCGAGATGCGCAACGTCGTCCCCGTTCATGCCGTCATGCAGATGGAAGTGCGCGGCGCAACGAACGAGCTCTGCCAGTACGTCTTCGGCCAGGTGGAGCGCGCCGTGAAGGCCTGCGCGGAAGCCTTCGACGTGAAGGAAAAAATCGTCAAGGTGGGCGAGGCCTGGACAATGAATCCGACGCCGGAACTCGCGGCGATCCTTGAGAAGCATGCCTGCGAGGTGGTGGGAAGCGACCATGTCTTCCACTACAGCGAAAAGGGCGGGAGCGAAGATGCAACCATCCTGATGGCGCGCGTTCAGCAGCACGGCGGCCGTGCGGCGCACTTCTACTACGGCGCCGACCATACGGGCAACCACCGTTCCGACTTTGATCCCGACGATGTGAAGAGCATGCCCGTGGGCTTTACGGTGCAGACCCTTGCGATCATGGATCTGAACGGCAGAAAGGATTGAGTTTCTTCATTTTTTCAGAGCCTTACCTTCAGGCATGAGCCTTTCGCGGGGGCGGCTTCCCATAGGCCGTCCCCCTTTTTTTGCACATCACTCTTCAGGCATACGGATCATTTGAGACATGAATATTCTTAAAAGCAGATGGGCGCAGCTCGCGCTCTTCGGACTTTCCAATCTTTTTGCCGGGTCGCTCTACTCCTGGAGCATTCTTTCAGCGGCCCTTGCCGTCAAGCTGAGCGAGAGCGGAGAAGCAGTGAGCGCCGCTGATCTGGGATGGATTTTCGGCGTGGCGAGCGCGGTGAATCCCATTGCCATGATTGCGGGCGGCTGGGTGAATGACCGTCTCGGGCCGCGTCTTTCCCTGTGTGCGGGCGGCCTCATGATCGGAACGGGCCTCATTCTTTCTTCTCTTGCTACTTCGCCCGGCATGCTCGCGCTCTCCTACGGCGTCTGCTTTGGTCTGGGGGTCGGCCTTTCCTACGTGAGCACGATCGGCGCCTCAATGAAGCTTTTCCCGGATCGAAGGGGACTTGCGGGCGGTCTCGTCACGATGGCGTATGGTCTTTCGTCTATGATGATTCCGCCGATTGCGGCGGGGCTTATTGCGGAATTCGGCATCAGCGGCGCCATGTCGACCCTCGGCGCTCTCTGCGGCGGCGTGATCATCTGCTGCGGACTCCTCTCGAAAAAGCCTGAGGAAGGAGAAGCGAAGCCGCTCGGCGATTCGCGGGAAAAGGCAGCAAAGAGCGCAGGGGGCGCGGATCTGGACT
The DNA here is from genome assembly GCF_937923675.1 of uncultured Sutterella sp. Taxonomy (GTDB): domain Bacteria; phylum Pseudomonadota; class Gammaproteobacteria; order Burkholderiales; family Burkholderiaceae_F; genus Sutterella. Next base: position 13,283 of record NZ_CALDXB010000075.1, on the reverse strand, counting down.
GGAAGGGGATGCTGGGCACGCTCCGCTTCTGGCTCATGCTCGCGCTTTTCATCTGCGGCAGCATTCCGGCGATGATGATCATTTCCGGAGCTGCATCGCTCGCTCAGTCTGAGGGCGGACTCTCGACGGCGGCAGCCGCGGCGGCTGTTTCTGCCATTGCCGTCGCGAATACCTGCGGGCGCTTTGCGAGCGGCATTGCATCGGACCGCTTTGGAAGAATCCCGACGCTGATGCTTTCGCTCGTCGCGGCTGGGGCGGGTCTCGGGCTGCTTCTCGCGCAGACGGGATCGGTCGTCCTCTTTTTTGCCGGCATCTGCCTTGCGGCGTGGTGCTACGGGAGCTTCGTCGGCATTTATCCCGGCTTCACGATTGAGGAGTTCGGCGCGCGGCACGCAAGCGTCAATTACGGCATTATGGCGGCCGGATTCTCTTCTGCCGGCATCATCGGTCCGATGCTCCTCAGGCTGCAGGCAGAATCGAGTTCTCTTCCCTTCACGGCTGCGCTCTGCGTTTCTGCCTTCGGCCTTGTGCTTGCCTTAGCCGTCAGGCCGCTCTGCGGTAGTATGAAGAAGACCTCCTGACTCTTTCGAAGGAAAATCAAAATGACGCCGAGTCCGTTCTTTCCCGCTCTCCAGCGCAAAGCGCTCTATGAAGCCGTTAAGGACGAAATACTCATGCGCATTCGTCAGGATGTCTGGAAAGCCGGCTCGATGCTGCCCAATGAAATCGAGCTCGCCCGGCTTTTCAATGTGAGCCAGGGAACGGTTCGGCGCGCGCTTCATGAACTCGTCGAAGCGGGACTCCTTGTCAGAAGGCAGGGAAAAGGCACCTTCGTGAACGAATACGGCACGAACCGCGACTATACGCAGCGCCAGTTCGTCCGCGTGCGCCCAGATCGGGAGGGCGTCTGGAGATCCCGGGCGCGGCTCATTAAGTTCGAGCGGGTGCCTGCCAGCGTCAAAACTGCCGGACTTCTGGACATTCCTCCGGCTTCTCCCGTCATTCATGTGCGCCGGGAGCTTCAGGCGATTCTTTCGGGCGAGGAAGGCGTTACGGAAGCCTTCGATGAGATCTTCCTCCCGGAAGAGGTCTTCCCGACGCTCACGGAGGAAGTGCTCTCGGCGGACGTGAGGAGTCTCTACAGCCTCTACCAGTCGGAATGCGGCGTGACGGTCTCCAAAGTGGAGGATTCCGCCAAGGCGACGCTCATCAATCCGGAGCAGGCTGCCGCTGCCGGCGTGGCGATGCCCTATCCGGCCATTCTGCTCCGGCGCATTTCCTATGCGGTTACCGGTCGGCCCGTTGAGCTGCGGTATCTCACGACCATTACCGACCGGTGCCATTTCGTTTTTAATTAGGCCTGCTCCGGGCGGAGCAGTGATCCCGCATAAAGAACTTTCCGACAGGATCCTTCCGCGTCGGAATGTCGCGTCCTTGTTCTTCTCCTCAATGAATGTTCTGATCCTGAGCCTCAGCAGTACTGGCTTCGGCTTATCGTCCAGGCGTACTTTCAAAAATTACTCAATGCATTGAGTAAATTTACTCAGTCAGTTGAGTAAAATTACTCATCATATTGAGTATATGGGTCAAAACATGTTTCAACGATCGGAAGTCAAGTTGTTGATTGACCGTCTGAATGAGCCGAGGCGCTTTATTCAGGTCGTTATGGGTCCCCGTCAAGTGGGGAAAACGACGGTCGTGAATCAGGCGCTTGACGCTCTCAATGTGCCGGCCGCCTACTATTCCGCCGACAACGTGGCGGCTGCGGCCGGATGGGTTTCATCCTGCTGGGAGCAGGCCAGGCTTGAGATGCGCCTTAACGGCTTGTCCCAGAACATGCTGGTTTTCGATGAGATTCAAAAAATCCCGAACTGGAGCGAGGCCGTTAAAGCCGAATGGGATCGTGATACCCGGGAAAAGACAAACATCAAGGTCGTGCTTTTAGGATCATCCAGAATATGGATTTCCAGGGGGCTGAGCGAGTCCCTGATGGGGAGATTTGAAGAAATTCGCATGACGCACTGGGCTTACGATGAGATGCGGGAAGCCTTTGGAATGACGTTGGACGAATATGCTTATTTCGGCGGCTATCCCGGAGCGGCAGGCGACATCAGGAATGAGGATCGGTGGCGGTCATACATTCAGAGCGCCATCATCGACGCCTCGGTCAACAGAGATATTCTCATTGATACGCCGGTCGCAAAGCCGGCGCTGCTTCGCAGAACCTTTGAACTGGGGGCGCAGTATTCAGGAGAAATTTTGTCTCTGACCAAAATGCTCGGTCAGCTTCAGGATGCGGGAAATACGACCACGTTGACGCATTACCTCAACAAGCTCAATGAGGCGGGCTTGCTGGGGGCGTTGCAGAAATATGCTGCAGACGAGGCGCGCAAGCGCGCGAGCATCCCGAAATTTCAAGTGCACAACAACGCGCTGAAAACCGCGATGAAGGACGACGCTTTCGCTTCGGTACGTGCTGATCCGGCTGCCTGGGGGCGGTATGTGGAGTCTGCTGTCGGCGCTTATTTGATGAGTCAATCGTTCCGACTGCGTTTTGAACTTGCGTACTGGCGGGATGGATCCGATGAGGTGGATTTCGTCATCAGAACCCGGGGCAAGCTGATCGCCATCGAGGTGAAAAGCAATTCTGAAAAATCCTCCAGGGGACTGGAGGTCTTTCGTCAGAAGTTCGGTGCAGATCGCGCTTTTATCGTCGGACCGACAGGTTTGCCTCTGGAGACTTTTCTGAAGGCGGACATTTCGGAATTATGGCGCTGAAGATCAGAAAGCCCGCCGGCGAAAAACCGGCGGGCTTTTGAATCATCTGATGCAGGCTTCAGGGACCTCAAAAGGTCGGAATGACGCCGCCCTTGTACTTCTCCTCAATGAATTTTTTGACCTCGGGCGACGTGATTGCGGCCTTGAGCTTCTGGAAGGCGGGCTTCGTCTCATCGCCCGGGCGGACCACGACGATGTTGACGAAGGGCGACGACGAAGGCTCGATCGCGATCGAGTCCTTGATCGGGCTCAGGCCCGCCTGGAGCGCGAAGTTCGCGTTGATGACGGCGGCAGCGACATCGTTGAGCGCAAGCGGCACCTGGGCTGCCTCGAGTTCGTAGAAGGTTAGGTTCTTCGGGTTCTCCGCGATGTCTCTCACGGTCGAGAGGAGCGACGCGCCCTCGCGAAGCTTGATGAGGCCCGTGGACTCGAGCACCTTGAGCGCGCGTCCTTCGGTTGTCGGATAGCTCGGAAGCGCAATGCGTGATCCTTCCGAAATTTCGCTCAAGCTCTTATATTTTTTGGAGTAGACGGCCATCGGCTCGAGATGGACGCCGACCAAGGTTGCGAACTTGACGCCGTACTGCTTCTCGTAGGTCTCAAGGTATGGCGTCGACTGGAAGTAGTTGGCGTCGAGGTCTTTGTTGCTGAGGGCGAGGTTCAGCTGAACGAAGTCCGTAAATTCAGTCACCTGCAGGTCAACGCCTTCCTTTTCAAGCTTCGGCTTGATGAAGTTGAGGATGTCTGCATGCGGCACCGGCGTTGCGCCGATGCGGATCACGTCGGCTGCGGCGGCCGCGGACGAAAAGGCCGTGAAGGCCAGAACGCCGGCAGCGGCTGCGCCGGCAAAGGATTTCAGGGAAAAATTAAAAAGGGACATGGATCGGCTCCGTGAGGCGGTACGTTGAGGACGCGAGCTGGCGGCGTGCATGAGGTCGGGATGACCTGGTGTCTGGGACCGGAGGCTCTCAGACTTCCCCAACACAACATTTCTCAAGCAGGAGTCGGTGGAGAAGCGAGAAGCAGTCCGGTTGAGCAGACACTCGAAGAACGCTTCGGAGCGGGAAAGAGGATTCCTGCTCCGAAGCCTTGCCGCGAGGCCCCGCGGGCCATCGGCATGTGGGACATATTGCCTGAAGGCTGACTGCCGGGCGGCGGATAAAAGAACGCCTCCTGCGGTATTACCCGGGGAGGCGTGCAGTTGAGCAGGAATCAGCTTTCAGGAGGCTCGAAGACCTTGACCTCCGGTGCTTTCCCCGTCCATTTGGCGACCTGAACGAGCGCAGTGGACGCGATGTTGCCGCAGGAGAGGGAGCTTGCCGGGTCATCGGGCGTGAGGACGTTGGATGATCCGTGAACGTCGAGCGCTTCGCCCTCTACCTTCTGCGGATCAAACCAGCCGCCGTGATGCACGACGACGGCTCCGGGACGCACGGAATCCGTTACGAAGGCTCCGGCAAGAATTGCGCCGCGCAGGCTCGAAACCCGGATCACGTCTCCCGTTGCAATGTCGCGCAGAGATGCATCTGCCGGGTTGATGAGGCAGATTTCCCGGCCGGCAATCTGGGACTTTCTGAAGGTAACGGCGTTGAGCTGGCTGTGAAGCCGCGCATCGCTTTTGGGCGATACGAGCTGCAGGTACCCGCCTTCAGGATTGCGGAGCGCCGCAGCGTCTGCCGCATGCTCTGCGTTCCCGTAGGCCTCATAGGGCTTCAGATAGGCCGGGTGCGGCGGGCAGTCGGCGTAGCCGAGGCTCGCAATCCGCTCGGAATAAAGAACGATCTTTCCGGTCTCAGTTTTGAGCGGATGGGCCTCGGGGTCGCGGCGGAAATCCGCGAAGGCGACAAATCCTTCATTCTTCTTTTCGTGCGGGTAGAGAATGACGCCGGCTTTTTCAAAAGCTTCCCATTCGGGGAGAAGCGTTTTGAGGCCGGATTCGAGGCTGCGGCTTCTCGCGTCCTCGTAGAGCTTTCTGATCCATTCCGCTTCCGTCATTCCTTCGGTGAAGGAACGCTCGACTCCGAGGCGGCGCGCGAGGCCGGAGAAGATGGCGTAGTCGCTTCTCGAGTTCCCGATCGGGTCGATCGCCTGCTTCATGAGAACGATGCCGTCATTGATGTAGGTGCCGATCGGCGTGATGTCCGTTCTCTCGAGAAAGGTCGATGCCGGGAGAATGATGTCCGCATGCCGAGCGGTGGCGTTCCAGAAGCTTTCGGCAACGATCACGGCGTCGGGGCGGCGCCAGGCCTCCTCGAGCCTTCTCGTATCCGGATGGTGCGCAAAAGGATTGCCGCCTGCCCAGAAGACGAGGTGCACGTCCGGGTATTCGATCCGGCTGCCGTTCCAGGCGATGACCTTGCCGGGGTGCGCGAGAACGTCCGCCATGCGGGCGACCGGTACGGCGCGGCTCCCCTTCCAGGGGTGAAGGACGGGAACTGCGGGAGGCACTCTCGACGGGATCTGCCCGAGCTGCGGGCCCGTTCCCGGCGGATATCCGCCGTTGCAGTAGTGGTAGTTGGTGCCGATGCCGCCGCCCGGGAGCCCGATCTGACCGAGGGCTGCCGCGAGCGCCACCGCCATCCATGGCGGAAGTTCACCGTAGCGGGCGCGCTGCGGGCCCCATCCGAACATGATCATCGTGCGGTGAGAAGCCATGTTGCGGGCAAGCGCTTCAATGTCCTCAGTCGGGACGCCGGATTCGGAAGCCGCCCAGGCGGGCGTTTTGGGAATGCCGTCCTCGTCTCCGAGAACATAGGACCTGAGCTCGGGCCAGCCGGTCGTACAGCGGCTGAGGAAGGCTTCATCGGCAAGCTTCTCTTCAATCAGCACGTAGAGGAGCCCGAGCATCAGGGCGCAGTCGGTGCCGGGCCTGACGGCAATCCACTGGCTCCCGATTTCCTGAGCGGTCCTGGGGCAGACGGGGTTGACGGCAATCGTGCGGATGCGCGGGCGGTCTTTGAGGCTTCTGAAGATCTCCGTAGCCTCATGGAGCGTCGTCGTCCAGTCGATGTCGTTCGTGACGAGCGGATCGCATCCCCAGAGGATGATCCGTTCCGTATGTTCGAGAATCGTGTCCCAGCCCGTGGATCTCGGATCCTTCATGCCGAGCGCGTAGGGGAGAATGGTGCCGATTGCGGCCGTGGAATAGCTGTTCCCGGTCTCGATGTAGCCGCCCATGAGGTTGAGAAGCCTCTGAAGGAGCGCAATCGAATTGTTGACGCTCCCCGGAGACTTCCAGCCGTAGGATCGGCCCCAGACGGCGCTCGGCCCGAAATCCCGGTAGGTGCTTCGAATCGCGTCGGCTGCAAGGTCGAGTGCCTTATCCCAGCTCACCGGAACGTAGGAATCATTTCCGCGGTCCACGAGGCTCTCTGCTCCCTTTTCGAGGAACCCCCGGCGCACCATGGGCTCAAGGATTCTGGCTTCTGCGTAGGGGAGGTTCGCGATGTCCTCAAGATTGGGCGAAGGCGCATGGTCCTTCTCGAAAGGCCTTGCGCCTGTGAGGCGGCCTTCCTTGGTCAGGGCGTAGAAAAGTCCCCAGTGAGAGGCAGTTAGAGTTTCTCTCTCAGACATGATCCAGAGTTTCTGTAGATTGAACGAGACGCCGGGAGCTTTGATGAACGGGTTCCGGCTCTGTTGAAAGGCGATTATGGGCGGAAAATTGAACGATGCACGATCGTCTTTATGATTTTTCACTTCCAAAGAATGCTCGATCCCGGAATCACTCCACGAGTTGATGTTCCGCAAAGTAAGACTCGGAACGGCTGCTCGTAGATTTTCTCCGTACGGTCATCCGTGGTCGCTTCCCGGCGGGCGGCATCAAAGGACTCGCCGCGATTGAGGAGACTGTCGATTGTGCCCTGGCAGGCGGGCACAGAAAAAGCCGGCGGACTCATCAGAATCCACCGGCTTCAGGGACTCGGTTTAAAAGTCTTCAGAAGACTTCAATCAGAGCTTCCCTTCCTTCTGCGCCTTGACGTGTTCAGCAACAGTCATGCCGAAGACGCCAGCAGAGGTGAGCTGCGCGCCGCCGACATAGTTGTCGTAGAAGAGGCCGCCGGCAGCATTGCCGATGCAGAAGAGGCCGTCGATCGGATGATTTTCCGTGTCGAGCACCTGAGCTTCGGTGTTGATGAGCGGGCCGCCGAAGGTGGCCGTCATGCCGCCCTGGAAGGGCACGATGTAGAAGGGCGCCTTTTCGATGAGCGGAGCCTTCGGGAGCGTGTTGACCGGGCTGAGCTTCGAGGTTTCGCCCGACTTCACGGCGTCGTTGTAGTCCTCAACGGTCTTCGCAAGGACCTTCGGGTCGAGGCCCGCGGCCTTCGCGGCTTCCTCGATGGTGTTGCCGGTATAAACCGGAGCCTTCGTGCGGCTGTAAGACTCCCAATCGTTCTTCAGAATCGGGATGTCGTGCGTCGTCTGGTCGCAGACCATGAAGGCCCAGTTGTCGGGCGTCTTGGCGGCAACGTCGCGGGACATCTGAACGTAGGTCTGGCCTTCATCGGTGAAGCGCTTGCCTTCCTTGTTGACGCAGATGCCGTTGTTGACGATGTTGAGCGGGTTGGCGCCGGTGGGACCGTAAATCGGGCCGCAGTGATACTGGTCGACGTTCACGACCTTCGGGAGGAACGGAGCCGTGAGGACCACGTTTTCGCCCGCGATGATGCGCGAACCGCGAATCGGCATCTTGGCGCCCGCAGAACCGATGTACTGCGTGACGAGCTGCTGGTTGGCGGAGTAGCCGCCGGTGGCGAGAACGACGCCGAACTTCGAATAGACCTCAGAGAGGCCGTCCTTCGTCTTCACGCGCACGCCGTTGACGTTGCCCTTCTTCGGATCGGAGAGGAGCTCGACCACCTTGGTGTTCGTGCGGACTTCAACGCCGAGGGACTTCGCCTTGTTGAGAAGCGTCATGGCGAGCTGGCCGCCGCCCGGCTTGACTTCGCCGGTAACGAGGTGCGCACGGGTGAGCATCGGCCACACGAGCTTCGCGCCCGTATTGAAGTTGACGCCGCAGTAGGAGTGGAGCCACTCAAGGAGCCTCGTGCAGTTGTCGACCACCTTATGCGTAAGGGCAGGGACGGCCTTCTGCTGCGAAACCTTCATCATGTCGTTGTAGAAGGCTTCATTCGTGTCGTTTGCCGTTCCCTTGGCCTTCTGGAACGAAGTGTTGAGGCCGAGCAGGAAGCCCGCGGCATAAATCGTGTTGCCGGCAGGCATGGGCATTTTTTCAAGAAGGAGGGGCTTCAAGCCAAGCTCGGCAGCGCGGACTGCGCAGACGAGGCCGCCGCAGCCGGCGCCGACGATGATGAGATCGTACTTGGCGGACTTGGGCGAACGGGCTTCAGCAGCCGCAACGCCGCCCAGCATGCCGGCAGCGCCTACCGCACCGGCCGCAGCCGTGCGGAAGAATTCACGACGATTTGCAAGCGTCATTTCTTTTCTCTCTTTTCTACTTTGTTTAGGGTAAGACCCTCATAGCGAAATTGTGCTTTCGCAGTAGGGGTTCACCCGAACTGGATGCATTCAATCCTATCCCCATGAAAACCCGAAGAGAGGCCGGCAGACACAATTGTTGATCTGAGGCACCTGAATTTACAAATTCAGAAAAGCTTGCCGTATAAGGGTTCAGACGAAAAAAAGCGCTCCCCGGAGAGTGTCCGGAAAGCGCTTTTTTTGGTCGCCGGGACTTACGGGCCCCGGCGGTTTCCATCAGGCAGAAGTCTTACGCCTTGGCGGCCTTCTGGCCGGCGATGCGGCCGAAGACGAGGCAGTCAAGAATCGCGACGGAGCCGAGACGGACGGCGCCATGCACGCCGCTCGTGGATTCGCCGGCGGCATAGAGGCCCGGGATGGGCTTGTCGTTGCGCACGTCGATCACCTGGCAGTTGAGGTCGGTGTAGAGACCGCCCATGCAGTGGTGAACCTTCGGCTGGCATTCGCCGATGTACCAGGGGCCGTCAACCATCGGGACCTGGTCGTTGTTGATGTAGCGGCCGAAAGCCGGATCCTTCTTCGTCTTGACGGCTTCATTGAAGGCGGCGATGGTCTTCTTGAGCTCGTCGAGCGGAATGCCCGCGCCCTTGGCCATGGCTTCAACGGTGTCGTACTTGTCGAGAATCTTCGCGTCGAGCATCTTTTCGAGGAAGCCCGGGCGCTGCTTCTTGAGCGGCTGCACGTTGGGTTCGTTGCAGATGGCGAAGGCCTTGAGGCCGTTCTGCTGCTCAACCATGATGGCGTCGGCGCGAACCTTGCGGTTGGCGAGTTCGTTCACGAAGCGGTCGCCCTTCGAGTTCACCCAGATGCCGTATTCAGCGGCAGCGGTCTGGTTGAACTGCCAGCCGATGCCCATGCCCTTTTCCTTCGGGTTGCCCCACGGGCCGCACTGAATCCAGTCGTTCTGAACCTGCAGGCAGCCGATGGCGGAGGTTTCGCGCCAGAGTTCGGACGTGGCCGAAGGCTGGTTGGTCGTATCGAGCGAAGCGTCGAGCTTCGGATCCTGATACATGCGGAACTTCACGTCGGCAGCGAAGCCGCCGTAGCAGAGGATGACGCCCTTCTTCGCGGCGATGCGCTTCACGGTGCCGGAGGTCTTGTCCGGGAACTTGTAGTTTTCACGGACTTCAAGACCCGTCACGCGGCCGGACTCATCGCGCACGATGTGTTCGACATAGGTGCGAAGACGAACGGGGATGCCGAGCTTCTTCACGTATTCAAGTTCCTTCATGACGATGCCGGAACCCGAGCCGTTGGTGGTGGTCACATAGCGCGGAACGCTGTGGCCGCCTTCCTGGCCGATGGCATCGGGGAGGAACTCGACGCCTAGTTCATTGACGCACCACTCATAGTTCGACAGAACCTGAGTGACCATCTGATGAACTTTTTCGCGGTTGTTCATGTAGGCGCCGGCAACGAGGATGTCCTTCTCAAGAAGCTCCTGGGAGTCCTTGATGCCGTGCATCTTCTGCTGCGGGCAGCCCGTGGCGGTCATGATGCCGCCGTTGATGGCGGAGTTGCCGCCGGCAAACGTCATCTTCTCGAGAACGATGACGTTGGCGCCGGCCTTCTTCGCTTCGATCGCGGCGGCAAGGCCCGCGAAGCCCGTGCCGACCACGATGACGTCGACAGTCTCATCCCACTTGGGAGCGGCTTTCGCAAACGCGGGAGCGGCAATGGCGGCGGTGCCCGCGATGGAACCGGCGATGAGGCTGCGGCGCGAAATGGAAGTGGTCATATGTTTCTCTCCTTTCTAAGAGCTGCCTGACCGGAGTTGGTTTTGAATTTGCAATGCGAAAAAAGCATTGCCCGATCAGGTGTTGCCTCTACTTTGCCGCGTTATTTCGAGAGGCAGTTTGATATTTCGCAAGGAAAGGAAAGGGACGCGTAAGGGTAGCGGAAAAATTCGTGAAAAACCACGATAAACAATGAGCTTGAGAAGCCTGCAGACTTTCTCTGATTGACAGAATTGAATTCTGCAATACAGGAAAATGCGTTTCCCGGGCGTCCTCAAACCCGGGAAGCGCGAACGGGTTACTGCCTCAGTTCTCGCGGGGAGTTGAGCGGAATTTCCCGTACGTTCGAGCGGAAAGGATTGATGTCGATGCCGCCTCTCCTCGTGAAGGCGGCATGCACTTCGAGGACTCTGAGATCAAAGCGCGACCGCAGGTCGTGAAAGATCTGCTCGACGCACTGTTCGTGGAAGCCCCGGTGCTGACGGTAGCTCGCGAGGTACCTGAGAAGCGATGCCGGATCGACGGCTTCTCCAGCGAGATGAACGGAAACGGAGGCGAAGTCGGGCTGCCCGGTAACGGGACAGAGCGAGCGGAAGATATTGGTCGACCAGAAGACCTCGCGCTCGCCTGCGGCCGCATCCCTTTCGAGAAGATCCGGCGAGACTTCGTAGGCGTCAACCTTCGTTTCGGGAAGCATTTCTTCCAGATTGTCGCCCGGCATCGGGGCGACCTTCGTTTCCCAGGAGCGCAGCGGGTTCACTTTTGCCTGAACGGCGCCTCCGGCAGCCTCGGAAAGATCTCGCGTGAGAATCGCCTCGGCTTCCGCGGCGTCCGCAAGCTTCGTCATCGCGAAGCTCATCGCGTAGAGCTTCAGCGACTTCGACTCGATGATCGAAGGAGTCGATGCGGGGACGGTGAGCTCCACTTCCGCCGCATGGGGAAGACCCCGGTGGTCTAGCCAGGAGAATTCATAAAGGCGCCAGATGTCGGCTCCCTGAAAATCATGGTCGCCGATGGCGTCGCGTCCGAGCGCGCGGGGAATGGGCTGAAGAAGTTCCGGGGAATAGTGTTCGGCATAGGTCGTCGCCTGGCCGAGCCTGGTCCCCTTGGGTTCAGGCATGAGAACGGTCAAATGGTCACCTTTGATTGGAAAGTCAGTGGGAGCGGCTGGTTCAGGATCTGCGCGTTTAAACGCATGAGTCCTTCGAGTTTGCCGCCTGCTCCGTCAGAAATGTTTGGATGAGCGAAGCCTTGAGGAATATGCGGCTGAAGATATTAGCCGTCTCTCTGGCGGTTCAGGACTGTCTGAGGCATCTTCCTGAAATAATCCGCGAGTTCCGGGAGCCTCATTTCGCCCGCGGCAGTCCGGACGATCACATCATCGAGACCTGGAACACTCCGGAGCTTCACTCCGTTCCTCAGGAGGAACAAGACGGCGCAGTTCATGGAAGCGCGCTTGTTGCCGTCCAGAAAAACGTGCCCCCGGGCTATGGCGATTGAATACATTGCCGCCAGTGCGTAGATGTCGTCGATGCCTTCGTAAGCAGAAAAATTAATGACGCGTGCAATGAGCGCTTCGATTTTGCCTTGCGAGACGACTCCCGGCAGGCCTCCGAAAACCTCGACGGCGCGGTCGTGAACGCGGAGGATCTCATCTGCGGCGAGATGGCGGATAAATACAGTCATTTCGAAGTCAACGCGGCATTGGCGTCATGAAATTCATTGAAAATTGCGTCTATCTCCTGATCGAGGATCTGCCTGCGCATGCGCTCGTACTCCTCGCTGGAGAGGAGTACGGCGACGGTTTTACCTCGCACATTGATGCGTACGGGCTCCGGGTTGTCTGAATTGAGCGCCTGAATAATGGAAGAGAGGTTTTTGCGCGCATCGGATATGGAGAGAGATTCCATCAGCACACCTTGCAGGGAAAAGTACATCAAGCTGTACTTTTAATTGTACAAGGCCTGCGTCCGGGTTCTCTCAGGAATCTGATGCGCGCCGTGAACCGCCGGGCTTCAGGCGGCGAGGTCCGGGTGAACAGACGTCAATCCCTGCGCGTTCCCGGAATCGGCGTCACTAGCGGCTGCCCGTTCAGCGCGAGGCGGATGTTTTCCATCACGAGTTCAGCCATGGCATCGCGCGTTTCGACGGTTGCTGAACCGATGTGGGGTGCAAGCACAACGTTCCCGAGCTTGAGAAGGCCGTCCTCAACATGAGGCTCGTGCTCGAAGACGTCAAGCGCAGCGCCGGCGATTGTTTTGTCGCGGAGGGCCTCAATGAGGGCTTCCGTATCAACGAGCGCGCCGCGGGCGATGTTGACGAGGAATCCCTTGGCCCCTAGGGCCTCGAGCACCTCGCGATTGATGAGATGGTGCGTTTCAGGCGTTGCCGGGATGACGACGATCAGCGCATCGCACCAGGCGGCGAGGTCCTTGACGGACTCAAAGTACTGCCAGGGCACGTCCTTCGGAGCTCGCGCCGTGTAGCCAACTTCCATCCGGAAGGCCTTCGCGCGTTCGGCAACGACCTTGCCGATGCGCCCGAGGCCGGCAATGCCGATCCGGCAGCCGGCGATGCGGCGTCCGAGGGGGAAGTTTTCATTGGGCCACCTTCCGGCGCGCACGAAGGCGTCGGCGGCGGGAAGCGACCGGGCAAGCGCAAGGAGAAGCCCGATCGCGAGGTCGGCCACGTCTTCAGAGAGCACGTCCGGCGTATGGCAGGCGCGCAGGCCCCGCCGGGCGATAGCCGGAACATCGAAGCCGTCGTACCCGACCCCGAAGTCGCCCACCATGCGAAGCGCCGGGTAGTGCGAAAGCTCCTCGTCCGTTACCCTGAGGTTGGACGCAGAGACAAGCACGTCGGCATGAGGCGCGACCTCTGCAAACTCTTCTTCGCTCATGCGGTCGCGGTGAAAGACCTCGCCGATTTCAGGAAGGCGCTTCAGGAGCGGGTGAGCCGGGTTGGAGGAGGGAATCAGATTGACGATTGTCGGACGACCGTTCTGCATGACGCTTCTCTGCAAAGGTTGTTGAGATATGTGACAAAAGAAGAATGGAAAAAAGTTTATCCCGGAAGCCGAAGGGGCGCGGATGTCACCGGACGCCCGCTGCGGGTCCTCCTGCGCCCGAAGGGGAAACCGAACCTCCCCGGGCTTCCGGCCAGGGGCGTTCAAAATGCTTTTCATCATGCCGCGGGCTCAGTGTTTACGTGATCGCATCCCCAGGGCTGACGATTACAAATATTTATTGAAGCTCAGCCCTGTATAGTTTTATC
>NZ_CALDXB010000074.1 GCF_937923675.1 uncultured Sutterella sp. | reverse complement strand
TACGTATGAAATGCTGTCGTACACCTATGAAATATAGCAATAAAGCTGAAAATCAGGCTACATACGTACGCCGGTAGACCAATTTAGACGAAAAGAGAAGGCGGCTGAAAAATGAAGCAGTATGTTGTTGATGCCTTTACCGACCAGGTTTTCCATGGCAATCCCGCTGCCGTCTGCGTTCTGGAGAAATGGCTCCCGGACGAACTGATGCTCAGCATTGCCAGAGAAAACAATCTGTCTGAGACTGCATTTACGGTCAAAGCCGGAGAAAAATACGCCCTGCGCTGGTTTACTCCCGGCGGCGAGATCGACCTCTGCGGCCACGCCACCCTGGGTACCGCCTATGTGCTCTTCAACTTTTACGAGCAGGAGAGGAAGCGCATCACCTTCTCCACCATGAGCGGAGATCTGACGGTTGTTCGGAGAGAAGATCTCTACGAAATGGACTTTCCCGCCTACGACCTGCAGCCCGTTGCTGTGACGAAGGAAATGGTCGAGGCTATCGGGGCCGCTCCCAGGGCCGCCTGCATGGGACGGGATCTGCTCTGCGTATTTGACGATCCTTCCGTTGTAGAAAACCTCGCGCCTGATCTTGAAAGGCTCAAAGCGCTCGACGGTCTTCTTCTCCATGCAACGGCACCGGGGAGAGATTCGCAGATCGACTGCGTATCCCGATCCTTTGCGCCGAAGCTCGGCATCCCGGAAGATCCGGTGTGCGGCTCCGGCCACTGCCACATCATTCCGTACTGGACCAAGGAGCTCGGGAAGAACGCCCTGACGGCGCATCAGGCCTCTCCCAGAGGCGGAACGCTCTACTGCCGCATGGAGGGCAAGCGCGTTCTTTTAGCGGGAAAGGCCGCACTCTATTCCTGCGGGGAGATTTTTGTTGACGCGTCCTCAATTGCTTGACAATTATTTGATTTTTATAAACAATATTTGACGAACGGATATGTTCCAACTGCGACTACCCTCGTCCTTGTGATGGAGGGCATCCGAAGTGGCTGGATTCAGACCGGTTTCGCCGTGGCTGGTTGAAGGCGAAGCTTCCGTTCCCCGAAGCCGGCGGCCATTCAATGATCGCCGGCTTCTTTTTCAACTGGCTCAGCGGTCGGCAATTCCGAATGACGAAGCCGCCTTCAGACGCCTGACGGAGAGCTTCTCTGCGATTCCGTGCAATTCCGGCGAAAGCTGCCTCAAAGGCATGCTTCAAGCCGCAGTCATCTCCTTGTTTGACAATTAGATGATTTCGCAGGAATAATATTTTCCAAACGGATATGTTCCCGTTGCGGCTGCCGTCGGCTTCGGCTTGGCGGCCTGTCAAAGTGGCGGTAACAGACCAGGATCACCGAGGTCAGCTGAAGGTGATCCCTCCGTTGCTCGTTGATCGAACGAAAGCCGGTTGTCGCACAGTGATTGCCGGCTTTTTTCGTATGGCTGACGGCGGTAATTACGAACGCCACTGACCTATGCTTAAGCCGCTCCCGAAATGCAAAAAAGCCCCTTCTGCAAATGTAGAAAGGGCGTATCGGAATTGTCTCTTATGGCGGTACTTATGGCGGTTTTTAAAATCGCCTCGAATCGCGACTGTCGCAATAGGGTATGGCGGAAGGAGTGGGATTCGAACCCACGGAAGTTATTAGCTTCGCCGGTTTTCAAGACCGGTGCATTCAACCACTCTGCCATCCTTCCGGGATGCATAGGAGCAAGAAGTTTTCGGATTTTATATGAGAGACGTTCCTCCCGCAAGGAGGGAATCGCGGCGAGGCGCGAGGCCCCGCCGCCGGCGGTGAGGAAACAGGAGCGCGAGGCTCCTGTTTCCTGATTTCTCAGTAACCGGCTGACTCAGACGTTAATCCTTTGCCTTCCCGAGCTTCTGCGAAGAGCCTTCGTCGCGAAGCTCGAGCGCATCCTCAATATCCTTGGGGTCTGCGGCGGTCTGCGGTTCAGCGACGACGTCGAAGAACCCGTAGCCGCGCATGCGTTCGGCGCGTCGCTCAAGGAGATCGTCGATCGGAAGCTTCATGAGGGCGCGAAGTTCATCGATGAGCGCCTGCTTCAGATTCATCGCCATCAGCTTGGGATCGCGGTGCGCGCCGCCGAGGGGCTCGGAAATGACGCGGTCGACGAGACCGAGCTTCGAGAGCCTGTCGGCCGTAAGCCCGAGGGCTTCCGCAGCGCGCGGGGCCTGCGCCGCGTCCTTCCAGAGAATGGAGGCGCAGCCTTCAGGTGAAATCACCGAATAGGTCGAATACTGAAGCATCATGACGATGTCTGCGACGGCGATCGCGAGCGCGCCGCCCGATCCGCCCTCGCCGATCACGCAGGAAATGATGGGCACCCGAAGCCCCGCCATTTCAAAGATGTTGCGCCCGATGGCCTCGGACTGGCCGCGCTCCTCGGCGTCGATGCCGGGATAAGCACCCGGCGTATCAACGAAGGTGACGACCGGCAGATCAAACTTCTCGGCAAGCTCCATAAGCCTCAGGACCTTTCTGTACCCCTCGGGCTTGGCCATGCCGAAATTGCGCTGCGTGCGCTCCTTAAGCGTTCTTCCTTTCTGATGGCCGATCACGACGACGTTCATGTCGGCAAGGCGCGCGAGGCCGCCCACGATGGCCTGATCGTCCGCAAACGCGCGGTCGCCGTGGAGCTCGTGGAAGTCCGTAAAGATTTCGTCGATGTAGTCAAGCGTATAGGGGCGCGCCGGGTGGCGGGCGACGAGCGAGCACTGCCAGGGCGTGAGGGACGCATAGATCTTCTTGACGAGCTCATTTTCCTTCGCTTCGAGTGAAGCGATTTCGCTCTCAACCGAAACGCCGCTCTTCGACTCCGTTTCGGTGAGCTCGCGCAGTTCATCAATCTTCTTCTCGAGCACCTCAATGTCGTGCTCGAATTCAAGGAATACTTTCTTGGCCATCTTCTTGCGTGCAGAGCCGCTCCACATGGAGCGCTGCTGATGTTGGGTCAGTCGCTCTGCGGCTTTTTCCGTTCAAAAGGGGAAGAGCCGCAGAGGATTCAGTTGATTCGATTTCAGAGCGCGATCAGATCCTGCGCCACGTCGTGCCGCCGGGACCGTCCTGAAGCTCCACGCCTTCGGCGAGAAGGCCCTTTCTGATCTCGTCGGCGCGCGCGAAGTTCTTTGCCTTCTTCGCGGCGGCGCGCTCGGCGATCAGCGCCTCAATCCGGGCTTCCTCGCCCGCATCCTGAACGCCGCCCTGGAGGAACTTCTCCGGATCGTTCGTGAGGATGTTGAGAATATGGCCGAGCCCGAGGAGCTGGCGAACGAGCGCTTCGGAACCCGTACGGTTGATTTCCGTCGCGAGCTCGAAGAGCACCGCCACCGCCTGCGCCGTATTGAAGTCGTCGTCCATCGCCTCGCGGAAGCGCGCCGCATAGGGCTCATTCCAGTCGATCGGCTGCCCGTCGCCCTTCCGGCCCTTGAGGGCCGTGTAAAGGCGAACCAGACCCTTATGGGCTTCCTCGATGAGGCCCGAGGAGAAGGTGATGGGGCTTCTGTACTGGCTTCTCAGGAGGAAGAAGCGGAGCACTTCGGCGCCGAACCCGTCGCCGTAGGCTTCGTTCGTTTCCTTAAGCGCATCGCGGATGGTCCAGAAGTTGCCGAGCGACTTGCTCATCTTCTCTTCCGTGCCGTCGGCCGCGCGAACGCGCAGCGGCCCCGAATGCATCCAGTAGTTGGCGAAGGTTTTGCCCGTCGCCGCCTCGCTCTGGGCGATTTCATTTTCATGGTGCGGGAAGATGAGGTCCGGGCCGCCGCCATGAATGTCAATCGTTTCGCCCAAGAGATTCATCGCCATCGCCGAGCACTCGATGTGCCAGCCCGGACGACCGCAGCCCCACTTCGAGGTCCACTGCGGCTCGCCCGGCTTCGCGCTCTTCCAGAGAACGAAGTCGAGAGGATCGCGCTTGCCCTGACCGACCTGCACGCGGGCCCCTGACTGAAGGTCGTCGATCGACTTCCCCGAGAGATGCCCGTAATTCTTAAAGCCCCTCACGGAATAGTCGACGTCGCCGTCGGCAGCATGGTAGGCGTAGCCCTTTTCCTCAAGTTTTTCAATGAGGCCGAGCATCTGCGGAATGTATTCGGTCGCGCGCGGCTCGAACGTGGGCGCGAGGCACCCGAGCGCGATCATGTCTTCCTGCATGGCCTTCGCGAATTCAGCCGTAAGGGCGTCGGTCGTGATGCCGCGCTCCGCCGCGCGGCGGATGATTTTGTCGTCCACGTCGGTGATGTTGCGCACGAAGGTCACCTGGTAGCCCGACGCCTCAAGCCAGCGGCGAACGACGTCGAAAGCGACGAACGTGCGGCCGTGGCCGATGTGGCAGTAGTCGTAGACGGTGACGCCGCAGACGTACATGCGCACGCGGCCGGGTTCGATCGATTTGAAGGGGCGCTGTTCGCGCGAATAGGTCGAATAAATCGAAAGCATGGAATTCCTGAGAAATCTGTCCTTCTGAAGCGCTTCCGCATAACCCTTGTAGCAGCGCATGCGCAGGTAGCAGCACGAGCCGTTCTCGCTGATCCAGCGCAGGTGCCGCAGGGACGGGAGAAAAGATTCCCGATACAAAGTTCTGAGCTTCTGAATCATGTGCGGCGGCTACAATTACGGGCTGAAGCGCCCCCGGCCGAAAGGCCTCAAGGGCTTTGCTCAATTTTCGGATTCGCTCGCCCAGGAGGGCGCGCGGACGAAAGATCATGAGAGTATAGCCGCCCGGCAGGTCTCAACAGCCTTCGAAAGCGACTTCTCCCATGCCGGAAGCATGGATCAGCCGTTAGCCTGATGGCTTAACGTTCTTCGCTATGCATCGCCGGCTTTCCTCGACAGACACCTGACCCGATGAGTAGTTTCATGCGCGCCAAAAAGATGCTCCTTTCCACCTGCGCCGCCCTTGCGCTCGGTCTTTCCTTCCTGAGCGCCCCTGCTCTGGCAGCCTCGGAAATGGAGGAGCTCGCAGCAACCCTTCACCCGGGAGATTTTTCGCCCCGCGTCGAGCAGCTTCTCACGAACGGACATCCCGCGCAGGCGCTTGAGCTTGCCGACATCGGCATCAAGCGCAACCCCCGGAATGCACAGCTTCAGTTTCTGCGCACCGTGAGCCTTGAGTCCCTCGGGCGCACCGAGGACGCCGCGAAGGGCCTCAAATCCCTCATCGCCGCCTACCCGGAAATCCCCGAACCCTACAACAACCTCGCCGTCATCGAAGCGGGCTTCGGGAACCTCGAGGAAGCGCAGGGGCTCCTCAAGAAGGCGCTCGTCATCAATCCGAAGTTTTCGCTCGCTCAGAAGAATCTCGGCGACGTCTACCTTGCGCTCGCGCTCGAATGCTATGAAGCTGCCGCGCCCGCACTCGAATCAAATGCTGAGCTTCAGTCGAGACTGAGGACGCTGAAGCGCATCAGCGGCCGCTGATGCCTCTCTCCGCCAGTCCCGGCATTTCCTTTTCTTATAAGAGACCAATCGTACAACCATGCAGTACCGCTCCCGTCTTCTCCTTCCGCTTCTTCCTGCCGCCTCCTTCCTCGCCGCGCCCCTCGCGCGCGCCGCAGCGAAGGAACCCCGCGTTGAAATTGAAACCTCCCTCGGCAAGATCGTCGTGCGTCTCGCGCCCGACCGCGCCCCGCAGACGGTGAAGAACTTCCTGCGCTACGTGAACGAAGGCTTCTACAACGGCACGATCTTCCACCGCGTCATTCCGGGCTTCATGGTCCAGGGCGGGGGCTTTGACGAAACGCTTCGCGAAAAACCCACGCACGAACCCATTCCG
Organism: uncultured Sutterella sp.; assembly: GCF_937923675.1. Lineage (GTDB taxonomy): Bacteria > Pseudomonadota > Gammaproteobacteria > Burkholderiales > Burkholderiaceae_F > Sutterella. The sequence goes on along the minus strand of NZ_CALDXB010000074.1, from coordinate 34,272 downwards.
CTCGAAGCGCGGGGCGGCCTCAGAAACGACCGCTACACGATCGCCATGGCCCGCACGAGCTATCCGCACTCGGCGACGTCGCAGTTCTACATCAACGTTGCCGACAACGACTTCCTCAATGCCGATCAGGCTCAGGACGGCAACGGCTACTGCGTCTTCGGCACGGTGATTTCCGGTACCGACGTGGTCGACAAGATCGCCGCCGTTCCGACGGGCAGCCGCCGCGGCATGGGCGACGTCCCGGTGACGACCGTGAAGATTCTTTCGGCGAAGGTTCTTCCCTGATCATCGGACACAGTCGTTGAGCTCGCCCGGGGGTGGAGCGCAGAAGCGCCGCGCCCCTTATGCGACAATAACGATTCCCCTTCCGGAAGGTCCCCGGGGATGCTTCCGAAAGGTTTTCACGCTGCCGAAAGACTAAAAGTCAGTCCTCTTCCAGAGAAAGGGCTCCGGGCAGCGCGCATTTACTTTTGACCAGTTTTATTCTCAAATGATTCGCTTCACTACCAATCTCGGCGTCATCGACATTGAACTTGATCCCGAACACGCTCCGATCACCTGCGAAAACTTCGAAAACTACGTGAAGTCGGGCTTCTACAACGGCACGATCTTCCACCGCGTGATCAAGGGCTTCATGATTCAGGGCGGCGGCTTTGAACCGGGCATGCAGCAGAAGCCCACCAACGATCCGATCAAGAACGAGGCCGACAACGGCCTGAAGAACGACAAGTACACGATCGCGATGGCCCGCACGAACGATCCGCACTCGGCCACCGCGCAGTTCTTCATCAATGTCGCCGACAACGACTTCCTCAACCACACCGCCCCGACGGGCAACGGCTGGGGCTATGCCGTCTTCGGCAAGGTCGTCGCCGGCCAGGACGTGGTCGATCAGATCGCGCGCGTCCGCACGGGTACCCGCGGCTGGTTCGGCGACGTGCCTGTTGAGGACGTCGTCATCGAAAAGGCCGAGGAGATCTGAGTCTGATGACTGAGAGCCGCCCGGAACCGAGCGACGGCATGGTGGGGACGAAAGCGCCTTCGAAGGGGAAAATCCCCTTCGGCATGAGGCTCTTTCTCCTCATCAATTCCACCCTGCGTTTTTTCAGCAGAAGCAAAATGGACCTTTCACAGTTTCCGCCTCCTGCGCTCGCCGGGCGAACCGAGGTCGAGCCGCTTACCAATCCGGTAATCATTTCGGACCTGCATCTCTCGCCCACGAAGCCGAAGACCATCATGGCGTTCGTTCGCTTCATGAAGTCCGTGGCGCCGCGCTATCCGGAACTCGTGATCCTCGGCGACCTTTTCGACTTCTGGCTCGGCGACGACGCGCACCCGGAAGCGAAGCCCGTCATGGCGCTCCTGAAGCTCCATGCAGCCACCGGCCGGCGCGTGCTCATCATGCCCGGAAACCGCGACTTTGTGCTCGGCGAAGGCTTTGCGCAGGCCATCGGCGCAGAGCTCCTTCGCGACCCCGTCGTGGTCGAAATCAAGGGCCGCAGGGTGCTTCTCGCTCACGGCGACGAATGGTGCCTGAGGGATACGGGATACCAGAAATTCCGCAAGCTCACGCACGATCCGGTGTGGCAGGCGATGATGCTCAAGAAATCCGTCGCCGAACGCATTGAAGTCGCGAAAGAAGCGCGCTCGCAGTCTGAAACCGACAAGGCGCAGAAATCGATGGACGTCATGGATGTGGTCGAAGGCGCCGTGGCCGAAGCCGCGAAGTCCGCAGGCGTAGATCTAGTCATTCACGGACACACGCATCGCCCTGCCGCCCACGTTTTCGACAACTACGAACGCTGGGTGATTCCCGACTGGAAGCTCGACGGCGTCGAGGGCGCGGGAAAGAGCGGCTGCATTACGTTCCTCGACAACGGCAGGCCCCAGATCCAGATGTTCTGAGCCTCCTGATTCCCTATTTGCCGCCCAAATAAAAATGCCCGGGAAAGAGCAATCTCCCCAGGCATTTTTGTTTGAGGGCGATACTTCCCGCGAGAGAAGCCTTCGCCCTGACTGAATCGTCAGATCAGCACTTCAAAGCACTCAAGCTCCGGGCGATCGACATACATTTCACGGTTCTTCGGGCCCGTGGAATGGGACTTTTTGAAGTGTTCCGACTTCGTCCAGTTGAGGAAGTCCTCCTTCGACTGCCAGCGCGCAAAGGAAGAAAAGAGGACGTAGCCGTCCTTCTTCGCATCAAGCTTGAAGAAGCGGAATTCCAGCAGACCCGGCATGGATTTCGCACTGACATCCGCTCCCTGCCAGACCTTGAGGTACGCGTCGGCGAACTCCGGCTTGATCTTGAAACGGTTCATCGTGATGTATTCGGATGCCATGAAAGCACTCCCAAAAAAGTTTCGATGGTGCAAAGACTACGGGAAAACGTGGTCCTAAAACTGCGCTCGTTACATCCATACACTCCCCGATGAATTTGTAAACAATCCGCGGCAAACCACTCCCACAGTCCGACCTCCGGATTTCCAGCCAACAATATTCTTTTTCCCCGATAGATCTCATCCATGCAGCAGCCCATCACAGAAGAGCTCCTGCGGCTCCTTTCGGTTCTCTACCGCACGCAGTCGCTTTCCCTGGCCGCCTCCCGGCTCGACATCAGCCTTTCCACCGCGAGCCGCATGCTCCAGGGCGCGAGAGAACTTTTTGACGACAAGCTCTTCACGCGCTCGAGCCAGCTCATGCACCCGACGCCGCGGATGGTGAAGCTCATGCCGCAGATTGACCGCATGCTCGAGGATATGGCTGCTCTTGTCGGGAAGGACGCGCTCGATCCGATGAAGGCAGAGCGCACGATCCGCATCGCGGCGCTCGACTGCGCTTACACGATGTTCGTGGCTCCCGCCATTCATGAGGCGCGGCGGAAATCTCCCGGTCTTCATTTCTCGACAACGCCCATCGGCATCGATACGTTTGACGAATTGAGTGCCGGCCTCGTCGACCTCATTATTTTCGGAACCGACTCCGAACCCGTGCAGGGAAACATCCATGTGAAGCGCCTCTTTTCGGCGCCCTATTGTCTCGTCGTGCGCGAAAGCCATCCGCTCGTCGAGGTCTTCAGGCAGAAGGGGCGGCTCGACCGAGCCGACATTGAACCCTGGCAGGTGATCTCCATCGCCACGCCTTTCTCCCGCCTCGTTCCGCGCTCGGTTCTTCCCTGGTTCGACGATGCGGATCAGCCGCACGGAATCACCGTTCCCTACCATGCAGCCGCCATCCTCGAGCTCTTTGAAACGGATCTGATCGGAGAGTTCGCCGAGCCCTTTGCCCGGAAAATCCTTTCGCTCGTACCTGGCCTCGCCCTGCTTCCGTTCGAAGGCTTTATGTCCTATCAGTGGGCGCCCACGCTCTTCTGGCATCCAAGGACGCAGCAGGATCCGGTTATGGTCTGGCTGCGCGGCCTCATCGGCCTTGAAGCGCGCCGCATACGCGACAAATACCATCTCTCGGCCTGAAGCGCGCTCCGCTTTCAGATCCTGCAAGGATGACTCGTCAAATATGACAACGCCATTACAGTAGATGCCAATTTCGCAAATGAAGAGCGATTTCTAAACTTTTTCCCGACCTGAGAGATGTCCGCACGCATCTCTTCAAACAAAAGAAAAAGGAAGAAATCCTTCATGACCCAACCCAACCGCACGCCCCGCTCTCTCAGGAAAGCGGGGACCATTCTTTCAGCGCTCCTCCTCGGCGCAAGCCTCATCCCGTCAGCCTATGCAGAAGACGGCGTAGCCGTCACGGGCCTCGTCGACCTCGGCCTCATGGTGCAGCACGCGAACGGCCGCACCAATACGACCATGGAGTCGGGAAACAACAAAACCTCGACCATCGACATCCGGGCGACGGAAACCATCAGCAACGACCTCTGGGTGCGCGCTGCGTCCTACGTCTCCTTCATGGCCGACAACGGCACGCTCTATGAAGACGGCGTGCTTTTTGACGGCGCAGCGCTCACGCTCGGGAGCAAAACCTTCGGCGAAGTTGCCCTCGGCCGCATGGGAGCGCTCAAAAGCACCGACGGCGACATGAGCCAGTTTGCGCTCGCCGAAGGCTATTCCCCGATGGGCGCGAACCTCCCGCATGCGGGTCTCGCATACATCTTCACCTGCGACGGGATCCTCAACAACACCATCGGCTACGCGTCTCCGTCCTTCTCCGGATACCGCTTCTTTGCGCAGTATTCGAACGGCGTCACCACCGAAACCGGCGTCGGCGCGGACGACGACAGGCTCTTCACGGCTTCCGTTCTCTACAACAACCATGGGAAATTGCGCTTCGGCGCCATCGCCACCTACCACACCCACGGTTCGCTCGAAGAGAAGCACAACGCCACGAAGGACATCATGGTCTCCATGAACTACGACTTTGATGCCTTCCGGCTCTACCTCACCTATCAGCACGTCTTCGACGGACTCGGCCCCAACACGATGCTCCGCGCCCGCGCCTTCGGGTTCGGCGCGTCCGATAAAGGCTTCGACACCGACGCCTTCATGGCGGGCGTCATGAAAGACCTGGCCGGCGGGACGCTCTCTGCCGTCTTCCAGGCGAGCCGCTCGGAATATAAGGGCGACGCGAAGGACGGAAATCTTTCGACTTCCGGCTGGCGCATCAACCCTGCAGCCATCTACCGCTACCCAATCAGCCGCCGCACCACGCTCTGGACGGCGCTTTCCTGGACGCACGGCTACGGCATGTACCGGCGCGTAAAGGACCACCCGGTCGACAACCCCAATACCACGTCCTTGGGCGCGGGCGTCACGCACTTCTTCTGACGCATCCGGGCTTCAAACGTTTTTCCATTCATCTTCCACAAAAGACCAGAGGAACACTCCCATGAAGCACTCTCTTCTCATGCTCGCGCTCGGCGCCGCAGTCTTCTCCTCCGCAACGCTTCCCGCCCACGCGATGGGCGCCGTGGGCGGCCCCGTCGTGCGCTACGCCTCCATTCAGGGTCAGCTCGGCGAAGTCATCGTGAATCCCTACAAGGTGGCGCCGCTTACGGCCGTCATCAAGAACGGCGGCTACGATCTCGAGTCCGCCACCGTTACGATCGTCCCGAAGGAAAACGGACAGACGATCACCTACAACGTTCCGAAGAAGCAGCTCCTCACCCACGGCGGCATTCCCGTCTTCGGCCTCTATGCGGACTATCGCAATGAGGTGAAGGTTTCCTATGTCCGCGACTTCAACGGCAAGAAGGGAACCATCAGCGAGTCGTACTTTATTTACTGCTCTCCGGTTTCCTGGATCAATCAGGGTACGAACTATGAGTCCCCCAAGGACTTCACGGCCGTCGTGAAGAAGGTTGATCCGGCATTCTCCGACCGCCTCTACCTCATCAGCAACATTGGCGACGAAACGGGCCTCAACAACCGCGCTGTCTGGAACAACCCGATGGGCGGCGCCCTCACGTGGAATTTCGTGCCGCAGATCGCCGTCTTCGACACCAAGGGCGAAATCCGCTGGTACCTTGATCCGCGCACGATCTGGGATCCGGAATCGATTTACTCTGCCGGCGTCATGATGGGCTTCCGTCAGAACGATGACGGCGCGCTCACCTGGGGCTTCGGCCAGAAGTACGTGAAGTACGACATCATCGGCCGCGAAATCTGGAATCGCCGCCTTCCCGCTTCCTACAACGACTACTCGCACTCGATGGATCCGGCACAGAACGGCCACTACTTCCTGAGAGTGGCTTCGGCCGACCACCGGCGCCCGGACAACAAGCGCATCCGCACGGTGCGCGACGTGATTGCCGAGGTCGATGAGGACGGCGTCGTCGTGGACGAATTCAAGCTCTGGGACATCCTCGATCCGTACCGCTCCGACGTTATCCGCGCGCTCGATCAGGGCGCCGTCTGCCTCAACATCGACGCCTCGAAGGCGGGGCACACGCTCTCGGCCGAGGAACTCGCCGAGCAGGACAAGACGGACAACTTCGGCGACATCGCGGGCACGGGCGCCGGGCGCAACTGGGCGCACGTGAATTCGGTCGACTACGATCCGAGCGACGACTCCATCATCATTTCCTCGCGCCATCAGTCTGCCATCATCAAGATCGGCCGCGACAAGAAGGTGAAGTGGATTCTCTCGGCGCCGAAGGGCTGGCGCGCTCCCTGGAAGGATGCGCTTCTCACGCCCGTCGATAAGGACGGGAAGCCCATCAAGTGCACCGACGTTTCCTGCGAAGGAGGCTTTGACTGGACGTGGACCCAGCACACGGCCTTCCGCATCGACTCGAAGTCCGATAAGGACGTGATCTACGTTTCCGCCTTCGACAACGGCGACGCCCGCGGCATGGAGCAGCCCGCGCTCCCCTCGATGAAGTATTCCCGCGCTGTGGTCTACAAAATCGACCAGAAGAAGATGACGGTCGAACAGGTCTGGGAGTACGGCAAGGAACGCGGCCATGAGTGGTTCAGCCCGGTGACGTCGCTTACCGAATACAACGCGGACAAGAACTCGATCCTCGCTTATTCGGCCACCGCGGGCGCTGCCTTCGACCTCCAGTCGGGCGCCTTTACGAGCAGCCCGAATCCGTGGCTTGAGGAATTCAAGTGGGGTGAAACGGAGCCTGCAGTTGAAATCCAGTTCCAGAACACCTCGGGCTACCAGGCAATGGTGCTCGACGTGAACAAGGCCTTCGGCAATCCCCAATAACCAAAGGCTTCTGGGAACGCAGCTTCGGGGCAGGCGAGTCAGCCGCTCTGCCCGAAGCTTCTGATCAAAATCCTGGTTTGAAAAAGAGCCTCATGGAGAACGATTTCCATGAGGCTCTTCCTTTTCTGCGATGGTTCGATTCAGACCTCCTCGGCCTTCTTCCTCGCCGCAAGCCGCAGCCGCCTCTGCATCAGCACGGTTTCCCCGAGAAAGAGCGCCACGGCCGTCCAGATGAAGAGAAAGCCGATCAGCATCTCGAGCGTGAAGGGTTCGTTGAAGGCGAAGACGCCGATCAGAAACACCATCGTGGGACTCACGTACTGGATGATAGCGGACGTCGAATACGGAATGCTCCTCACGCCCGAAGCGAAAAGAAGAAGCGGAATCGCCGTAATTGGGCCCGCCGCAATGAGAAGGAGCTGCGTCGTGCCGGAAGCCTCGGCAAAGGCGAGCTCCCCGGTGCTCGCGAGGTAGCCGAGCCAGAGAAGCGCGATCGGCGTGAGGATGAGGCTTTCGAGCGTCAGCCCCTCAATGCTCCCGAGGGGCGCAATCTTGCGGATAAGTCCGTAGACCCCGAACGTGAAGGCGAGTGCAAGCCCGAGGAAGGGCGGCACGCCCTTTACCCACGAAATCCAGAGGACGCCGACGGCGGCAAGACCCACGGCGATCTTCTGGGCAGGGCGCAGCTTTTCCCGCAGAAATACGGCAGAAAGCAGAATGGAGACGAGCGGATTGATGAAGTAGCCGAGCGACGCCTCGATCGTGCGGTCCGTCACGATCGCATAGACGTAGGTGCCCCAGTTCGCGCCCACAAGGAGCGCCGAAGCCGTGAAGATGAGAAGGATCCTCGGGCTCGTCAACGCGTCCTTCAGCCACGCCGTCCGGCGCATGACGAGAATCACGAGGACGATGAAGAGCAGCGACCAGACGACGCGGTGCGCGAGGATCTCCAGGGCGCCGATATCCGCGAGGGCATGGAAGTAGAAGGGAAAAAGCCCCCAGAGAATATAGGCGGCGAAGGTGCAGAAGATCCCGTAGAACATGGTGCGGGAGCGCGGGGAAAGGTCCCCGCGCCGGTAGGTTGAGCGTTGAGAAGAGAAGCAAGAAGCCTCCGGAGCGTCCGAAAAGAGCGTTTCGGATTTCTCCGGAGACGAAGCTTCCTTGGATTTAAGGCCTTACGCCGCGAGCGCCTTCAGGCGTTCGAGCGCAATGCCTGCGAGATAGGTCGAGGCGAGCGGAATCACCTCGTCGTTGAAGTCGAAGGTCGGATGGTGGAGGGACGCCTCATGCGCGTCGTCGCGGATCCCCACGCGGATCATGGCGCCCGGGCGCTTGAAGAGGAATTCAGCGAAGTCCTCGCCCCCCATCGTCATGTCCATGGGTTCTGCCGCGTCGGCCCCGAAATGCTTCACAATGAAGTCGCGCACGTGCTCCATGGTCTCCGGCGGATTGATGAGGGCCGGAACCAGCCGGTCGTAGCGCAGCTCTCCCGTGCAGCTCTCCGACGCGGCGATCGTCTCGACCATCACCTTCATTTCGTGCTCGATCTGGTTGCGCACGTCCTCGCTGAAGGTGCGCACCGTCCCCGAAAGCGTCACCTCGGTCGGGATGACGTTGGGGGCGTTGTAACGACCGCCGTTCACGGACGAAATCGAGAGGACCGCAGGCTGAATCGGCATCACCTTGCGCGAAACGATCGTCTGAAGACCTGAAATGAGGAGGCCCGCCGCGGGAATCGGGTCGATGCCGAGGTGCGGACGCGCGGCATGAACGCCCCTCCCCTTCACGGAAATATAGAAGAAGTCGGTCGACGCCTGAGCAGGGCCGGCGCAAAGGCCGAAGGCGCCCTTCCGGATCGTCGGCTCGTCGTGGCAGCCGTAGATTTCGCGAACGCCCAACTTGTCGAGAATCCCGGACGCTTCCACGGCGCGCGCGCCCTTGCCGATTTCCTCGGCCGGCTGGAAGACGCCCACCACGCGGCCCGCGAATTCATTCTTCTTTTCCTGAAGATAGCGCATCGCCCCGAGAAGCCACGTCGCATGGCCGTCATGACCGCAGGCATGGCAGCGGAGTTCCGTCTGGCTCTTCCAGGCATTTTCCGAGCTGTCGGGCATCGGCAGCGCGTCGATGTCGCCGCGAAGCGCCACGGCCGGACCCGGGCGGGCGCCCTCCACAACGGCGATGAGGGCTCCGGGAACCGTCGTGTCGTCAAGCTCGGTCACGCCCCAGGAGCGGAGCTTTTCCTTCAGGAGCGCCACCGTGCGCTTCGTTTCAAACCCGAGCTCAGGATGCGCATGAATGTCGCGGCGGATCTCCGCAAGCTCATCGGCCCAGGCGCCGATCTCCGGAAAAACCTTGTCCTTGAGAACGTACTGCATCGTGAAACCTTTCCTTTGTGTTTTTTGGTGCCCTTTGGGGAAATCCTTGAGCCTTCACCGGCTCCGAACGGGCATCCGTTCATTCTATGGAGAAGACGAGGCATCCTGCCTCAGGTGCATTGCGCATTCGTTATGCCTCAAATCGGCGCATGCCTCTCTCGCCTCATGCACCAGAAAGCGGCACGGAGGCAAATTCAAGGCAAACATCGTGCACGTCATTGATGGGTGGCGCACAAAGATACGACATCCACTCCTAGAACTTTTGCTCTCAATCAAAAGCAAGGACGATTTGCAAGACGTGCAGGTCCTTCACCTGAGGCCTGCCGCGCTCTCTCGGGGTAGCCTTGAGAATCGCGCCCGGAGGATGGCTCAGAAGAACGCTTTGCCTTATCTGGCATGGTTCTTGCTTATTCCGTTCGCAGACGGGCAGACATTCCGGCGATTTTTTCCCAATCCGCCGCGGCCCACCGAATATTTGTAGAAGAAAACTTTTTTGAAGATGGAAAGAGCAGACACCAAGCCCGATTCCCTGCAGGACAACCTGCCGGTGCTAGAAGTGAAGAACCTCAGAGTTCAGTTTTCTTCCGACAGCGGCACGACGACTGCCGTAGTGGATGAATCCTTCGTCATTCACAAGGGCGAAACGCTCGCGCTCGTCGGCGAATCGGGCTCAGGCAAATCCGTAACCTCGCTCTCCGTCATGCGCCTCGTTGAGCACGGCGGCGGCAAGATCGTCAACGGCTCCATCCATCTGCGCTGCCGCGACGGACGCCTCGTGGACCTCATGAAGGCATCGCGCTCGGAACTTCAGGCCCTGAGAGGCTCTGAAGTTGCCATGATCTTCCAGGAACCGATGACGTCCCTCAACCCGGTCTTCACCGTGGGCGCTCAGATTGCGGAAAGCCTGACGCTTCACCGCGGCATGAGCGAGGCCGAGGCTCTGAAGGAAGCCGTGCGTCTTCTCGAGCTTGTCCGCATTCCGGACGCCGAACGCGTGGCGATGCGCTTCCCGCACCAGCTTTCGGGCGGCATGCGCCAGCGCGTGATGATCGCCATTGCGCTTGCCTGCAAGCCGCAGCTCCTCATTGCCGACGAACCGACCACGGCGCTCGACGTGACGGTTCAGGCTCAGATTCTTGCGCTGATTGCCGAACTCCAGAAGGAAATCGGCATGGCGGTGCTCTTCATTACGCACGACATGGGCGTGGTCGCCCAGATCGCCGACCGCGTGGCGGTGATGCGCTACGGCGAAATCGTTGAGGAAGGCAAGGCCGTCGACATTTTCGACGCGCCGAAGCACCCCTACACGCAGGCCCTGCTTTCGGCGGTCCCGCGCCTGGGGAGCCTTAAGGACGTCCCGCATCCCTGCTTCTTCCGCCTCATCGACCCGGACAACGGCCGCGTCATTGAACCGCCGTCCGACAAGCTCCCGCCCCCGGGCGACACCATTCTCGAAGTCAACGACATCGTGAAGACCTTCCCGGTGCGCACGGACTTCTGGGGCAAGCCCACCTACGTGGTGCGCGCCTGCGACCACGTGAGCTTCAAGCTCCGCCAGGGCGAAACGCTCTCGATCGTGGGCGAATCGGGCTGCGGCAAGTCGACGACGGGCCGCGCGCTCCTGAGGCTCCTCGACATTGATTCGGGCGACATCATCTACCGCGACCGCTCGCTCGTTCATATGACGCGCCGCGATCTGCAGCATGCCCGCCGCGACCTGCAGATGATCTTCCAGGACCCCTATGCGTCGCTCGACCCGCGCCAGACCGTGGGCTACTCGATCGCCGAACCGCTCATGATCCACAACATCTGCTCGAAGTCGGAGATGTGGGACCGCGTGGCGATGCTTCTGAAGCGCGTCGGCCTCTCGCCCGACATGGCCAACCGCTATCCGCACGAATTCTCGGGCGGCCAGCGTCAGCGCATCTGCATTGCGCGCGCCCTCGCGCTTCAGCCGAAGGTGATCGTCGCCGACGAATGCGTGGCGGCGCTCGACGTTTCGATCCGCGCTCAGGTCGTGAACCTCATGATGGAGCTCCAGGAGGAAATGGGGCTCTCCTACATCTTCATTTCGCACGACATGGGCGTCGTCGAGCGCATCAGCCACCGCGTCGCCGTCATGTACCTGGGGCAGATCGTCGAAATGGGGCCGCGCCAGTCGGTGCTCGGCCATCCCTATCACCCCTACACGCAGAAGCTTCTTTCGGCCGTGCCGATCGCAGACCCGAAGGAGCGCAATCTTCTGAAGCTCATCAACCTTTCGGACCTTCCGAGCCCGGTGCGCCGCGTCGGCGACGAACCGGTGGTGGATCCCCTGGTTGAGGTTGAACCCGGGCACTTCGTTGCCCGCCATCAGATCGGGCAGATGTCGGGGGCCTGATCTGAATAATGAAAAGTTCTTCGGCAAACCTCACCCTTATCTCTCAATTATCAGGAAAGGCAATCAGATGAAATTCGTCAAGGCTGCTCTGCCCCTTCTATTTTCAGGCGCTCTCCTTGCCGCGGGCGCCGCTCAGGCCGCCCAGAAGGACGTGACCGTTGCGGTCGCCTCCACCTTCACGACGCTCGACCCCTACAACGCGAGCGACACGCTCTCGCAGGCGGTTGTGAAGTCCTTCTACGAGGGGCTCTTCTCGTTCGACAAGGACATGAAGGTCGTGAACGTGCTCGCCGAAAGCTATGAGGCGAGCGCCGACGGCCTCGTCTATACGGTGAAGCTTCGGAAGGGCGTGAAGTTCCAGAACGGCGAGGACTTCAATGCCGAAGCGGTCAAGATCAACTACGAGCGCGTGATGGACAAGAAGAACAGCCTGAAGCGCTATGTTCTCTTCTCCAACATCGACCGCATCGACGTCGTTGACGCCCATACGGTGAAGTTCACGCTGAAGAGGCCCTTCTCGGCCTTCATCAATCAGCTCGCTCACCCGAGCGGCGGCATGATCTGCCCGAAGGCGCTCGAGAAGTGGGGCGCTCAGATTGCCTTCCACCCCTGCGGGACCGGCCCCTTCGTGATGAAGGACTACAACCCGGCTGAAGTCCTGAAGGTTGAGAAGAACCCCAACTACTGGCGCGCCGGCTACCCGAAGGTCGACTCGATCACCTTCAAGCCCGTCGTTGAAAATTCAACCCGCGTTGCGATGCTCCTTACGGGCGAAGCGCAGTATGCGTTCCCGCTTCCCGCCGAACAGGTGAAGCAGATTGAGAAGCGCAGCAACGTCCGCGTCGACGTGACGCCCTCGATCATCACGCGCTACGTCGAAATGAACATGACGAAGAAGGTCTTCCAGGACATCCGCGTCCGTCAGGCCCTCAACTACGCGATCAACAAGCAGGCGCTCGTGAAGGTCGCCTTCAACGGCTATGCGGATCCCGCGACGGGCGTGGCTCCGATGAACGTCGACTATGCCGTGAAGCTCGGTCCCTGGCCCTATGACCCCAAGAAGGCGCGCGAACTTCTGAAGGAAGCGGGCTATCCGAACGGCTTCCGGGTGACCCTCTGGTCGGGCTACAACCACTCGACCGCGATGAAGATCATCCAGTTCCTGCAGCAGCAGCTCGCGCAGGTGGGCGTCAAGGCCGACATCCGCGCGCTTGAAGCGGGCCAGCGCACCGCGCTCGTTGAATCCGTGACGCCCGAGAAGTCCGAGCACCAGCTCTACTACATCGGCTGGTCGAGCTCCACGGGCGAAATGGACTACGCGATCCGTCCGCTCCTTGCAACGGCAAGCTTCACGCCGAACGATTCGAACGATTCCTACTATTCGAACAAGATGGTCGACGAGAAGCTCATGGAAGCGCTTGCCACCACCGACCGCGCGAAGAAGGCCGAGCTCTACGCCGACATTCAGAAGCAGATCTGGCACGACGCCCCGTGGATCTTCCTTGCTACCGAGCAGAACATTGCCGGTGCGGCGAAGAACCTGACGGGCTTCTACATCCAGCCCGATGCGAGCTTCAACTTCTCCGAGCTTGAGCTCAAGTAAAGCTTCCAAACACACACTCACAACGCCCCTGCGGGACGACAGAGCTTCCTTCAAATTAAAGAAGCTTCCGCCGCCCCCGGGGGGACAAACACCCAACTTCAATTCTCAGGCGAATGCGCCGGCGACTCCATGCTGCGATATTTCATTAAAAGACTCCTGGGCATGATCCCAACGCTCATCATCGTCGCGATCTGCGTCTTCTTCTTCATCCACCTGCTGCCGGGCGACCCGGCCCGACTTGCAGCCGGCCCGGAAGCCGACGAAGCGACGGTCGAGATGATCCGCCACAGCCTTGGCCTCGACAGGTCGCTCCCTGAGCAGTTCATTCATTTCGTCGGGGGCGTCCTGCAGGGCGACTTCGGCACCTCGATCCGCTCCCAGCGCCCGGTGATTCAGGAAATTGCCGAACGCTTCGGGCCGACCCTCTACCTCACGCTCGCGTCGATGTTCTGGTCGGTGGTCTTCGGCCTCGTGATCGGCGTCATTTCCGCCGTCTTCCGCAACAAGTGGCCTGACCGCCTCGGCATGACGCTTGCCGTCTCGGGCATTTCCTTCCCGGCCTTCGCGCTCGGCATCCTGCTGATGGAGATCTTCTCCGTCGAGCTCGGGTGGCTCCCGACCGTGGGCGCCGCTTCCTGGAAGCACTACATTCTCCCGTCGATTACGCTGGGCGCTGCGGTCGCCGCCGTCATGGCCCGATTCACGCGCGCCTCCTTCGTCGAGGTTCTTCATGACGACTACATCCGCACGGCCCGCGCGAAGGGCGTGACGGAAACCAACATCGTCGTGAAGCACGCCCTCAGAAACGCCCTCATTCCGGTGGTGACGATGATGGGCCTGCAGTTCGGCTTCCTTCTGGGCGGCTCGATCGTCGTCGAGAAGGTCTTCAACTGGCCCGGCATGGGTCGCCTCCTCGTCGACGCCGTCGACATGCGCGACTATCCGGTGATTCAGGCGAGCGTGCTCCTCTTCTCGCTCGAATTCATCGTGATCAACCTCGTGGTCGACGTCCTCTACGGATGGATCAATCCGTCGATTCGCTACAAGTAATTGATCCGCTACATAAGAGAAAAACTTAAATTCCGGAGAATCAGAAAAAATGAGTACCTCTACTGCAGTGGATCCCCGCATCGCGAAGTCGAATGACGCGCTGCGCACCCCCATGGGCGAATTCTGGAGAAAGTTCAAGAAGCAGCCCGTCGCAATGGCCGCAGGCATCTTCGTGCTCTTTCTCATCGTCGTTGCCATTCTCGGGCCGGTGATCACGCCCTTCGACCCGGAGAACTACTTCGACTACGACATGCTCAATGAAGGCCCCTCGGCCGCGCACTGGTTCGGCGTCGACGCGCTCGGCCGCGACATCTTCAGCCGCATCGTCGCGGGCACGCGCATTTCGCTCGTCTGCGGCTTTACGTCCGTCTTCGCGGGCGCCGTGATCGGCACGATCCTCGGCCTCATCGCGGGCTTCTATGAAGGCTGGGCTGACCGCGTCATCATGCGAATCGCCGACGTTCTCTTCGCCTTCCCGGGCATCCTGCTTGCGATCGGCATCGTGGCGATCCTCGGCGGCGGCATGCTGAACGTCGTGGCCGCTGTCGCGATCTTCTCGATTCCGGCCTTCGCCCGCCTCGTGCGCGCGAACGTCCTTTCGCTCAAGACCCAGACCTATGTCGAAGCGGCGAAGTCCTTGGGCATCAGCGACTCGATGCTTTTGATCCGCCACATCCTCCCGGGCACGATCTCGGTGATTCTCGTCTACCTCTCGATGAGAATCGGCACCTCGATCATCACGGCGGCATCGCTCTCCTTCCTCGGCCTCGGCGCTCAGCCCCCGATGCCTGAATGGGGCGCCATGCTGAACGAAGCCCGTGCGGACCTCCTTACCGCTCCGCATGCGGCGATCTTCCCCGTGATCGCGATCTTCCTTACCGTGCTCGCCTTCAACCTTCTCGGCGACGGTCTGCGCGACGCGCTTGACCCGAAGGTCGACACGAACCGCTAATCGTTTTGCCGGGGGCTTTGACTCCCCTGGCAGCAGACTGCAATTCCGGCCGGGTTCCCGATGGGATCCGGCCGTTTTTTATTGCTTTTTGAAGACTACAGCCGGAGCGGCCGGGAGTAAAGTTTTTCCATCAGCCTCCTTTGAAGGAAAACCCGAAATGCCCGAAAAGATTCTCCGCAAACTTCCCGATCCACAGCCGATGCCGATGACGGTGACGGACGCCCTTCGCAGCCGCCGCACCATCCGCTCGATTTCGGACCGCCCGCTCTCCGACGCCGAGCTCGCTAACCTTCTCTGGGCCGCAGCCGGCGCAACGACGAAGGACGGAAAGAGAACCGCGCCTTCGTGCCTCAACCTCCGGAGCGTCTCGGTCTTCCTTTTGGAGAAGGACGGCGTCTGGCGCTACGACGGAGAAGCGCATGCGCTTGAACTTGTCGACCGGGCGGATCTGCGGGCGGCCTCGACCCTCGGGCAGCACCAGTTCGTGGACAATGCGCCCGCGACCCTGGTCTTCGTCGCAGAAAACACGCCCCGCACCCAGATGGCGCAGCCCCACTTCGTCTACCTCGACGCCGGCGCCATGATGGAAAACGCAGCCGTTGCCGCTGCCGCCATGGGGCTTGCCGGAGTGCCGAGAGGCTCCGTCAACGGTCCGGAGCTCGGGCAACGCATGAGGCTTCCCGCCACCTTTACGCCGATCTTCTGCTACACGGTCGGGCATCCGCAGTAACCCATATCGTCTGGCGCAGAAAAACATCCTATTGGCGCCTCAGGCTATCGGAACTCCCGCGTTTTGCGCTGAAAATAATCTTCAGAGTCCATTCGAACGCGGGAGTTTTCATGTCTGAAGCCGCCACCCCTGATGCCATTCTTGCCTTCATCATGGAGGCAAGGTCTGATGACGATCCGTCGGATCCGGCGCTTCAGGTTTTTGCCGAACTCACCGGGAATGATCCCGAGGGCGTTCTCAAATCGCTCGCCTGCGGCGGAGAGTCCGGAGACTTCCCCGGCATCCGGCGCACGGAACCTTCGCCCGACATGGTGAGGCTCACGGGCGCCGCGAAAGCGGCGGAAAAGAGCTCCGGCAATGCGCTCATCATTCTTGACCTCCCGAAACATGGGAGCCATGCCTCGCCCGGATCGGAAAACGCCCGGGCGGTGAGGCTCCTCCCGCAGTTCGTAGTTGCCTTTGAGGATGCTCCTCAATCTTCCGGCGCCATGGATCTTTGCGTTCTCGCCCATGAGAGGTGGGATTCCCCCATGTGCGCGCTCTCGCTCGAGGACGCCGTCCTCCTCGAAGGGCTCTCGGCGCAATCCAGAACGGACCTTCCGGAACGGAACGGCATTTTCCCCGAAATGAAGGGGCTCTATCCGATGCCGCCGGGAACCGGAGCGGTCCTTCAGGTCCGCGCGGCTCCCGGGACTGCGGACCCCGCACGGATTGCAAAGATTTTGAGGCGTAGCGCCGCCATACTTCTGAGGCGCCTCGACATCGCCCGCGCCCGCGCGCATGAGGGCGCGGCGCTCGAAAGGGCGCTCCTTGACGGCGCATGAAAGCATCTCGCCCTCCGGTTCGGAGGAAACGCCCTCTCTGCATTTGCTTCTGAAGCCAGCTTCCATTCACTGATCGAATCCATCAAGAGGAGATAAACCATGAAAACCATCCAGCTTCCCGCCCCGAAGACGCTCGGCACGCTCTCCCTCGAAGAGGCGCTGAAGGCCCGCCGCACCAATCGCGAGTGCACGAATGCGGCGCTTGACGACGCCGAACTCGCCGCGCTCCTCTGGGCCTGCGCCGGCCTCACGACGGAAGACGGCCGCCGGACGACCCCCTCGACGCTCGACCTCCGTGCGGTTTCTCCCTACGTCCTGCGCGCCGACGGCGCCTGGCGCTGGAATGCCGCGACGAACACCCTCGAGCAGACCGCTGAGGAAGACGTCCGCAAGGTTTCCACCGCCTATCAGTTTGAATACGTCGAGAAGGCTCCCGTGACGATCGTCTTCGTTGCCGACCAGGAACGCGCGAAGAACGCCCGTCCGACCGGCGTCTACGTCGATGCGGGCACGATGGGCCAGTCCTGCTACCTCGCCGCCGCCGCGCTTGGTCTTGCCGGGTGCGTGCGCGCCTCCTTCGACCACGAGGAGCTCAGGAAGGCCATGAAGCTCGGCGAAAAGCTCGAACCGATCGTGCTCTTCACCTGCGGCCGCCCCGCGTGATCTCTGATTGAAGGCAAGGACGCGCGGGTCCTTGTCCGGCGCCTCAATGCCGCATAATGAAGGACTCACTCACGCTTCTTCATTTCTTTTCGGAATTGAGCCCGTGCGCCGCCTTGCCGACATCCTGCTTCTCTTTCTGGAAGCCCGAAAAGGACGACCTGCGCTCCTTGCGCTCCTCGTCCTTTTTCTCTTTTCGCTTTTCTCGGCTGCAACACACATCGCGTCGCGCCCTTTCGAGGCCGACGTGGCGTCGCTCCTTCCCGAATCCCTCGCGCCCGAACTCCCGCCTCAGATTGAATCGAAGCTGAGGGAGAAGCTCTCCCGGACTGAAACCGATCGCATTGCCGCCGTCCTCACGCTCGCCTTTAAGAGCGATGCCGCCGCCCGCGAAGGAAAGAACGAAAAAACGCTCGCCGACGCCGCACGCCTCTGGGAGTCGATCGTTCTGAAGAATCCGGTGCTTCAGCGCGCGGAACCCGCCGGCACCGGCGCGATCCCGAAGATTCCTGAGGCCGCCGGAAATTTCCTCACGCAGAAGGACCGGGCGGATCTGGAAAAGCTCCTCAGGCTTCCCCCTGAAGCCGCCTCTCAGGCGCTCGCGGCCAAAGCCGTCCGAACGATGTCTGGCTTCAGCACGGGGGCCGCAAATTTCTCCGTCGACCCCTTCGGGACGCTCGACCACTGGATTCTCGAGCGCCTCTCCGAAACCCCCTGGCGGCGAACGGAAATAGACGGCCGCACATGGCTCGAAGTCAAAAGCGCCGATCCCCGGGAACGTTCGCTTCTGCTCTTTTTCTCCGTCGACCCGGAGCGCGTAAGTTCCGGCGAAGCAGGGCTCGCGCGGACCTTCACGCAAGCCGATGAGACTCTGAGGGAAGCGTTTCCATCTGACGGGAATGTCAGCTTTTCCTCGGTCCGCGCGGGCGTGCCGCTCTTCACGGACGCCATAGCCTCCCGCGCAAAGGATGAGGTTGCCTGGATCGGCTCCGTCTCAACCATCGGCGTTGTTCTCTTCGCCTGGCTCCTCTTCGGGCGCATCTCCACGCTTCTTCTGATGGCGGCGACCGTCGGCGGGGGATTTCTGATTGCGCTGGGTCTGAGCTTCGCAATTTTCGGCAGGCTCTCCCTCATTACCTTTGTTTTCGGGGCAACGCTGATCGGCGTCTCAATCGACTATTCCTCGCACTGGATGACGATGAAGCGACCCGGCGAACCGGCCTTTGAGCGCCGCCGCCGGCTCGTCGTGCCGCTCCTTTCCGCCGCGCTCTCGTCAGCCGCGGCTTATCTTGTGCTTGCCTTCACGCCGCTTCCCGGCCTCACGCAGATGGCCGTGCTTGCTGCCGCGGGCCTTATCGGCGCGCTCCTCATCGTGCTGATTCTGCTTCCCCTTGCCGAACGCTTTGCGCCCGCGAAGGACACGCGCCTCATGGAGCGCTTCGTCGCGGCGCTCCCGAAGATCCCGAGGCTCTCGAAGGAAGCCCTCCTGCGGCCGGGCGTTCTTGTCGTACTCGTCCTCCTCGCCGGCATCCTCATTTTCGGGCTCTCAAGGGTTCAGCTCGCCTCCGGCATCCGGGATCTTCAGGGGGCGCCGCAGTCCCTCATCGCGAGCCAGCTTGAAGCGCAGAAGCGCCTTCGATTGCCTTCGCCCGCTCAGGCCTTCGTGATCGAAGGAAAAACAATCGACGAAGCCATTCAAAGGGAAAAGCGCGTGAGGGCATTGATCGCCGGGACCCCGGGTCTTGAAGCCCTGCTTCCCCAGGGGCTCTCCCTGTGGCTTCCGACTGAAGCCGAACAGAATCAGAACCGCGCGATCGTAAGAAAGGCCCTCGAGCTCGCAAGCCCCATTCTCGAAGAGCTTCTCGGCGCGGCTCCTGCCGGCCCGGGCAACAGAGCTCTTTCTCCCCGCGACATTCTGAAAACCTCCCTCGCTCCGGTCTTCGATGCGTTCATTCTCGAAGCGCATGATGAGAAAAATAGAGGCAAAGCGGTTCTCATGCTCACGCTCTCAGGCGTGACGCCGGAGCACCTCTCAGCGCTCAACGCCCTTCAGGTCCCCGAGGGCGTTCATTTCGTCGACATTACCGCCGGGATGGACGAAGGGCTTTCCCTCTACCGCGACCGCATTCTCATGCTCCTTGCGGCGGGCCTCGGGCTCCTCTTTATTGCCCTCACGCTCCGCTTCGGACGAAACGGCTGGCGGGCAGTTCTCCCCACCGCCCTCGGCATCGTCTTCTCGGCCGCAGTTCTCGGGCTCCTCGGCATTCCGCTCACGCTCTTCGCGAGTCTCGCGATGGTGCTCCTTCTCGGTCTCGGAATCGACTACGGGATCTTCATCACGGGGAACCCCTCCGACGGACGAACCGCTGCGGCCGTCCTCTTTTCGGGCGTGACGACGATGCTTTCCTTCGGACTCCTCGCCTTTTCGGCAACGCCTGCACTTCACGTTTTCGGCCTCACGCTCTTTTTCGGGCAGCTTGCAGTGTGGATCGCGACGCCGCTCCTGAGGCCTGCGCAAGCCCCTGACGAGAGGAGCTGAGATCTGCGTCCTGCCATGATTGCGGCCAATGTCCGCTATGCTCATGACTTCGGGGCCGCCTTTTTCAGCCCGGGCTCCGACGGCTTCTTTTCCTTCGAAAGGCTTTCCTCCAATGCACTCCCCTCTCATAGCCCGCCGCTCCCTTGCCGCGCTCATTCTCGCGCTCTCCCTCTCCGGCTGCTCCGTGCTGAGAAAGGGCAGTGAGGAAGCTGAGAAGCCCGCTCAGCCGCCTCAGAAGAAGCGTCCCGCGGAAGCAAGTAGAAAGCCCGCGAAGCCCGAGGGTAAACGAGAAGCGCTTCCTCACCCGCCGGTCGACGACGGCGCGCTCGCGCCCGTCTTCATGCCTTCCATCGCCGACGCCCCGAAGCTCACGCTCGATCAGCAGATCCGCATCCGCTTTCACGAGAAGGCGCTCCGATCGGGGGCTCCGAAGTCCGTTCCGGTTCTGCGCGCCCTCGTTGTCTCCGACCCCGGGCTTCTGCGCGCAGCCTTCACGGCGATGGGGATGAATGTCTGGGCCATCACCTGGAATCAGAAGGGGGTTGAGGAGTCGAGGAGCCCGCGGCTTCCCGCGGAAGTAAAGGCGGACCGCTTCATCCGGGACTTTGCCTTTGCCTTCTGGCCCGCTGAGAGCGTGAAGAAAAGCATTCCGCCGGAACTTGACCTCATCGTCTCGCGCCGGGGCGACGCCGAAATCCGAGCGCTCATCCGCAATCAGGCCCCCATCCTGCGCGCCGTCATCACCCGCTCCCAAGGCCGCACGCTCATCACGATCACGAATGCCCCCGAGGGCTACACCCTCGACATCGAAGCGGCGCGCTGAACTGCCCGGCAAAACGGCCCGATGAGTCGTTTCGCCTAAGCCGGACATCTTAAGGGCATTCTCCGAGCAGGCTTGGAGCGCGTCATCCTTTTGTGCATTAGCGCCCGCAATGCGGGCAAAACGCACCGAAAGCGCACGCCGCAGACCGGCTTCGGAAGTAAAGTTACCTTCACGCACTTCACCTCCGGTGAGGAGATTTACTCCATCAGGTGCAGTCCGGCGGCTTTCCCGCCGGGAAACAACTTTTATGGGCGGCCTTTCATCAGGGCCGGAACGACCATGAAGCTTCTTTTCAGCTTTACAGCTTTTTGGAAGGGGATGCGCCAATAACGCATGCCTCGATGCTTGAAATGAAATATCTAGTGAAAGTGAGCCAGTTCGTAAACAAGACGTTTGCCCTGTGGGTGATTACGTTTGGAATACTCGGGTTCATTTTCCCTGAGATTTTCAAGCTCGTCGGCCCGTACGTTCCGGTTCTGCTCGGCGTTGTGATGTTCGGCATGGGGCTCACGCTCTCGACGTCCGACTTCAGGGAAATCTTCCGCCGTCCGCGCGACGTCTTTGTCGGCGTCGTCGCCCAGTACACGATCATGCCGCTCTCGGCCTATGCGCTCTGCCTTCTCCTTGAGCTCCCGCCTGATCTGGCTGTCGGCCTGATGCTTCTCGGCTGCGCCCCCGGCGGCACGGCGTCGAACGTGGTTACGTTCCTTGCCCGCGGCGACGTGGCGCTCTCCGTAACGGTCACGTCCTGCACGACGCTTCTCGCGCCCCTTGCGACGCCCGCCCTGATGTACGTCTTTGCGAACCAGTGGCTCAACATCGACCCGATGGCGATGTTCCTCTCGATCGTTCAGATCATCCTGCTTCCGATCGCGCTCGGCCTCATCGTTCACAAGGTCCTCGGCGACAAGCGTCTTGAAAGCGTCGTGGCAGCGCTCCCGATCGTGTCGGTTTCCGCCATCGTCGTGATTGCCGCCGCGGTTGTCGCCGCCACCCGCAATCAGCTTCTCAATGTCGGTCTCCTCGTCTTCACGGCCGTTGCTGTTCAGAATGCCCTCGGCATGCTCCTCGGCTACTGGTCCGGGCGCTTTACCGGCATGGATCTCGCCAAGTGCAAGTGCCTCTGCTTTGAGGTCGGCATGCAGAACGCTGGCCTTGCGGTAGCCCTCGCCACGGTGCACTTTGCGGCCTCTCCGATGACTGCGCTTCCGGCAGCGCTCGGCGCCCTCTGGCACAACGTCATGGGTCCGATCGTCGCCACGGTCTTCCAGGGCTGGCATGAGGAAGGCGAAAAGGAATCGTTCTTCGACCGCATCGAGCGCGTCTCGCGTGCTGAAAAGACCGTTCCGGTTTCCGCCAAGCACTAATCCCAAAACGCTTTTCTCTTCAGAACGCCTTTCACTTCCCGCGAAGCGGTTCGCCCACGGCTCACTTCACACTCTCAATCGGGTGAGCCGCTTCGAAGAGGCTTCGAAAGGATAGAGAAAGCATCAAAAAAGCTCCGTTCCCTTTCCGGGTCCGGAGCTTTTTTCGCATTCCGCATTCGTGCGCAAGAGAGCGCTATTCGAGCCCGTCTTCCTCCTCAGCGGCAAAGAGCATGTCCTCAACCCGCTTCGGGCGCGCGATGTAGGCGCCTTCGCCGTCCGCGTGATGCATCCAGTCGTGCACGCTCTGAAGCGCTGAAGCCTCGAGCCGGCAGAAGTCGCCCTCGCGCTCGTAGCCCGCTCCCGCACGGAGTTCCGCGAGGAGGCTGTCGAGCGTCACGAGCGACGTGCGGATGACCTGAGCGATATGCGCTTTCCTTCCGGGGACGGGGAATCGGACACAGCACCGTCCGTTCTCTTCGAGAATATGGCCGTAAAAGAGCGACCAGCAGAGGAAAAGGGCCTTCAGGCGCTCCATGGCGGGAAGAAGCGCGAGGACGGCAAAGCCCATTCTGTCCGAAAGATTGATGAGCTCTGCCTGTCCCATGACAAGGAGAAAGATGTCCTGATTCACCCAGGGCTTCAGAATGTCGTGCATTTCGCTGTGGCGGATTTCCCGCACGCGCACGTGCGAGAGCGCCTGATAGCGGCCGATTGCCGCGCGCCCCGTCACCCAGTTGAGGTTCCCCGAGGCATTCCTCATCGGGGGCGAGAGCGCCATGGCGCCTGCGCCCGGCTGGCCGTCAAGGGACGCGAGAATCCTCCCCGTGAGCCCTTCCTCCACGTACATGAAGCTTCTCACCTGCACGCGCGGGAAAAGCCAGTCGCCCGGCCCGAACTCGCGCACGACGCCCCGCGCGCTGAAAAGATTCCGGATGTAGGGATGGAGCGGCGGCGTCACCCACGGCATCACGGGAGCGGGAGGACCGGAAACGCCCGGCCACTCGCGGCTGAAGCGCTTCGTGCGGAGTGCTTCAAACCACTGCGGGGAAAAGCGGCGCATGGGGAAACTCCATCGGGAGGGAAGAGATTACCCAGAAAGGGAGAAAAACCAAGGGTTAACGCTGACAGTTTATACCTAATCATTTGGGTTTATCTCCATCGGGCGGTTCTTTAACCTTTCTGCTGTGCCCAGGGATGAGACGCGCGCCCTCAGGAGCGCCAGGCGCCTCCCGGCTCCTCAAAACCCTGCACGCATTTCAAAAAGGAGAAAAGTAAATGTCCGCTGATATTTCCCGCCGCAAGCTCTTCGGCGCCGCCACGGCTGCCGCCGTCGGTACCTTCTCGTTCGTGAAGACCGTTTCCGCCGAGGAAGCGAAGAACATCACCTGGAACGAAACGAAGGAATTCGTGATCGTCGGCACGGGCTTTGCCGGCCTCGCCGCTGCGCTTGAAGCCCGCCAGCTCGGCATGGCTGCCGATCAGATCCTCGTCGTCGACAAGATGCCGGTTCCGGGCGGCAACTCCATCATCAACGGCGGCGCTGTTGCGGCTGCCGGCACCGACATGCAGGAAAAGGCCGGCATCAAGGATTCGGCCGACCTCCTCTACGCCGACATCATCCGCGCGGGCGGCGGCCTCGCCCACCCGGCCCTTGCCCGCCGCATCGCGGACGAATCGGTTGAGAACTTCTACTGGCTGCGCGACAAGATCGGCGTCCAGTTCAAGGCCGTCACCTTCCACGGCGGCCACTCCGTGCACCGCTCGCACGCCGTCACGAACAATTCGGGCTCGGGCTTCATCAACCCGATGCTCGCGAAGCTGAAGGAAGAAGGCGTCACGCCGCGTCTTCGCTGCGTGGTCGACGAACTCATCGTCAACGACCAGCACTGCGTCCTCGGCGTCAAGGCCCGCACCGGCTACCGCTTCGGCCGCGAAAATTCCGGCAAGACCGTCTACATCCGCGCAACGAAGGGCGTTCTTCTCGCCTCGGGCGGCTTCGCTCAGAACGTTCAGATGCGCACCTCGCACGATCCGCGCCTCACGGCTGAGTTCACCTCCACGAACCATCCGGGCGCCACGGGCGAAATGATTCAGGAAGCGCAGGAAATCGGCGCCAACACCATTCAGATGGACTGGATTCAGCTCGGTCCCTGGACCTCGCCCGACGAACAGGGCTTCGGCGTTGCGCCGCTCTTCGTTGAATCCGCCGTCGGCTACGGTCCCATGGTTGATCCGGCCACCGGCAAGCGCTTCATCAAGGAAACGGGCAACCGCAAGGTCCGCGCCGACGCCATCGTCGCGATCGGCCACCCCTGCGTCATCTACACGTCGCTTGAGAACGCGAAGAATGTCATCATCGGCAAGAACATGACGCCCGAGATCTACGAGCGCGCCCGCAAGTCCGGCGTCGTCAAGGAATACCCGACGCTCAAGGCCATGGCCGACGACCTGAAGATCCCGTACGAAGAACTGAAGAAGACGAACGACACCTTCAACGGCTATATGGCCGCCAAGAAGGATCCGGACTTCGACTGCATGTTCTTCGACGACAGCAAGCCCAACACCGACGGTCCCTTCCTCGCCGTCCGCCTCTGGCCGCGCGTCCACCACTGCATGGGCGGTCTTGAGATCAACGACAACGCCCAGGTCCTCTCGGTCCGCGGCAAGGTCATCAACGGCCTCTACGCAGCGGGCGAAGTCACGGGCGGCGTCCACGGCATGGTGCGCCTGGGCACCGTCGCCGTTGCCGACTGCATGATCTTCGGCCGCGTCGCCGCCCGCACGGCGATGAAGTTCAAGGGCTGCTGATTCTCATAGAAGCCTTTTCTCCTCCTTTCGCCGAAGCGTGCGTCTGATCCCCCGACAAAGCCCGCTTCAGGCGAAAGGTTCTGACCAACCCTCGGAGACCCCACAATAATGAATCGCCTCGCCCTCATCCTCGCGAGCGCCTGCCTCATCTTCGGCACGGCCGCCTCTGCCGCCGACTTCGGCGCCGACCGCCATGTCGCCCGCGGCCTTGAATGCGCCAGCTGCCACGGCCCGGACATGAAGAACCCGGAAACGCCGGACGAAAACACGTGCCTCAAGTGCCACAACCGCGATCAGATTGCGGAGAAGACCAATTCCCGTCTTAATCCGAATCCGCACAAGGCGCCCCACAACGGCGACTGCACGCTCTGCCACCTGCAGCACGAGCCGGAGGAAAACTACTGCGCTCAGTGCCACAAGTTCGACTTCAAGATGAAGCACTAAGGGCCTCCAGGGCAGTTTGAAGCACCTCATTTCAGGAATCCATCATGAAAAAGTCTCTTGCAGCGCTCGCCGTCGCCGGGCTCTTTGCCGGCGCCTCCATGAGCGCCTTTGCTGCCGACGCCCAGGTCTACGGCGTCCTCGATACCGGCCTTTCCTTCGTTCACGCCGACCCTGACGCTGCCGGCCGCGACGCCGCCGACACCTTCAAAATGACCACGGGCCAGGAATTCGGCTCCCGCTGGGGCATTCGCGGAAGCGAAGACCTCGGCAACGGCATGAAGGTGGGCTTCATCCTCGAATCGGGCTTCGAGTCCGATACGGGCAGCATGGAGCAGAACGGCCGTCTCTTCGGCCGCGAAGCCTCGCTCACGCTCTCCGGCAACTTCGGCGCTCTCGCCGTCGGCCGCCTCCCGATCTTCGGGAGCGTCCTTGGCGCCAACGGCCTCTTCCGTGCAATCGACCCGCTCTTTGCGAACTACACCCAGGCCTTCGGCTCGGGCGCCGTGACGGCTTCGATGTGGACGCGCGTCGACAACGCAATCTCCTACCGCACGCCGACGTTCTCGGGCTTCACCGGCTACGCGATGTATTCCTTCAAGAACGACTCGAAGACGGATACCACGAACCGCGAAGGCATGGCGGATTCCGACCGCTACGCGTCCGCCGCGGTGCGCTTCCAGCAGGGCCCGGTTGAAGCGGTGCTCGTCGCCGACACGACGATGTACGGCAACGGCCGCGACAGCACGCGCGCCCACGACGATGCGGGCGTCACCGTCACCCTCGGCGGCAACTATGCCCTCGACGGCGGCGTGAAGCTCCTCGCCTTCGGCCAGTATTTCGAAGACCAGGAACTCAACGCCGCGCAGCGTGCGGGCGTCGTGTCCGCCGGCCTCAACGCACTCGGAGACGAAGCCAAATACGGCTTCGTCACGGGCTACGGCTTCAATCTTGGCGTCCATGTTCCCTTCATGGGCGGCGTGGCGAAGGTCATGGCCGGCCACCGCGACATGCATAACGAAAAGGACGTCGACTTTAAGCGCACGATGGCTGCGGTCGGCTACGACTACAACCTCTCGAAGCGCACTGCCCTTTACGTGATGGGCGGCTGGTCGCAGGAAAAGGTTGAGGTCAATGCCTCGAAGACCGACGCCACCCCGTGGGGCTACGAACTCACGGCCGGCATGGTGCATCGCTTCTGATTGCGCTTAAAGCCTGAATCTCCGGGAAGGAGAAGGAGAACCTGGATCTCTTCTTTTCTCTTCCCGGACTGCATGAGTCTTCTCTCTCCTTTCTCTTTTGGAAGCTTCCCGCAAAGAAGCTTCCATTTTTTTCTTTTCGTTTTCTCCGACAGATCCTTCAGGAATGACGCACTCGAGCTCCCGCCGGCGATTCACGCACCTCCTTCTTCGCATTCTTCTGCTCCTCGCGGGGATGTTTCTCGCCTCCCTCGGGATTGCGCTCACAACGCTCGCAGGCCTCGGGACCACGCCCATCAGCACGGTGCCGTACACGGGGGCGGCCATCACGGGACTCACCTTCGGCACCTGCGTCGTCATCCTCAACTTTGCGTACGTTGCCGGGCAAATTGCGCTCCTTCGGAAGCGCTATTCGCCCATGAATCTCCTTCAGATTCCGATCGGCTTTCTCTTCGGCGCCTTCATCGACCTCTCGATGCTCCTCCTTTCGTCTCTGACGCCCAACGGCTGGTGGACGGGCGCGCTCATGAGCGTCGTCGGGAACGTCATTCTGGCCCTCGGCACCGTGATGCAGATCCGCTCGAAAACGCTCGTGCAGCCGGGCGAAGGCTTCGTCATTGCCGCTGCCGCGCTTGCCCGCAAATCCTTCGGCACGATGAAGATCGCAAACGACCTCGCGCTCACCGGGATTGCAGCACTCATGGGGCTCGTCTTCCTCGGCGAAATCCATGCGATCCGCGAGGGAACGCTCGCCTCCGCCGTTTTGATCGGTCTTTTTGCCAGGGCGATCGATCAGGGACTGAACCGGCTCTTCCCGAAAGAGGCGCCCCCCGTGGAGGAACCCCGGGAAGTGCCGCTCGAGCGCAAATAGCCTGAAGCACAAGCCAGAATGGAACGCGGCAACAAGTGCAGAAAAGCCGGCGGAACGCAGAGTTCCAGCCGGCTTTTTGCAGCAATCTTCAACGCTGATCGAAAGAAGAATCAGAATCCGGGGATCACGGAGCCCTCAAACTTTTTGAGGATCCATTCCTTCACGCGCGGATCCTGATAGGCCTTCACGAAGGTCTTGACCCAGGGCTCGTTGAGGTTCTTTTCGGTGACGACGATGTTGCAGACGTAGGGACCGTTTGCCGATTCAACGAGAAGGCCGTCCCGGCTCGGGTTGAGGCCCGCCACGGCAGCGTAGTTGCCGTTCACGCAGGCGATCGTGAGGTCGTTGAGCGAAAGCGGCAGCTGCGCGGCCTCGAGCTCCACCACCTTCAGGTTCTTCGGGTTCTCGATGATGTCGAACTTCGAGGGAAGAAGGCCAGAGCCCTCGCGGAGCTTGATGAGGCCGCCCGCAGCGAGAAGGAGAAGTCCGCGGCCGCCCATTGCCGGATCATTCGGGATGCCCACCGTCGCGTCCTGCGGAAGGTCCTTGAGCGACTTGATCTTCTTCGAATAAACCGCCATCGGGAGCGTGAAGGCGGGCGCCGCGATTCTCAGGCTGTAGCCGCGGGTTTCGTTCTCATGGTCGAGGAACGGCTTCGTGCAGTAGATGTTGGCGTCGATGTCGCCGGCGTCAAGTGCGGCGTTGGGCTGAATGTAGTCCTGGAACTCATAGATTTTGACGTTGAGTCCGAACTCCTTCGCGATCGGCACAACGTATTCCAGAATCTGAGCCGACGGGCCGGCGGTGACGCCGACGCGAAGCGTCTTTTCAGCAGCAAAGGCGGAAGCGGCTCCCAGGAAGGGAGCCGTTGCGGCGGCGGCCGCGGCGGCGAAGATCAATTTACGGCGTTGCATTTTGCTTTTCCTCTTTTCTGGCAGATCGCATCCGGGTCGCGATCCCTAAGTATTCAGTGAGGAAAAGTGTACCGGTCTTCTTTTTCGGAAAATCAACTATCTGCCCGGGGCTTGAGGTATTACTCCGCCTTCTGAGCAGTTGCCCGCGGCAATGTGCTGCCTTCATCAGACGCCGCAAGGAAAAAGCTGCCGGTCTCCGTTTGAGGAAACCCGGCAGCTTCATATCCTGAGGGAACCCTTCGGAACTCGTCAGCCGATGCGCTCCACTGACTTCGCCATCAGATCCCAGAAGCGGTCCTTGTCGAGCTTGAGCGCCGCAAAGGTATGGCACCCTTCGGGCGCCGGACGGCGCAGATCCGCGACCGTCATGCCGGTCGTGAGCTCGCCCCGGATCTCCACATTGATCACCGTGGGGCGGACCTCCATGAGGGTCGGGTCGATCACGTAGGCGACCGCGCAGGGGTCATGAAGGGGCGGCGCATCAAAGCCGCGCCAGGCCTTGTAGTTCTTCGCAAAGGCTTCGAGAACCTGCCAGAGAAAGTGCGCGGGCTTTGTGCCGATCGCCTGAATGCGGTCGCGCACGTGCTTCTCGGCCCTTGCCTGGTACGTGAGGTCGAGCCCCACCATCGTCACCTTCCAGGGTTCGTTGAAGACGATGTGCGCGGCTTCCGGATCGTTCTCGATATTGAATTCCGCGCAAGGACTGACGTTTCCTTCCTTGCAGGCGCCGCCCATGAGGACGACTTCCTTCACGCGAGAAACAATCCGGGGCTCGAGCCTCGCCGCGAGGGCGATGTTGGTAAGGGGCCCGGTCGGAACGAGCGTCACCGTGCCCTCGGGCTCGCTCATGATGGTGTCGACAATGAGCTGAGCGGCAGGACGCGGGTCGAGCGGAATGTCGGCTTCCGGCATGTCGGCGCCGTCAAGCCCCGATTCGCCGTGGATTTCCTTGCAGACTTCCACCGCCGGGCGGATCAACGGGCGCTTCGCGCCCATCGCGATCGGAATGTCGGAGAGGCCCGCGAGGCGCGCAATGCGAAGCGCGTTCGAGGTGACCTTTTCGATCGTCTGATTGCCCGCAACCGTCGTGAGGGCAATGATCTTCACCGCGGGCGAGCCGGCGGCAAGAATGATTGCCGCAGCGTCGTCGTACCCCGGATCGCAGTCGAGAATGATTTTTCTCGGTTCCGTCATCGTTTTTTCCTTCGATTAGTCCGTATCGCGCATGGCTTCGTCGACTTCCTTCCAGTAAGGAATGGATTCAGCCGCGCCCGGGCGCGTCACCGAAATCGCCGCAGCCATCGCGGCAAAGCGGAGCCCCTCGAGAAGAACCGCATGAGCCTCTTCGGCGTCCGGCTTCTCCCAGGCGTCCATGAGGGCGCGCACGGCAAAGCCCGTGAAGGTGTCGCCCGCACCCGTCGTGTCGGCCGGATGCACCGGGAAGGCCTTGATGAAATCAGGCTCGAACCCGGGCATGCGGCAGACAACGCCCTTGCTCCCGAGCGTGACGAGAATTACGGTTTCGGGATAGCGGCGGCCGAGTTCAGCGACGATGTCCATGGCCTCTTCCGGGGTCTTCTCCTTCTTCTCAAGACCGAGAAGGCCTTCGGCTTCGGTTTCGTTTGCGATCAGCGCGGAAATCCGGTTGAGGGGAAGAAGCGGCGCCTGAGAATCAAAGGGCGAGGGATTGAAGATGACGCGCATGCCCTTCCCGAGCGCATGCTCGATCGAATAGCGCACCGCGCTCGTTTCGTTCTGAACGAGGAGCGCATCGCCCTTCCCGAAATCGTCCATCGCGGACTTCACGAATTCGGGCGTGAGGCGCACATTGGTGCCCGGGTAGTAGAGGATGGCGTTTTCGCCGCCTTCAGGGACCACCTGAATGAAGGTGTGGCCCGAGGGTTCGTTGGGGTCTACCGCAACGCGCGAGACGCCCACGCCCTCGTGCTCGAGGAAGACCTTGAGGAACGTGCCGTCCTGGCCGACAATGCCGGCGTGGCTCGTTCTCAGTCCGGCGCGGGCAAGCGCCACGCTCTGATTGAGGCCCTTGCCGCCGATGTGGATGGCGCGCCGGTAGGCGGCAAGCGTTTCTCCGCCCCGCAGGAAGTGCGGGACCTGGTAGACGTAGTCGATGTTGAGGGAACCGATATTGAGAACGCGGGGCATAGCAGTCACCAGAAATAAGGCGCTTGAGGGAAGAGAGGCCGGGTGCTCATCCGCAATGCGCGCCGGAACGGAGCGTCGGAGAGATCATGGGGCTCGGGGGCTCTCAAAGGCCTTCAATAAAAATAAGAGTCAAGAGTGTGATTATGCGTAATATCGGCGCAATGCTGTCAAGCTTTTTCGTGAGGACTCAGGGAAAGATTGAAGAAAGGCGCTTTCCGGACACAGTCAGAAGAAGCATGAAAGAAGCCCGTTCTCCTCCACGTGCACGGTCGCGGAAGGAACGGGCTTCTTAAAGGTCGCTTCTTAAAGGTCAGAGGCGATTAAAAGGCGTAGCGAACGTTCGCGTTGAACGCTTTGTTCGTACGGTCGTCACCGCCCGTCGTAAGACGGTAGTTGAGGCCGAACGTGAAGGCTCCCTTTCCGGCTTCAAGACCGATCGTGCCCTGAACCGGATTCGAATCCAGCACGCGGGTCGTATCCGTGATGCCGCCGAAGTAGTTGGCAGACGCTTCCTTGTCGCCGGCCGTGAGCACCAGCGTGACGTCAGCCTTCGGCGCGAACTTCCAGCCCTCAGCCTCAAAGGTCGAGGAAGCGGAAATGCCCACCGGGAGCTGATAAATCGTCATGGCGTCATAGTCGGCGCCGTACTTCGAATCATCCATCGAGAGGCGCGTCATGCGGACGCCGGCATGAGGCGCCAGATCAACGGGGCCGGCCGAGAAAGGAACCTCGGCGCCGACGCCGGCCGTCCAGAGATTCCCATCCAGGGATTCCTTGAAGGAGCCGATGAGGCTGCTCGTCGAAAGATCGTTCGAAGCGTGGATGTAGCCGAGATCGCCCTTGAAGTTGAAGACCCCAAGCGGATGAGCGGCATAGAGGGAGATGCCGTAGTAGTCGGCATTATTGTCCACGCGGCCGCTGCCGCCGACGGAGTTGCCGTCTGCCTTGCCGACATTAAGCGCCGCACCGACGAGACCGCCGCCGGAGAAGGCATAGTCGAACCCGAGCACGCTGCCGTAGAGATCAGCCTCGTAGCCCTCGGAGCTGCCGAAGAGCGTCTTCGCCTTGTTCCTCGAACCGAACACATCAACCCAGGGCGTGAAGCCTTCAGCGCGGGGGGCATTGAGCCCCGCGGCGGAATAGCGGCGGTTGAGCGCATCCGTCACTTCATTCTGATAGTCGAAGGCAGAGGAGAAGGCGCCGCCGTAGGCCGCCATATTGGTAGCAGCATGTTCGGCCGCAGCAATCTTATTGAAGAGGGGCGCGAAGAATGCCTTCTCCTCGCGCGCACGGTCTTCTTCCGTCCAGCCGGCGCCATTCTCGGCCTGATACTTGGCCCAGCCCTCCTTGGCTGCCTTCATTTCAGCATTCTGAGGATTGTCGCCGAAGACATCAAAGACGAAGAAGCCGGCAACGGCGCTCTCAAAGTTCACCGTATCGAGGGCATGCTCAATCTCACCCACGGAGTTGAGCCCGAGGGCCTTGAGTTGGTCGAGCTTCAGGTTATTTTTGCGGAAATAAACCTTGCCGTCCGCGACTGCCGAATCATCGAGATAAAGCGTCGTCCCGAAATCGACCGTGCCCGGATTCGTCCCGGCTGCCGCAACATCCACCCCCGTGTTGAGGTAATAGAGACTCTTCGCTTCGTCATAAACGCGCGAACCGGCGGCAATGTTCCGCAGATTGGCGAGCACGAGCTTATTCGCGGTCGGACGGGTCAGCCCGGCGTCGCTGTTGACGACGGCATTCTGAGCCGACGCCTGGTAGCCGCTGCGGGCAACCTGAGCGAGATCAATGACGGCCGTATTGACGCCCGAAAGATTGTTCTTATTCGTCATGGCGGCGCCGAAGAAAACCTGATCCTTAAGCGTCACCGCCTGACCGATCCAGAGCGTATTGTCGCGGCTGTGCGCCTTCTGATAAGCGGCGGCGTCCGCCTCAGAAGCGCTCCCGAGCACCAGAAGACCGCCCTGAACCTCCCCGGATTCGAGCTGACGGGAGCCAATCACCGCCTTGCCGGTAGAGACCTGCGCTTTGACCGCGCCGGCCTGAGGCGTCGTGCCGTCAAGGACGACAACGCCGCCACTGATCCTCGTGCCTGCACCCGACGCACTTGCAATAATATTTTTGCCGGCAAAACGGCCTTCAACGGTGAGATCACCGCTGGCATCCGCACCGCCAAGCGTCAGATCTTCAGCAAACGTGAAGTCGCCGTTCTTCGCAATCTTCACCGACTTATTGGCAGTGACCCGGCCGTCAACAACCGCTTTATCCGTGACTGCAGCCGCTTCGTCGCCGAAAACCGTGTCGACATTAAGCACCACAGGCATTACTGCCTCTGCTCCGGAAGCATCGACCGCCTTCGGCAGATAGAAGACCTTCCCGTCCGCATCGCCGCGAAGCGTGAGCATTCCCGACGACCCGGAAGCTGCATTGAATGTCAGGCCGGTAAATTTCGTTGAAGCGCCTGAAGAGCTGTCCTTGATTTCGAGCGAACCGAAGGTCATGGGCAAACTCAAGGCTTTCTCAACAGCTGAAGAAGAAGTTGCCTCAATAAGCGCCGATTTGCCGGTGTAGCCGATGGAAGCGCCGTTTGCAAAGGTTTCCTTGCCGTCACCGGCGATCAGAAGACCGTTTTCGAACTGCACATGAGCGCCGGAAGTGCCATTCGCAACAGCCTGCAGCTGGGCGACGGTGTAGTTAAACGCCGCATCCGTCAGGCGCAGGGTCAGAAAAGCGCCGCTAGTATTGCTCACCCCATCCTTAAGGCCGCCGATCGCTTCGATTCCGTTCTTGTCGGTCACTGGTTTGAAAAGCTGATCGGAAGAGGTTCTGATCGTGCCTGCCGCGAGATTAACCGTCCCGTTGCCAGATGACGTTCCGGTTACTGAAAGCTCCTTAAGCTCTACATTGCCGCCGAGCGTCAGCGTGCCTGCATTCTCGACTACAGCCTTCCCAATCGTGGAATGACCCGTCAGCGAAACCCGAGAGCCGCTCTTCGCATTGACGACCTGAATATCGGCAGTGCCCTGCATCTGCACCGTGCCGCTCACATTGAGCGTATTGACCTTGAGCTGACCGGCTTTGTTGCCTTGCTGCGGGTAATTGGCAGGATTGATAGTCAGAGTCCGGCCCGAAGCGATATCGAGCTGAGTTGTGGCTTCAAGCAAGCCGCCATTCTCGACTGTGACATTTCTGTCGTTTGTTCCGTGTCCTGAGACGGGTGGATCGAACGAAAATACTTTCGAATATGCCTTCAGATCATCCTTAGTAGCACCGCTTTGTGCCAGAACAATCTTATCTGCCGTTACGTTGGCACCGTTGATCCGGGTTTTGCTCCCAAATACAGTCTGACCACCGGAAGCTTCCTGTCCGATATCGGATTGAACAAGGATTTCTTTGTCGTTGGTCGTTTGTGCAGCCAGCTCCAGATAACCGCCGTCGTTTTTGATCACTACATTTTCGAGAATGAGCGCTCCGCCCCGAACGTTGATGTACGCATCTGCATTCTTCCCGACATTAAGTTCCACCTTATGAACTGCCTGGTCCTGGCCATTGCCTTTTGCGCCCAGCGTAAAATCATAGGTTTGCGTCTCAGAACCGCCGATAATCCCCTGACGTCCACCAGCAGCCGACGATTCATTATCAGCTACGAACTGGACAACGATGTCGCCGTCCTTACCCAAACTTTCAGAGTTGGCATCCAGATAGGCTTTTGATACCACCTGAATCGTGCCGGAACCAAGAATGGCATGTTTCGCATTTTGACCTTGGGCCTGGTCATCAACGTTATTGTTAAAAATGACCGTGCCATTATTCAATCTGATCTGCGTGCCACCCAGGGCGATCGCAGAATCCGAAAAGTTAATGAGTGCTTCTCTTTGCAATTTTC
>NZ_CALDXB010000073.1 GCF_937923675.1 uncultured Sutterella sp. | reverse complement strand
TCTGACTTTATTTACTCAGTGCCCTTGACAAGGGGCGCGTAATGTGCCCCCCCCCTTCCCCCACCGCCTAGAAAAAAGAATTTTCCATTTTGCCGCACATGGCTTTCTTTAATATCAGTCCTTAATGATTATTGTCAGTCGCAGAAGATAAAAGCTGATGCGGCGCACATAGCATTGGTGGTTGGATTAATTGTTTTAACTAGTCAGACTGCCTATGCTGAGGTTTGGGAAAAACATTATGACCAATTAATATATAACGTTGCTGATCATAAATTTAAATTTTCAGGGAAATATTTTTATAGACCCACTGATACTTATGATAATATTGGGTACTTTGGGGGTGTGAATAAGGGTGATCCTTTTGAGAAAGAAGTCTATATTTTAGATCGAAATGTTCACTCAAGAGATGATGAGAAGATAATCAAACTTTCTCTTGCTACGAATATACTTACCTGGGGAAATCCTACTTATTATTACAGCGGCGAGGATATGATACAAGATATCCTTACATATAAGTTTTCTATTTTCGCTGAAAGAACTGTAAATAATTACAAAAACGCAAGAATTTTATCTTCCGCACCATATCAGGAAGGAAGTGCTGATGATTCATTAGGCGGAATTTTTAATTTTTTATCTCGTAACGTAAAAATTGAGTCGACGCAAACGACATTACTTTCGAATGTCGATCCCTACGTGAACTCCTCCGAAGAAATGATTATTTTGTCGGCGCCTAGAGTCGGTAATTCATTGGTGGGCGTCTATGTTGACGGCGGCGGAGGCGTTTCTTTTTTGGATAAGCAAGATTTTACTGAATACTACAAGAATTTTTGCGATGATCTCGAAGGGAATGGCGCTGATAATGTAGATATCGTTATAAATAATATAATCACAAAGAATACGAATTCGTCTATTACTCAAAATGTTGGTTATGCCGTGCGAGGGGTGGATGTCCGAGATGGAAGTTTCTCGTTGCATTCAAATAAATTCAAAATTGAGGTAACTAATAATTCTGTTTCACCATTTGGTCTCGATGACGCAATAGATCCTTCTACGAAAGAAAAGATAACTTATAAAAGTTCTGCGGCTGCTGTAGCGCTTTACTCGCAAGGTGGTGTTGTCTCTTTAAGATCTAAGGATAATGGGGAGATATCTGCCACGACCACAGAAGATGCTTTTGAGCCTGATGCAGATATATCAGAGCATAACTCGGAAAGTTTTGGGTTGTTTATTTCCACAAGATATGATGGTATTGTCGAGCGCGATGAAAATGGGGAAGTTATTGTTAATAAAGGTAAAGATGAGAAAAATGAACTTAAGCGTGTGGACATAACAGGAAGTTCTGTTGATTTTGATTTTGGGGTATATGAAATTAATAGCAAATCACGAGATGATTCCTCGTATGGGGTATTTTCTATAGGGTCAAATAATTTAATTAATTTTTCTGGAAATGTCACGATAAATTCGATATCGTCCGCTAATGCAAGAAATCAAAATGATCCGGATGCGAATGCATATGGGATTGTGAATGTTGCTCTAAAAACGACTGTAGAAAAAACGGTTGTTGAGCCAAACGCTCATGGCGGTAAAGAGCCGGGTCATCCTTATAAATTTGAACCTATTCTAATATATGACAAAGGGTCGAAAATTATTTTAAATGAAAATGCACGCCTTGAATTGTCGGTTGATAGTACTACCGGTAATGCATATGGACTGCTTCAAGTCGGAGAGAGTTCTTCGATCTTTGATGGTGATGTAAAGATATCGATAAATTCGCCTGAAAATGAAAAGTTTAAAGGAGAATTTAATGATGCTTATGGAATATTGGTTAGCGGAGATGAACGAGAAGAAAATGAATTGACGTCGGATGGTAGAAGAGTTGTTGTTAATAATGATTTGTCGGTCAATGTTAATGATTTTGCTAAAACAAATCGTTTGGCAAAGGCAAGAGCAATTGAGGCTTTAGGTAATTCTATTGTTGATGTGAATGTGAATAATGGTAGGGGGAGTTTAAGTGTTGATGGGGATTTGCATACTTCAAAATCTTTTATTGATGTAGAAAATCATGATCAAGGTATACAAATACCTGATAACAATCATTTAGCTATTAGTATAAATATCTTGTCGTGGGCATACAGATCTCAGAAAGAAGAGGCTCGATTTATAAGAAATAAACTAGTCTCTAATAATTACGATGCTACTCAAGATTCTTCTTCAACCCCCAACTATCTTGGTGAAGGCCGCATCAACTTCGTAATGAACCAAAAGGACTCCTTCCTCGTCGGCGCCGCCAACGGCAACATCGACATGGAGGTAGGTGCCGGCACACTCTGGTCCGTCACGGACGACAGCATTTTCGAAAACCTGCGTCCCACCGGCGGCACGATCGATCTTCATCACCCGGACGATGAATGGAAGTGGAATGAGGCGAATCCCTACCAATATCTGATGGTGAAGAACATCACGGATGAAGCCTATCCGCTTCTGAACGGCGCCCGTACTGCAGCGCCTGCGGAAAACTCCCTCTTCATCCTCAACACCAACATCATGGGTGACCTTGAGAAGGACGGAAAGCGCGTCTTCTCCTTCGACGGCATTACGTATTACGAAAAGGCTGAAGGCGATGGTGCGATTAAGAATGGAACGCTGACCGGCGATACTTTTTCCGAAAACGGCAGCTACATTTTCAACGGCCAGTCCGTTCCGATTGAGCTCAAGGGTTTCGAGGTAACGGAGGCCGCAGCGCGCATGCGGCACGACATCCGTTTCGGCGACTTTCTCGACTTCCGAACGGAAACGTCCAAAGCTCAGGAACCCAAGGAGCAGCACTATCGCGTCCGCATCAACGACGAAACGATCGCAGACGGATCCATTGACTACCAGGGGCGCGTCCTCAAGTTCGCGACCACACCGGCGCACGTAAAGCTCTCGGGCGATTGGACGTCGCTCGACTACACGGCCTTCAAGTACAAGCCGAAAATCTGGAAGACCGAACACACGGACAAATACGTGGATGCTGCGGGTACTCTCAGTACCCGTCCCGAAAGCGTTCTGAATGAACAGGGCGAAATTCAGGAAGCGGTGAATTCCACGCTCTTCGAACGCGACGATTACGACAAAGTTGTGGAAGGCCTTGAATCGACGGAATCCGATCCCGATGCTCTCGACATTTCTACCGGCATGACGGACTACTGGGTCTCCGGCTACACGAAAGAGATCAACGACCCCGGTAAGACCACAACGGCCATTGCGGGAATCAGCTTCAACCCGATCTATCTGAGCACGCTCAGGAAGCGCCTCGGAGAAGTGCGCTACGGCGCTCAGGATGGTCTCTGGGCCAAGGCCATGATGATGAAGGATTCCGTGGGCGGCATCGCCTCGAAGGGCTACGACCAGGATCTCTACGGCGTGAGCTTCGGTTACGACCATCTCGTGCGCAATACCGAGGAAGGCCTCTGGCTCCTCGGCGCCAACATCCGCCAGGCGCATGCTAAGCAGGACCTGATGGACGGTCAGGGGTCGGGCAAAACCGATGCGATCGGCCTCAACGCTTATGCGACATGGGCCAACTACCAGGGCGCCTACGCGGACTTCGTGCTCTCGGCCGACCATTACCGCCAGAAGCTTTCCACTGTCGGTGAGCATGGAAAGATCACCGGCAAATACAACACGCTCGGCTGGGGCGCATCGATCGAAGTGGGACACATGTTCCATTCGACGAGAAACGACCTTTCATGGGGCCCCTGGTACAACTCGTGGTGGCTTGAGCCTCAGCTCCAGCTCGCCTTCTATCGCGTTGAAGGCGAAAAGTACACGCTCTCCTCCGGCGGCAGGATCCGGCAGAAGGATGCCGATTCGCTCATCGGCCGCGCCGGCATCGTGATTGGTAAGAAATTCAATTACGGCGAGGATCGGGAGGAAATCGACCGCCGCTATTCGCAGCTTTATCTGAAGGCGGGCGTCAAGCACGACTTCCTCGGGGACCGCACCGTCTGGTTCGGAAGCGACCGCTTTGACGGCGAAGTGGCCGGGAAGACGACTTTCTACTATGGGCTCGGCGGCGACTGGCAGTTCAACGAACGCATGCGTCTTTACGGACAGTTCGAACGGGAAACCGGCGACGACTACGAGAAGGACTACGAAGTCTCGGTCGGTCTCAAGTACGAGTTCTGAGGAGAAAGAAGATGCATACGAAATTGAAGCTCGCCATCCTTGCTGCGTTCTCTGCCGCTGCGTGCACAGCTCTCTCGGCGCATGCCGCTTATTCCGTTTACTCCGACCCTGACTGCGGCCCGAAGGTTGAGAGCTCCGCCTGGTTCATCGACTATTCGGGCACGATGCAGGAGAAGTTGAAGGAACCCGAAGAGAAGTCCTATCCGGAATGGGCAAAAGACAAGGAAGAGGCGTACGACGAACTTTTTGAACACCGCAAGGTGGTGCTTGCGAAGAGGCTACTTCTGAAGCTTCGCCGGATGCTCCCGACAGAGGCCGGGATCCAGGTAGCCGCCGGCACCATGGCGCCCCATACGCTCCCCGTGGGCTTTAAGGACGACTTTGAAGAGAAGGTGGGGCGGCTGCCGGAACGCCTCGAGGTTTTCGGGCGCATGACGAATCCCGGCGAAGGGCTGATGGATTACGAAAAGCGCCTTGAGCGCTATGCGGAGTCAGAGAAGGAACTGCAGCGCGAGACCGCGGAGCTCCTGCGGAAAAAAAGCGCGCTCCTCTTCTTCACCGACGGCGATGAGGTGAATCGTGGGCGCCTCTTTGAAGAAGGCTGGAAGGCCTTCCGGGAAAAGGAGCCGCTTGCAAAGCCCGTTCTCGTTGCCTTCACGGACGACGAGAAGACCCGGGAAGAGGTCAACCGTCTCGCGGAAGTCGTTCCCGGACTCATCACGGCGGACGCGCGCGAGCTTCTCTTGAACGACGAATCGATGGCGGCCTTCATCGCGAAGGTCTTCTACACGCCGTGTCTCGACTTCACGCTCTCGGCCGACACGCTCTTCGCGTTCGACAAGCATGTTCTGAAGCCCGAAGGCATCGCGGAAATCCATCATGTCGCCGAGGTCCTCGCGAAGGAAAGGAAGATCATCGACCAGCTTCACATCCGCTTCTCGATTACGGCGCATACGGACCGCATCGGCACGTATGAATACAACGACCGGTTGTCGGAGCGCCGCCTCAACACGGTTCTCAGACAGCTTGAGAAGGAAGGCGTCGACATGTCGCTCTTCGTGATCCGCCGCGCCGAAGGCGAATATCACCCGGTGACGGGCGACGCCTGCAAGGGACTCTGGAACCAGGAGGCGATCGACTGCCTGCAGCCCGACCGCCGCGTCGAAATTCGAATGGTTCGACCTGAGTAAAGCCTTCGATCAGGTCAGGAGAGGCAGGCCGCAGAGTGTCTGGCTGCGGTCTGCCTCACCAGGCCTGGCCTTCCGTGAAAGACAAAATCAAGAAAGCGAGCAGGTGGCATCATGTGCGCTGACAATCGCTCAAACTCCCGTGAATTTCCCTTATTTGCCCATGAACTCAATGCCGCATTGAAGGAGGGCGACAGCGAGCGCTTCATCGTCCTTGTGGGCGGCCTCTGCCGGCTTTACGGCATGGCCGAGGTTGCGAAGCAGTCGGGCCTCAACAGGCCGCAGCTCTACCGGTCATTCCAGAAGGGCGGCAACCCGAGCTTCCGGAATCTCCTTCAGTGTCTTAATGTCCTCGGCATCGAGATGACGGTGTCGGGGAAGAAAGACCCGTCAGGGAGTTGAGACACGATCCTCTGGTTGGAAGAGTTTCGTTTCTCTGCAAAAGGTTTCGACAACAGCATCACCTGATGTTGTCCGATGAATTTTGTATGGAGACTCGCACCTCAGCGTTGAAATGAGTTTCTTGGAATTGAAAAGACAGGGATCTGATTCTCCGGGCTATAAAAATAACTTGCTGTAAAATAACTTGTTGTGAAATAAGTTGTTTTGAAGCAGGTTATTTATGGCGACCTTCAGATTCTATTGCAGGGAGCGGCAGCTTGAATCGCTTCAGCGTGTTCGCGCGCGTGCGGCCGAGTCTTCCGCTCAATTCACGCTGATCAGCGGCCGCAGGCGCATTGGGAAAACGCATCTGATCCGCGAGCATCTCAGGCGGGAGTCTTCCCGCGAGATGCCGGGGATTTACCTGGCCGGCTCCATCATGCCGGAATCGTTGCTCGCAGAAGAGTACTGCGGCGTATTGGCTCAAAAGCTCGACATGCAGATCCCGGTGGTGAAGGATCTGGCGGAGTTCTTTCGGTTGGCCGCGACGATTGCTGAAACACGCCCGATGACGTTGGTCGTTGATGAGTTTCAGGACTTGACTAAAGTCTCGGAGTCTCTCACGAGCAAGCTTCGCGGCATCTGGGACATCGCGAGAAAGCGCTCGAAGCTTCACCTCATTGTTTCCGGCTCGATGAACAACATGATCAACAAGATCTTCCGGGATTCGCATGAGCCGCTTTTCGGACGCATCGACCAGGAGATTCGACTGCGTCCTTTCAAAACGACAGAAGTCGAGGATATTTTCAGAGTCTATAGTCCCGGTTTCAAAAACGACGATCTTCTGGCCTTCTATGCCTTCACCGGCGGCATTCCGAAGTACATGGGCTGGTTGATCGAAGCTGATCTCTTAGAAGCCGACGCCATGATGGAAGGCATCGTGAGCGAGGACCTGGGCTTTTTGAATGAGGGAAGCGCAGTCTTGCAAAACGAGTTTGCCGGCAGCTGGATCAATTACTTCAACCTGCTTCTAAGCATCGCGATCGGCAGGAATACCTGGGGCGAGCTCGCCGGACTCAACCCGGAGAACGCCCTGGGTCAACACCTGAAGCGCCTCGAGGAAGATTTCAATATCGTCGGCCGTCTGCAGCCTTTGCTGGTGAAGCCTGGTTCCCGGAATGCGCGCTACGAGATCACGGATCTCTTCTTCCGCTTCTGGTTCAGATTCATTCACGCGAACAGGCGCTGGCTCGTCTACGATGATCCTTCGAGAATCGCGGAAAAAATCAAGGCGGGATATCCGACGTACTCCGGCTATGTCCTCGAGCAATGGTTTGCAGAACGTCTTCGGGAGACGCAGCTTTTCGATCAGGTCGGACCGTGGTGGCAGGCCGGCAAGGGACAGGATCCTGCGGAAATCAATATTGTCGCCGTGAAGTCGCCGGACATCGCCGGAAAGGAAGCGCTTGCCATAGAAGTAAAGCGGCAGCGGAAGGCGTTTCACGCTCATGACTTCCTCAATAAGGTCAGTCTGCTTGAGCGGAAGACGCTCTCCGGTTTTTCGATCAAGCCGATCTGCCTCACCACGGAAGATATGACGCTGTCGCTGCCGGAGATTGAATCCCGGGTTCTGGCAAGGAACTTGGCGTAATCAAAAGAGTTCCCTATGGTTGATGTGATCAAAGCAGCTCAGATAGCTGCCTATTTTCTCTGGAAAAAC
The DNA here is from genome assembly GCF_937923675.1 of uncultured Sutterella sp. Lineage (GTDB taxonomy): Bacteria > Pseudomonadota > Gammaproteobacteria > Burkholderiales > Burkholderiaceae_F > Sutterella. Next base: position 8,067 of record NZ_CALDXB010000073.1, on the reverse strand, counting down.
TTCGGACCGATGCCGTCCTGGAAGCTGATGTTGTTAATGTACTTCACTGAGCGGGAATTTTTGCTTCAGCATGGCGAACGACTTACTGGAGGCTGCATGGCGGCGGTGAGGCATGGTCCCATATTGCTTGAGATATCTGATTTCATTGAGTTTCCCGCTCGGCATCCTGGATGGAGTATCTGGATCAGCGGGCAAGCCAACGGCGAATTGTCTTCTCCAAAGATCGAGGAAGTTGATCCGCAGAAGCCTCTGGAAGTGTTTGACGAGCTGTCGCTCGCTGAAGTTCAAATTCTGGAGGCTGTTTTTGCAAGGTATGAGCACTTAACTGACTGGGAATCCTGTGATTTGATGCTGATGAAAAGGTACGCTCCCGAATGGGATGCTCCGAAAGGCAGCACTTTGCCGTTGACTCTCCGTTCCATCCTGCTGAGTCACGGAAAGAGCGAGCAGGAAGCCAATGAAATCATCGGGCACATTCAAGAAATGGATCGGATTTGGGATACCCTCAGAGCGCTCTCATGATGGCCGCGATTCCCGGCAAGATTCGCTTTGCCACAGGCGAGGGAATGTGTCGACCAGTTAAGGGCTTCATCCGCTGTACAGCTATTTTTCGCTGATAGAGAGCACCAACCCATCGAATTTTTGGGAACGTTCGCCTCGGGAACGTTCTCGAAAATAACGTTCCTGGAGAGAACGCTAATGCCGCTCAGGAAATTCTACGGACGCAAGCACGAAGAAGAAATCTTCAGAGAAGAATTCGATCTTGCCGATCGCCTCGGCTCGGGGAGGCTCATCGCGGTGGCCGGAAGGCGGAGAATCGGGAAGACGGCGCTTGTCCTTCAATGTCTGAATGAGAGAAGAGAAGTCCCGTGCATTTACCTCTTTTGCTCCCGTTTGACGCAGGGCGCACTCTTGAAGGCGTGGTCGCGTTCCGTCATGGAAGCCTTGGATCTGCCTTTCCTGCCTCGATTCGAGCGGCTCGCGCAGATTGTCGAGTATCTGCTCGCCGTCGGTAAGGAACGGAGAATCAACATCTGCATCGACGAGTGTCAGGGACTCAATGCCTGCGAACCTTCCTTCCGGCAGGAACTTTTGAGCGCCTGGGACCGCAATCGCAAAAGCTCGAAAACCGTGCTGGTGCTCGTCAAGAGCGGTACGGCTGCGATGGAAGCGCGTTCAGAGGACCCAGACCGCCCGCTCGACGGGAGCGTCGACCGCTTCATCGCGCTCAAGCCTTTCCCATTGCGCGTGGAAGCCGAAATCCTGGATGACTATGCGCCCAATGCCGCGAATGACGACCTTCTCGCGCTCCATGTTCTGACGGGCGGCGTTGTTTGGTTGATTGAAGACCTGATGGAGCGCGGCGCCGTTGATCTTTCCCGCATGGCGGATGCGGTTTTTAGGTCGGGTTCGAAATTCATCATGGATGCGGAAAGCCATCTCACCAATGAATTTCATGGAGAAGCTTCAGGAAGCCGCACGATTCTTAGAGCGCTGGCCTTCGGCAAAACGAAGCGCGAGGACCTGCAGGAAGAGTTGGGTTCTGTTTCTGTGAGCGGCTTTCTTTCGCGTTTGGAGAAAAGCTGCAGGCTGATTGCGCCGCATCGTCCGGTGCTCTCGCCAAACTATCGCCAAACTATCGCCGGGTTCGCTATGGGATTAGAGATCGTTATCTCTCGTGGTGGCTTGCTTTCGTAGACGGTGCAGACGCTCTCCTTTCGCAAAACCGGTATGCGGAAATGCGCGATGCCTTCCTTGCGGGCTATGAAGCATTCTCGGTGCGTGCCCTCAGGGAGTGCTTCAAGTCCATTCTTCTTGAGAGCAGGCGATTCAGGGAAGTTGGTCCATGGTGGGACAGAAAGGGCGTCAACGAGATCGACATCGTCGCGGTAAGCGATGAGAAAATTCTGCTTTTTGAGGCCAAGCGCTCGGAACCAAACTTCAACCCGGTGCGGCTTGCCAATAAGGCGCAGGCCTTCCTTAAGGTCAATCCAAAGCTTCAGACTCTGCCCGTGAGGCTCGCATCGCTCACGCTGTCGGATCTCCGGAAAAGCGCCAAAGAGATCATTGAAAAGGCCCGTGCATCAGGCTTTCCATACGAGCCTTAATCAAACGACAGCGCTGAGAGTCCCGGCAGAGGAAAACAGGTCCCGTCTGCCGGGTGAGGTTTCTTCAAACCGTATCAGTCAATCCCGGTCACCTTGAAGCCGGCGCCTTCAACAGTGGCTTTAAGCATTTCATCGGTCACGAAGAGGTCGGCCTCAACGACGGCGGTCTTCTTCTCAAGACTCACTTCGACCCCGTCGATGCCGGGAAGCGCGCGAAGCGCCTTCTCAACGGCCGAGGTGCAGTGGCTGCAGTGCATGCCTTCAATATGAATGGTCTTCTGAGACATTTTATTTTCCTTTGCCGCAGGGGCGGCGGACTGGGGTTCTGAAAGGACGACAGCATCGCTGCCGATAAGCTTCGGCCGGAAGAAGCGCAGCCTCAGCGCATTCGTTACGACCGAGAAGGAGGAGAGGCTCATCGCGAGGGCGCCGAGCATCGGGGAGAGGGTCAGCCCCTGAGAGGCAAAGACGCCGGCTGCAATCGGAATGCCGACGGCGTTGTAGATGAAGGCCCAGAAAAGATTCTCGCGGATATTGCGCATGGTTGCGCGCGAGAGTTCGATCGCTTCGACAACGTCCGAGAGGCGGCTCTTCATGAGGACGACGCCCGCAGAGGCAATCGCGACATCGGTGCCCGCGCCGATCGCGGCCCCGACATCGGCCGCGGCAAGAGCCGGCGCATCATTGACGCCGTCGCCCACCATGAGGACGCGGGCGCCGGTATTTTTGAGCTTTTCGACTTCCTCGGCCTTGCCGGCAGGCAGAACACCGGCAATCACGTTATCGATCCCGGTGCGTGCGGCAATGGCCTTTGCTGTCACCGGGTTGTCGCCGGTGAGCATCGTAACGGCGACGCCAAGCTGCTTCAGGGCCTTGACGGCAGCCGCAGAGTCGGGCTTCACCTGGTCGGCGACGCGGATGAGGCCGAGAAGAGACCCGGGCGCGTCGGCGGTCGGCTCCGACCCGATAAAGAGCGGCGTTTCCCCGTCTTCAGCAGCCTTTTTAGCCGCGGCTTCAAGCACGTCGGGGAGCTTGAGGCCGAAGGCTTCCGTCATGCGGGCATTGCCGGCAAACCAGCGGCGCTTGCCGATCCGGGCAGAGATGCCCTGGCCGGCGGTCTGCCGGAAGTCGTCGACGGGCTGCACGGGAAGGCTTCGGGCCTTTGCCGCCCGCAGGATGGCGGCGCCCAGCGGGTGCTCGGAAGCGGATTCAAGCGACGCTGCGGTAATGAGTAGCGGAGTTTCAAGACCCGGAGCGACGGGCACAAGCCCTGCGACCTCGGGCTTCCCCGTCGTGACGGTGCCCGTTTTGTCGAGCACCGCGGCGTTGACGCGGCCGAGGAGTTCAAGAGCGGAAGCAGACTTGAAGAGAATGCCGCGCTTCGCGCCCTGGCCCGTGCCAACCATGATGGCGGTCGGCGTTGCCAGACCGAGGGCGCAGGGGCAGGAGATGACGAGGACGGAAATGGCGGACGTGAGCGCAAATCCGAAGGATTCGCCAAGGAGAAGCCAGACGACGAGCGTCAGAAAAGCAATGCCGATGACGACGGGGACAAAGATCCCGGCCACGCGGTCTGCGAGCCTCGCGACCGGCGCCTTGCTCGAAGTCGCCTCGTCGACGAGCCGGATGATCTGGGCGAGCGCCGTATCTTCCCCAACGCGCTCGGCGCGCATGACGAAGCGCCCGGAGGAAACAAGCGTGGCGCCCATCAGGGTGTCTCCCGTCTTCTTTTCGACAGGAGTGCTTTCGCCCGTCATGGCGGATTCGTCTACGGTTCCCGAACCCTCGAGCACCGTGCCGTCAACCGGAATGGTGCTTCCCGTGAGGAGAATCACCGTGTCGCCCTTCAGGACCTTCTCCGCAGGAATGGTGGATTCCTTCCCGTCGCGCAGCACCACCGCGGTCTTGGGGGCGAGCGCCGCAAGGCGTTCAATGGCGTCCGTGGTCTTTCCCTTCGCACGGGCTTCAAGCCACTTCCCGACCGTGATGAGCGTCACTATCATGGCGGCGGATTCAAAGTAAAGGCCGTGCGCGAGGTGAAGCGCGTGATCGGTTTCGCCCAGTCCGGCATAGTAGGCGGCTTCAAGCAGCACCCAGGCGCCGTAAAGAAATGCCGCGCCCGCACCCACAGCAATCAGGGAATCCATGTTGGGCGCGCGCATCACGAGGGCCTTCAAGCCCCTCGTAAAGAACACCCGGTTTAGGAAGAGGGGCGGGAGCGACAGAAGAAGCTGCAGAATGCCGCGCATGAGCCCGGAAGCGTCGGACCCCAGCCACTCCGGCGCCGGAAGTCCCATCATGGTTCCCATGCTCACATACATGAGAAGAACGAGGGAGACGATCGACCAGGTGAGGCGCGTGCGGATGGCGCGGGCCTCGGCTTCAGCTTCGGCCGAGCGGCTCGCGCGCTCTTTTTCGGGAGAAGCCTTCCGGCCGTCCGTGCGCTCGGCGCCGTAGCCTGCCTCAGATACGGCGGCTTCAATGAGGTTCGTGAGCGCATCGCTTTCTTCGGGCGACGCGCAGTGCGAGGTCACCTCCATCGAGTTCTTAAGCAGGTTGACGACAACCGAATCGACGCCGTCAACTTTCGAGACGACTTTTTCAACCCTCGCCTGACACGCGGCGCAGCTCATGCCTGTGACGGCAAAGTGCAGACGGCAGGAGGGCGTATTACGGGGAGAATCTGGCATTCCTGGGAATGAGAATGAATTACGAGTAGCGCAACTATAAACCATGCAATCGATACAAGGTCAATACGCCTCCCGAGCTATCCCGAAAGAGAAGCCGGGAGGCGGAGTGCCGCTCGAAGAGCGGCGAGGTCCCCGGGTTGAGGTTCCCGGGAATCGCGCCGGGAACGTTCTGTTCGTTATTCCCAGGGGGAGGACGCGGCGGCGCTCTTTCCGGCTATGCGTCCGTAGACGATGCAGTCCGTGATGGCGCAGGAGCCGAGACGAACGGCGCCGTGCACGCCGCCCGTGGCTTCGCCGGCGGCGAAGAGCCCGGGGATCGGTTCGTTGGTAGCGCAGTCCATCGCCCGGGCGGCCATGTCGGTCAAAATTCCGCCCATACAGTGGTGGACCTTGGGGACCATCTGCGATATGTACCAGGGCCCCTGCGACATGGGCTTCGCGAGCTTGTTGACGTAGCGTCCGTAGTGCGCGTCCTTTCCTTCCGCCACGGCCTTGTTCCACTCGGCAATACTCGCCCTGAGGCCTTCGAGATTGATTTTTTCGCCGTCAGCGAGCGCCTCGAGCGTCTCGTACTTCCTCACGCACCCGCGCTCGAGCATTTTTGCGAGAAGCCCGGGCCGCGAGACTTCCATGGGAGCGGTGCCGAGCGAATCCGCCACGGCATAGCATTTGGTTCCTTTGTTGAGAAGCGTCATGATGGCGTCGGCGCGGACCTTGCGGTTGGCAAGCTCATTGATGAAGCGCGTGCCGCCCTTGTCCTCAACCCAGACGCCGAACATCGCCGCCGCGCCCTGAGCAAAGAAGAGCGCAATGCCCATGCCTTTCTCGGTGGGCGACGTCCACGGCGCGCACTGAATCCAGTCTGTCTGAATCATCTGGCAGCCGATGCGGTCCGCCTCGCGCCAGGCTTCGGAGGTTGCCCCCGGCTGGCAGGTCGTGCCGATCTCGGCCGTGAGCTTCGGGTCGAAGATCATGCGATAGGGAATGTCGGCGCCGAAGCCGCCGTGGGCGAGAACAAGTCCGCGCCTCACTTTGATGAATTTGGTCTTCCCGGAATCCTTGTTCGGGAACCGGTAGCCTTCGCGGACCATGACGCCCTTGACGCGGCCGTCCGCGTCGCGGATGATGCGCTCCATCAGGACGCGGGTGCGGATCGGGACGCCAAGGATTTTGAGCTTCTCGATTTCCTTGAGAACAATGCCAGAACCCGAACCATTTTTGATGATCGCGCAGCGCGGCACCGAGTGGCCGCCTTCCTGGGAGACGCGGTCTCTGTTCCATTCGACGCCGAGTTCGTCGATCGTCCACTGCCACGTGGAAAGCGCCTCTTCGCAGAGCTTCTTCACTTTGTCCGGGTGGTTGAGGCCGAGGCCTTCCCTGAGCATATCCTCCATCATGAGTTCGGGAGAGTCGTCGATGCCTTCCTTCTTCTGCATGGGCGTGCCGGGCACGCCCATGATGCCGCCGTTGATGATGGAGTTGCCTCCCGGGTTGCGCATCTTTTCGAAGACGGCAACGCTTCTGCCGGCAAGCTTCGCTTCAATCGCTGCGGCGAGCCCGGCAAAGCCCGAGCCGATCACGACGACGTCGAATTCCTCGTCCCATTTTTCCGGCATAGGTTCAATGGGTTTGGCTGCGGCAGGAAGAGATGCGGCAAGCGCCGCGCTCCCGGCAAGTGCGGTCGTGAGCCAGCTGCGGCGGGAAATGTTCTTCATTTTGGGTCTCCATCAGGGAAAGGAAAGGACGATTCTTTCTTTATAGGCGGCAGGCTGAGCAAGAGTCCATCGATAGATTCCCGGGGTGCCGGCCTAGGATAGAAAGGCGGGTTCCGGAAGCTTGGGTTCAGGCTTCTTCACGGGATATTCGTCATCTGCGCGCAGCCGCAGCAGAGTTCGTTGAGCCGACATGCGTTCAGACGTTAAACTGTGCGGAAACTTTTTATATTCCAAATGGTTAGGCGCGGCAAGAATGATGAAGGCAGAACCGGTTCTCGGTAGCGATTTGGTGAGGCAGCTGCCTGTCGGCAATCCAACCTTCACCGACATTCGCGCCAACGGCCAGATCTACGTCGACAAAACCGATTTGATTGTGGAGCTCATCCAGAGCTATCCGTCTGCCTTCCTCGTCCTGCCGCGTCGTTTCGGCAAGACGCTTCTGGTGTCGACCATTCAGACGCTATTTCTCAAAGGCAGGGACGCTTTTCGGGGCTTGAAGGCCGGCGATCTCTGGAATGAGCCTCCGAAGGCTGTTGTTCGCCTTGATTTAAGTGTTATCGCAAATGCGCGCTCCGGCGAGGAGTTCCGGACTCTGCTCGATCGCCTGCTTGAACCCGAGCTCTATAAATATTTCCCGCCTTCTGCGCATGAAAACAACCCGGCGCTTCGTCTGAATGCGGCGCTGTCGCCGCAGCCCGGGAAGAGCGTTGTTATTCTCATTGACGAATACGATGCGCCGCTCACCGCCAATATCGGCCGTGCGGAAATCTTTGAGGACATCATGAAGGAGATGTCCGTCTTCTTTGAGACGCTGAAGAGCCTGAGCGGCAAGATTCGCTTTCTCTTCGTGACGGGCATCATGAATTTCCGTCAGACATCCCTGTTTTCGAGCTTCACAAATCTGAAGGATTTGTCTCTACTGCCTGAGTTTTCATCGCTCCTGGGTTTTTCAGAGGAGGAAGTCAGAACTTGCTTCGCGCCGTATCTGAAGTACTACGCGGGACGGAAAGGCATCACAGAAGCGAAGCTCCTCAGCGAGCTCCTTGAGAATTACGGCGGTTTTTGCTTCGACATCAATGGATTGCGGCATATCTGCTCGCCGTGGTCGATCCTCAACTATTTTCATGACGATAATATTGATTTTTATGGAAACTACTGGGTGAAATCCGCCGGCTCGATATCGTTTCTAATGATGTTTTTGAGGAAAGCCAATCTTCTGAGACCTGAAGATTTCGATCGGGAATATGAGATCAAGTTCCGGGAACTTCAAGCCGCAGAACGCATAACCGCCGCCAGGCCTGCCATCTTTCTGGCGAATGCCGGCTTTCTGACGATCAGGCGCTCGGAACCGTCATTCTCCTGGATGGAAGGCGTCGGCTGCGATTTGAAGCTGGGCTATCCCAATATTGAAGTTCGCAGATCCATGATCGTGGCTTATAACGCAGCCTATTGGCCGGACACGCAAGAGCGGGTTGATCCTGGTTCGCTATCTGCAGAAGGCCTGAACTTCCCATCAAAAGTTACACTCGCTCCTAAGATGCCTGCAGAAACGTC
>NZ_CALDXB010000072.1 GCF_937923675.1 uncultured Sutterella sp. | reverse complement strand
ATTCTGCGCGTTACGGGAGGTTTGACAGCATTTTATTCGACTAGCAAATGCCCTTTAAGTGCGGTGCCGCCCGCGCCATAGGCAAATCCGTGCGTGAGAACCTCATCGAACCATTCCTTGAGAAGCGCCGGAACAGAGAACCAGTAGACGGGAAAGTCGAACACAACAATATCCGCTTCTCTCAGAAGCTTCTGCTCCTCGGGAACGTTGAAGCCTTTTTCGCCTCTGGCCCCGGCAAGTGCATGCACCTTGACGGAAGGAAGGAGTCTCAGGAGCTCCTCAAGAATCGCACGGTTGGCGAAAGACTCCCTGAAGTTGGGGTGTCCGTTGATGACAAGAATCTTTTTCATAGGAAAACCACTCAATTTCTGTTTCTCCAAAAAGAATTCCCGGCGGTTTGAAGTGCCGGGAATGTCTTTGAGGGAAAGCTTTCGGGAGGCGGAACCTTTATTCAAAAGTTCCACCCGGAATCCAGCTTACTGCTTGGAAAAATCCTTCCCGGCAGCCTGAGCCTTCTTCAGGTCGCCCGCAAGCGCGAAGGTAAGCTTATCGGGGTCGCAGAAGCGGCGCAGAGCCTTGTTGACATCGTCGACCGTGAGCTTCATCACGGCCTCCTCGGTAGCCTTCGAGAACTGCCAGGTCTTGCCGAGCTCAAGGTTGTTGACCCAGTTGGAGGCAATGAGGCCGTCCTGCGCGCGGTTGACCGCACGGGACTGAATGATGCCGCGCTTCGCCTCGGCGAGCTCTTCCTCCGTGATGCCGTCGCGATAGGCTCGGGCGAGCTCATCGCGAAGCGACTTCTCAGCCTGAGCGAGGTTCTGCGGAGCCACAATGGCGCCCACAGACCACTTCGCGCGGTTGCCGAAGGAAGGAAGCGTAATGCCCGAACCCGCGCCGTAGGAAAGACCTTCCTTCTGACGCAGACGGTTGACGATGCGGTTGGAGAGCCCGTCCGAGCCGCCGATGATCCAGTCGGCCGTAATAAGCGCCGGCATGTCGCTGTCGGTGAGGGACGCAGGCAGGTCGACGCGCGCGAAGAGCATCGCGTTTTCCTTGTCGGGCGTATCAATCACGAAGCGCGCAGGTCCGACAGGACGATATTCAGCAACGACGCGCTCGAAGGGAACCTCGGCCGACTTCTTGTCGACGATGTCCGCTTCAAGCTCCTTCGCCACTGCCTGCGGATCGAAGTCGCCCACAACGGCGATGTAGCCCTTCCCGAGACCGAAGACGCGGTCGTAGTAGCCCTTCACGTCGGCGAGCGTCACTTTTTCAAGGTCTGCCGTCACTTCAGTGGAAAGCTGCGCATGGCGCGCATCGCCCTCGGGATACGTATTGAAGTGCGCCGTAATGGCGTCGCGACCCTTCGTCGCCGGTTCGTCAGAACGCGCCTTCATGCCGGCGATCGTCTGCTGACGGAGCGTTTCGAATTCCTTTTCAGGATAGGTCGACTCGGTAAAGAGCTTGCCGACGAGCTTGATCGCCTCGCCCAGGTGCTCGCGGTCGGTCGTGAAGCTGAAGGGCGAGCCTTCCATCTTGAGGTTCGTGAAGGCGTCCTCAATCTCCTCGCGCGTCATCGTCTTCGTGCCGCGCGTGATCATGGAGGATGCAAGCATCGGCACGGCGCTCCGTGCGAGCTCCTTGTTGTTGCCCACATTAAAGCGCATCTTCACCACGACGGTTTCGCCGCGGGTCTTCTTCGGCAGAAGCGCAACCTTCACGCCCTTCATGTCGACGATCTGCGTGCGCGCATCAATGTTGTCCTGAGAGGGGTCGAAGGCCTCAACCTCGGCTCCCTTTTCGGAGAACTTATAGCGGCTGATGAGTTCCTCAGCCGTGGGCGCAGGTCCGATGTCGGCGCGCTTCGGATCATCGGTCGGGACGAAAAGTCCCACGACGCGGTTGTCGCGCACGAAGTACTTCGCGGCGGCCTTGTTGATGTCCTCTGCCGTAACGGCCTTCACCTGCTCGCGGTCGGCGAAAAAGAGCCTCCAGTCGCCCAGAGCGATGTAGTCGGAAATGTCGACGCCGAATTCCTCAGGATCCGCGAGCGTGCGCTCGAACATCGTCTCCTGATCGGCCTTCTGGCGGCCGAGCTCCTCGGCGGTGACGCCGGCTTCGCTAAAGGCATTTTCAATAAGCTCGACGAGCTTCGTCTTCACGGCCTGGATGTCGCCATCCTTCTTCACCATGGCGCCGAACATTACGAAGCCCGGCTTCTGGGCCGCGATCGGCCAGCCGAAGACCTGGGAGGCCATGCCGGTTTCAACGAGGGCCTTGTAGAGCCGTCCGCTCGGCGCATCGGCGAGAATGTCCGCCGCCATAGCGGTGGGTTCATAGTCGTCGGAGAGCGCCGACGGAATGCGGTAGCCGACGGCGACGAGCTGCGACTCGCCCTTTCTGCGGATGTAGAACTCGCGCTCGCCGTCCGCCTGAGGCTCAACGGTCCATTCCTTCGGAAGAACGCGTTCGGGCTTTGGGATGGGACCGAAGAATTCATTGATCCAGCCGAGAACCGTCTTCACGTCGAATTTGCCCGACACGGTGAGGACGGCATTGTCCGGCTGATAGTAGAGGTGGTAGAAGGCCTGCAGATTGGCGATCTCAACGTTTTCAATGTCGCTTCTCGCGCCGATCGTCGAGCGGCCGTAGCTCTGCCAGTCGAACATCACGCTCTGCATGCGCTTCATCATCACGGAAAGGGGCTTGTTTTCGCCCATTTCGTATTCGTTTCTCACCACCGTCATTTCGGTGTCGAGATCCTTCTGCGCGATGAAGGAGTTGACCATGGCGTCGGCCTGCCAGCCGAGCGCCCATTTCATGTTGTCGTCCGTGGCCGTGAAGCTCACGAAGTAGTTCGTGCGGTCAAGCCAGGTCGAACCGTTCATGCGGAAGCCCCGGCGGGTGAATTCCGCCGTCGGATTGGGATAGTTCTTAGACCCCTTGAACATCAGGTGCTCAAGGAGGTGCGCCATGCCGGTTTCGCCGTAGTTTTCCTGCCGCGAGCCGACAAGGTAGGTCATGTTGACCGTGGCCGTGGGCTTGGCGGCATCCGGATAAAGCACCACCCTCAGACCGTTGGCGAGGCGGTACTCCGTAATGCCCTCAACCGTGACGTAAGGCGTCGGGAGTTCATTCATTTTGTTCTTGTCCTCTTGGGCGAGCGCGCTCGCGCTCCCTGCCGCCGCGGATGCGAAAAGCGCGGCGCACAGAATATTTCTGAAAATCTGCATCTTCGACCCTTATTCAGAGAGATGCGCAAACCTTAGCTGAGGAGATTATTCTCCTCCAGCCATTTCGGTGCCGAGATGTTACCAACAGCCTGCGCCGCAAGCGACAAAGTGATGCATATCCGGACGCTCCGCAGTGCGCTCAGGCATAGGCGCTTTGGGCTATCCTTAGCGGCCTTGATTTCTTAAAAAAGCTCAATGCGCCCGAAGGTCATTTTCAGGACGCATGGAGCCCGCAAGCATGAAATTTCTTTTCGACATCTTCCCCGTCATCCTCTTCTTTGCCGCCTTCAAGGGCGCGGAGCACTTCCCCGCTGAAGCGATCGACCTCGCGGGAAGCCTGATCGGAGACGGCGTGACCGCAACCACCGCCCCGGTATTTCTCGCCACCGTCACCGCCATCGTCGCGACCTTCCTGCAGATCGGCTGGCTGAAGCTGAAGGGCCGCAGGATCGAGCCGATGCTCTGGATCAGCCTTGCCGTCATCGTCGTCTTCGGCGGACTGACCCTCTGGCTCAAGAATGAAATGTTCATCAAGTGGAAGCCCACGATTCTTTACTGGATCTTCAGCGGCATTCTCCTTTTCGGCAGCTTCACGGGCCGCAACTTCATCCGCACGCTCATGAAGAACGCCATCGACATGCCCGATGCCGCCTGGGGGAAGCTCCAGTGGATGTGGATCGGCTTCTTCATCGTGGTCGGCATCCTCAACCTCATCGTCGCCTACTCCTTCCCGACGGAAATCTGGGTCGACTTCAAGCTCTTCGGGCTGATCGGGTTGACATTGATTTTTACAATTGCCGCTGCAGTGTGGATGACAAGACAAGCATCCGAACGGCAGAATTGACCGAAAATTTCCCCGGCTACTCCTCTGGCGCGAGCGCCCCTCCGGCGCATCCTGCACAGCAGAGTCCTTTCAAGTACTCAAATTCAAAAGCTATGGATAAGAAAGTAATTGCTCTCGGCGCTGCCGCTCTTCTCATCGCCGGAGCCGCCAACGCGGAACTCAAGGCCTTCAAGGTGAACGGCGAAACCGTCACCGTTGCTGAGCAGAAGGCCATTTACGACCGTGCCGTTCAGGCCGGCCAGCCCGCGGGCGAAGGTCTCGAGCGTCAGGTGAAGAACCTTCTCATCCAGCAGACGGTTCTCCTTCAGGAAGCCAACAAGGCGAAGATCGCCAACAAGCCCGACGTGAAGCGCGCCATTGAAAATTCCCGCGATCAGATCCTCATCCAGGGTCTCGCTCAGGACTGGGCTCAGAAGAACCCGGTTTCCGAAGCCGACCTCAAGAAGGCCTACGATCAGGACAAGGCCGCCTACGGCGACACGGAATATCAGGTTCGCCACATTCTCGTGAAGACCGAGGACCAGGCGAAGAACCTCATTTCGCGCCTCAACAAGGGCGCCGACTTCGGCAAGCTCGCTCAGGAATTCTCTGAAGACACCGGCAACAAGGCCCAGGGCGGCCTCCTCGGCTGGGTTGTTCCGCGCTCCTTCGTTCCTGCCTTCGGCGCTTCCTTCACCGCCCTGAAGCCCGGCGAAATCGCCCAGTCTCCGATCCGCACGCAGTTCGGCTTCCATGTCGTGAAGCTTGAGGCGAAGCGCAAGGCCGAGCTCTATCCCTCCTACGAGAGCCAGAAGCCGGTGATCCGCAATGCGCTCGCCAACCAGAAGGTGCAGATGCACTTCCAGGATCTCATCAAGAAGGCCAACGTTCAGTAATCGAACGCGCTTCTGAGAATCCGGCAAAAACGCCTGGGACGCTTTTCGTCTTCAGGCGTTTTTTCTTTAGTGCCTTTCGCAGGGCTGCAGGCAGAAGCGCTCTGCGTCCCGTGCGTTACTTTTTGCTTTCTTCGCTCAGCTTCTTCAGGCTTTCGAGGCTATCGAGCACATCCTCAACGGAAAGCTTCTTCGCGCGCTCAAGATCCGCCGCCGAAAGCTTGTGTCCGAGAATGCGGGCATCAGCCGCGGCATTTCTTTCCGCCTCAAAATTCTTCACGGGCTTTGAAGCGGCTTCGTAGAGCACGTAGGCGGCAACCGGATTCTTTTCAACGCCTTCGCCGTCGCGCAGAAGATTGGCGAGGGCAACGTAGGCAGCCGGGAAGCCGCCCTTCGAGGAAAGGTAGTACCACTTGGCAGCTTCCTTCTCGTCGATTTCCACGCCGTTCCCGGTAGCGAAGTAGTCGCCGAGGTTCTTGTACGCAATGATGGAGCCGTTCTTCGCGGCTTCGCGGTCCCAGATCAGCGCCTGACGGGGATCCATCTTCACGCCGATACCGTTGCGGTAGGCGTGAGAGAGCGCGATCTGGCACTTTTCGTTCCCGAGATAGGCGCCCTTTTCCCACCAGATGGTGGCTTCCAGAGGAGCCGCCTTCTGACCGAGCCCGTTGCGGAGCATGTCGCCGATGTAGTACATCGCGTCGCCGTTGTCCTTCGCCGCCTCCTTCTTAAAGGTGCGCATCGCATCGGCGTACTTTTCGTTCTGGATCTGAGCGACGCCGTCGGCAACGCTTGCCGAAGCCGGCGCGGCGCTGAGGGTCATGAGCCCGGCACCCATCACGGCGCCGAGGGCTGTCCGAAGGAAAAGCGACTTGATCATCAGGAGTCTCCAAAGAATATTCGCGCTTAGGGGGAAGCCATGAGCAGCCTTAAGGCTCATGCACTTCTATCCGTTATAGAGAAGAACTTTAGCCGTCAATCCTTAAGCGAAGCTCAAGCCTTCGGAAGTTCCTTCACCCGGGGGCTGCGGGCGAGTTCCGAAAGCGTCTCCTCGATGAAGGAGTCGTCCTCAAACGTTGCGAACCACTCGGCAAGGGGCCCCGCAGGCTTCTTGCCGTCCGCCCGCGCGGCCTGCAGAAGTCCGTTTCTCGGATCCACGAGAAGCGCGAAGACCGCATCGCGAAGCGTCTTTTCCTTCGGATCGCAGAGAAGCGCCCAGGCGGTCAGATGCCTTCTTTCATTTTCGAGAATGGGCGCGCAGTAGTCGTATTCGGAAAGCCGGATGAGAATGCGCTCGATCGCCTGCGGATAGCTGTCGACGGCCCGCGCGAGATCCTCTTCCGCCACGATGGGGCGTCCCGCCTCGCGCGCGAGCGTGAGCTCCTTCAATAAGGCGACCCCCGTCAGGAAGTCGTTTCCGAGCATGTAGGTGTCGGCAAAGCGTCCCGAGGTGAGCTGCGGAATGGCGGCCGTCACCGCGGCGCCCGCGAAAACAAGGATCCAGGCGATGTAGAGCCATAGAAGGAAGACGGGGAACGCCACGAAGGCCCCGTAGATCGAGGAAAGCGTGCCGGCGGTGATGTAGATCTCAAATCCTTCCTTCACGATCTGCCCCGTGACCGCGACGAAGAGCCCGCCGATCAGCGCATGCGCAAAAGGCACCTTGCAGTTGGGAACGAGCTTGAAGAGCACCGCATACGCAAAGGTCTGGAGGAAGACCTGAAAGAAGACGAAAACCCAGCCCGGGAGGCTTACGTCGGTTGAGCCCGCAGCGATGCGGATCGCCTGAGTCGTGAGCGTGATTGAAAGCGCAATGCCGACGGGTCCGAGCGTGAGGAGCGCCCAGTAGATCATCGCGCGCTGCGTCCAGGGGCGCATGCGGCGGACCTTGAAGATCCGGTTAACCGTCACGAAGAACTTGTCGATCATGAGGAGCGCCGTGAGGGACAACCCAGCAAGACCGAAGGCCCCGAGCCCGGAGGCGTGATCGCTGAAGAGCTTCAGGTACTTCATGATCACTTCGCTGTACTGAATCGGCAGGAAGCTGTTGAAAACGGCGTCCTCAAGCGCCTTTCGGGTATCCGCGAAGCTCGGGAAGGCTGCAAAGACGGCGAGCGATACCGCGAGGAGCGGCACGAGCGACAAAAGCGTCGTAAGCGTCATCGAGGAGGCGACCTCCTGAAGATGGGCTTCCCGCATGCGCGCCACGGCAAAGCTCATGAGGGAGCGCAGGGTGTCGAAGAGACGATGGCTGCGGACGGCTTCAATGAATAACGACTTCTGCATGGACGCGGATCCTTCTGGGTAATGCCCAAATTATGAAGGACTGCGGTCCCTAAGCAAAAGACCCGGAATGCGCGAGAAAGCGCGACCCGGGTCTCTGCGTCAGCCGGAAGCCTTCAGCGCCGCTCAGGGCGGGCTGAAAGCCTCAGGCTTACTTCGCGAGCGTCACGATGCGGTTCGAATCGAGCACTTCAAACGTGTCGCCCTTCTTCACGAGGCCGCGGATGTCGGTAAGGCCGGCGGGGAGGCCCAGCACGGACTCAACCGCTTCCTTTGCCACGTCGATCGTGATGAGAACGTTCCAGTTCTTCGAAACGGCGTAGAGCTTGCCGTCTTCCCAGACCATGCCCGTCACGTAGAGTTCGCCGAGGGAACGCTCCTTCTTCAGCATCGGAGCGGCAGGCGTGAATTCGCCCGAGAGCACCCAGTCGGACTGAAGCGCCTTCGAGATCACGAAGGTCTTCTTGTTCTTGTTGTCGGGAACGGTGGCCGTATAGATGTAGCGGCCGTCCGTCGCGCTCGAGTGGATGTAGAACATCTTCGCGCGTTCCGTGCCGATGCGCGCGCGCCCGAAGCCGCCGACAGCCTCGACATGGTCGCGGCCGGCCGTAAAGTTGGCCCAGCCCTTCACGTCGTCGGCCTGCGGGTTCTGACGAATGCGCAGAATCGACTTGTTGGAGCCCATGAGAACGTAGGCGTCGTCATTGAGAGGCGTCACGCCGACCAGATCAAGAACGTTCGCCGAGAACCAGGGATCCATGGCGGCATGGAACTTGGTCGTGAGGTTGGGATTGAGGAACCAGAAGTCGTACTTCGAGGCAACCACGTACTCGCCGCGGATGAAGGCGACGGTATTGAGCTTCGCGGTGATGCCGGGAACGGCCTTTTCACCCGCGACCTTGAGTTCGCCCGTGAGTTCAAGGGGCGCATTCTTCGCGTCATGCTCGAACGTGATGCCGAGCTTCGCCGCATTGGGCGCGTAGGCAAAGTCCGGATCCTTCACGTCGCGGCGGCCGAGGAAGTTGATGCCGTCCCACATGCCGTGCCAGCTCGCGTCGGACCAGTAGATGTACTTGGGATTCCAGGAGAAGCGCCAGGGATCGCCCTGACCCCAGTTGGGCGGAAGACCCGTGGTCCAGGCGGCCTGGAAGGCGTTCGAGGCGATGATGAAGCCCACGATGCCGAAGGCGATCTTCATGAAGCCCGTCATCGGACGCCAGGACTTGCCGCGAAGCTCGGCGATAAGCGCATCAAAGCGCGGGGCAAGGAAGCAGGCGAGACCGAAGAGCATCACGACGCACCAGAAGACGATCTCAGCCCACATCTGGGTGTGGATGCCGAAGATGTCGAGGCCGAAGCCCTGGCCCACGTCGCGGGCCGCATGGTTGCCGAGATGGCGGAAGGACGAGTAGAGGCCCATGGCCGCCATGACGAGCATCGTGGCGAGATACTTGGGCTTGAAGCCATAGCGCACCATGAAGAGCGCCACAACGCCGATGAAGGCCATCTGTTCGCGCTGTCCCCAGCAGAGCGTGCAGGGCGAATCGCCCATCAGGTAGCCGAGGATCAGGTTGGCGATGCCAACCGGCAGGAGGACGATGAGAAGGCCTCCCCAGCAGACGATGTCGTACCAGGTCTTGGCTTTGGCGATGTCCTTATCCGTAATCGGAGCCGAATAATCCGTCATTCTGTTTTTCTCCGATTAAAGGTTCATGTTACCGAGAATGGCAGTGGAAACGTGGCCGACATACATGAAGACGACGGAGAACCACGCGACGATGGTGAGGCACCAGGCAAGCTTTTCATTGGCGGGTCTGAACCAGATCAGCATCACGGCAACGAAAAGCATCAAGAGCTGAAGAAACTCCATTGATATTTTTCCTTTGATGGTTTTCAAATCGGAAGAGGCTTCTTCCGAAAGGTCCGCGAATTCTGTAGGAGAGTCTTTAGGGGACTTCCATAAAATAAATGCCTGTAAATTCTGAAAATTTCAGAGTTT
>NZ_CALDXB010000071.1 GCF_937923675.1 uncultured Sutterella sp. | reverse complement strand
CCTTCCCCTTCTCGGGCGGTCAGTGGACTTTCACCACATAAACACACGTGCGCTGTCGGGCGCACAAAAAAATCCCTGCCGTACAATTAAGTACGACAGGGAGCTCCTCAAAAAAAGTGGCATCAGCAAAAACCGCCAGGAGCCCTCGCCCCGGATGGGGCGGGGAGGAATGGCGGCTGGCTAATCGGTTGTCTGATTCTCAATGTACTTTTTAAGAACCTCAGGGGAGGCGCCGCCTACGGAACAGGCGAAATAACTGCGCGACCAGAAGAGCCCTGTTCTGCCGCCTTCAAGAATCCCTGGATATTCCTCGCGTATCTTCCGGGACGAACGCGTTTTAAAGCGGTTCACCATCTCGCTGATGCTCACCTTCGGCGGATAGCTCACGAGCAGGTGCACGTGATCCGCCTCCCCATTGGCCTCCAGGAGGCTGCAGCCTAAATCCTCCGCCGCTATTTTTAGCGCAGCAAGCACGCTTTCCAGTACGTTCGGCGTCATCACTTTGCGCCGGTATTTCGTTGTGAAAATCAAATGCACATGGAGCTTCGTCACGCTGTGACGCGCTCTTTCATAGTCGTCGAACATTGGAATTCTCCTTGACCTCTAAATCATAATTATGATAACATCATAATGTTATTTAATGATAAATTAATTTGACCGCTATATGCTCCGCGCTGCGAAATTCCGCATCTATCCGACTGCCGTTCAGGAAGCTTTTCTCTGGGCGCAATGGGGTGCTGTCCGCAAGTGCTGGAACATGGCGCTCTTCCTGAAGAAGCATTACTACCGCACGCGGGGCGTATCGCTTGATCTCATCCACGAGATCAAGCCGCTCATCGCCAGAGCCAAGAAGTCGAAGAAGTACGCATGGCTCAGGGAATACGATTCGATGGCGCTTCAGGAATCGGTGCGGAATCTCAACAAGAGCTACCGCGCATTCTTTGAGAAAAGAGCGGGCTTTCCTCACTACAAGTCCCGCAGAGGTCCGCAGTCGAGCTATCACTGCACCAACGTCTCCGTCGGCCCCAACTATGTACGCGTGCCGAAGATGGAGCCGATCAAGGCCAGGATTCACCGTGAGGTCGTCGGCAAGGTGAAGAGCATTACGCTTGAAGTCGATTCCGCAGGCGACTATTACGCCGCCGTGCTCTGGGAGGATGGTCTTGCTGAAAAGGAGCCTCTCAAGGAGATCTATGAGGATCAGGTCACCGGCATTGATGTCGGCATCAAGGATCTCCTTACGGAATCGAACGGCCGCAAGGAACCGAACCCGAAGCATCTGAAACGTGCCCGCAAGGCGCTGCGCCGCAGATGCCGGCAGTTTTCAAGAACAAAGAAGGGCAGCCGCCGGCGCGAGAAGGCGCGCCGCAGGCTCGCACGCGCGCATAAGCGCGTGGCTAATGCCCGCAACGACAACCTTCACAAGGTCTCTTCGCGACTCGTGAACGAAAGCCAAGCGCTGGCTGCGGAGAGTTTGAGAATCATCAACATGCTGAAGAACCCACGCCTGGCGGAATCCATTGCTGATGCCGCCTGGAGCGAGCTCTTCCGAATGATTGCCTACAAAGCGAAGCGGGAAGGAAAGTACTTCGTGCAGATCGATCCTTTCTATCCTTCTTCAAAGACGTGCTCCTGCTGCGGCTTCAAGCTTGAGAAGCTTGATCTGGCGACGCGCGAATGGACTTGCCCGCACTGCGGAGTTCATCATGACCGCGACGTCAACGCAGCAGCCAACATCCGGGCAGAAGGCATTAGAAAATTGAGGGCGGAGGGGCTGCCCGTCCTGCGGAGAGAAATGTCCTCTCGCAATGCTCGCTGAGGTCGTGTAAATCCCGGAGACATCCGGGTTGTGACCGAAGAAGCGAGAAGCCTCGCCCAATTCGAAGAATTGGACGGGGAGTAGTCACGCTTGACACAGAAATGCCAGCTGCTCCACAATTCGAGGACGACGAGGAGGAAAACAGCAAAGCGTGAATAGTTAGGATTCATGCTTCGTCTCCTTCGTACGTGACGGCCCGGCGTAACGCAATACGTTGGGCCGTTGTTTTTCTGCCCATCAGGACCGGAAGGTCGGAGCCTGATGGGGCCGGACGCCTCCGGCAGAGCGACTACAGAGATTTGCGGTTCAAATTTTGGGCTTCTGATTCTAAGGCTTTTTTCTCTTTTTGCGCACAGCACTTTTCAAGTCATGCCGGCATGGAGAAGAATGTTGTCGACAGCCTTTTTCAATCTGACGTTTCGAAAGAGCAGAATGAGCAGAGGTCGGGCAGGTGCTTCCGGGAGCAGATGAGCTCCGAAAAGAAACAGAAACGTCTGACAAAGATCGTTGGACGCGCGGCCGAAGCCGCTTGCCATTGCCGGCGCTAATATAGCTATCTCCATGTTTACCAGCCTTTTCAAGGTGGTGCTTATGACTCATCCTTTGCGCATTTATGCGGCCGGGAGTCTCTCCCGGGCGCTCCCGGCGGTGCTTTCCCGCTATGAAGCGCTTTCCGGCATTTCTTCTGAGGTTGTCTACGGACCGGCAGGGCTGCTTGCAGGGCTGACGATTACAAATATTTATTGAAGCTCAGCCCTGTATAGTTTTATCA
>NZ_CALDXB010000070.1 GCF_937923675.1 uncultured Sutterella sp. | reverse complement strand
GAAAAGACGATGCGTTCATGCAGCACTGGCAGAACCAGTCCGTCGACCGGCAGGGCTTCTCGCCCGCGCTCGAGGATCTGGCGCCCGAACCCCGCGTTCTGATGAAGCAACAGTCTGTAAATCTGCACGGCACGCCGCGCGCGCTGCCTGATCAGCCCATCACGCTCAAGCTCCAGAATGCAGCCGTCGAGTCGGTTCTGCGCGCCATGGCCTCCGCAGCCAACGTGAGCCTCATGATGAGCAGCGGCGTTTCGGACAAGATCAGCCTCAACGTGAAGAACGCCCGCTGGAGCGACGTCTTCCAGTCCATCCTTCGCTCCAACGGTCTCGACTATCGCTGGCAGGGCAAGATCCTGCAGGTGATGACGGCCGCCGACAAGCAGAAGGAAGTGAGCCTTCTCACGCTCAACAACCAGCTTTCCGAGCAGTACCAGACGGCCGCTCATTCGGGCGACATGATGGTGCAGGTCGTGAACGTCCGCTATTCCGATGCTGCTTCGCTCAAGAACAGCCTGACGCGCTTTGTTTCGCGCAACAAGGATGCCGTCATTGAAATCGACCAGCACAACAATGCGCTCGTCATTCAGGGAACGCCGACCGAACAGGCCCGCATCCTTGCTTTGATCGACAGCCTTGACCGTCCGCGTCCGCAGGTTCAGCTGAAGGCCTACATCGTCGAAACAACGAAGGAAAAGGCTCGCGAGCTCGGCATGCAGTGGGGCGGACGCTTCGAGCATCAGAAGCTCATCGGCGGTTCCGGCAGTACGCCTCTTAAGAAGGGCGGGGATGGAAGTACCAATACCATCAGCGGCTTCCCGCTTGGGCTTGGCTACGGCAGCATTGTCAATTCCTCCGGTGCAGGCACCCTTGGCCTGGCCTTTGGCAAAACTTCCGTTCTCGAAGCTCAACTCAACTTGATGGAAAGCGAAGGCGTGCTCAACATTCTGTCGTCTCCGTCCATTACGACGCTTGACAACAAGATGGCCTACACCGAAAACGGTGAGAAGGTGCCGTATGTAAGCAAGGACGACGACGGCGATACGAGCGTCAAGTTCGAGGACGCGGTTCTGCGACTTGAAATGACGCCGAACGTCATCGACCCGGCGAACCTCAAGCTCAAGGTTCTGATCAAGAAGGACGAAGTGGATGCCAGCCGCAGCGTGCAGGGCAATCCCTACATCGTCAAGAAGCAGACGGAAACCACTGTGCTCGTGAGAAGCGGCGAGACGATCGTCATCTCCGGTCTTACCAAGGAAAAGGGCACGAATCAGGAAGCCGGCGTTCCCGGCATGCGCGATCTGCCGGGCGGCAAGTATGCCTTCGGCAGTACGAACCGCAATGTCTCGATGGAAGAGGTGCTGATCTTCATCACCCCGACCATTCTGCCGACGCGCGCCGAATCCGGCCGCCGTTCCGCTCCGCTGCCTCAGTCTCCGGCCGTGCTTACGCCCGGCAGCCGTTGAGCCGAGAGTCGTGAAGGAGTCTGATCATGGCTGAATTCAATAAAAGCGGTCGAGTGAAGATGCGTCTGGGCGAGCAGCTGGTGGCTGCAGGCCTTCTGACTGCCGATGCGCTTCAAGATGCGCTTAAGCGCGCCCGTGAAGAGGATCAGCGTTTGGGCGAGTATCTCGTTTCCGCCGGCATTGTGACGGAAGCTCAGGTGCTGCAGGCTGTTGCCAGCCAGCTTCAGGTGCCCGTCTACAATCGCGAGGCGTTTCCGATCGACGAGAAGCTGCGCTCGGTGATTCCGGCCGAGTTCGCGCGCCGTCACCGCGTGGTGCCTCTGTGCATGCGAAGCGGCGTGCTCTGCGTGGGTCTTCTCGATGCGCACGACTTCCAGACTTTGGACAAAATCGAGGAAATTGCGCATTGCCAGATGGAGCCCGTGCTCTGTCTCAAGAAGGACTTCGTGCGTCTCTTTACGGCTGTCTACGGCGAATACTCCGCCGTGGGCGAAATGCTTGACAATGCCGCCGGCGCCGCTGAGACTTCGCCCGTGCAGACTGCGGTGCAGAGCGCCGTAAAGGATCAGGAGCTCGAAGGTGACGTGAGCGAAGCCTTCGTCATTAAGCTCGTCAACATGATCATCGCCGAAGCCCTCAAGGCCGGTGCGAGCGACATTCACATCAATCCGGAAAAGACGGAGATCAAGGTCCGCTATCGTGTCGAGGGGCTTCTTCGCCGAGCCTCCACTATTCCGGTCTCCATGGGTTCCGCCGTGGCGTCCCGCATCAAGATCATGTCCAACATGGACATTTCGGAAACGCGTCTTCCGCAGGATGGTCGCTTTACCGTCAAGGCCGAAGGCCGCGAGGTGAACATTCGCGTGTCGACCCTTCCGACGACGTACGGCGAAAACATCGTGCTTCGTCTTTTGGACAGCCGCTCGGGGATCATCTACGACCTTCCGAAGCTCGGCATGAACCAGGCCGATTATGCGACGATCACCCGCTGCATCCGCAAGCCCTACGGCATGATCCTTTCGACCGGTCCGACGGGTTCCGGCAAAAGTTCGAGCCTCTACGCCATTCTGAAGATGCTCAATCGCGAGGACGTCAACGTCATCACGCTTGAAGACCCGGTCGAATACCGTCTTCCCGGCGTACGCCAGGTTCAGTTGAACGTCAGAGCCGGCATGACCTTCTCGTCGGGCCTTCGCAGCATTCTGCGTCAGGACCCGGACATCATCATGGTGGGTGAAATCCGCGACAAGGAAACCGCCGAAATTGCCGTTCAGGCCGCCATGACGGGCCACCTTGTGCTGTCGACCCTTCATACGAACGATGCGCTTTCCGCCGTCTATCGTCTCGTCGACATGGGCGTGCCTTCCTACCTGGTGACATCGGTGCTGTTGTGCACGTTTGCCCAGCGTCTTGTTCGCACGATCTGCCCGAATTGCCGCCAGGAATATGTGCCCGCCGAAGGCATGCTTCGCGATCTTGGCCTCAAGCCCGAGGATGGTCCGTTCTATCACGGCGCCGGCTGCCCGCAGTGCGGCGGCACCGGTTACGCGGGACGCATGGCCATCTTCGAAGTGATGCCCATGTCGGAGGAAATCAATCAAATGGTGCTCAAGGGCGAGTCGATGCAGACGGTTTACCGTCATGCGCTTGAAAACGGCCTTCACACGATGCGTCGGGACGCTGCGGATAAGATTCGCGCGGGGCTTACGACCTGCGAAGAGGCGCTGCGCGTCACGATGGCGTAACGGGGACTGAGAAATGCCTCTTGACTACCGTTACGAAGCCGTCGATGCCGCTGGACGCCGCCTCAACGGAACGTTGACGGCGGATTCCGAGAAGGATGCTCGCCGCAAGCTGTTCGAGCAGGGGTTCGTTGTCTCGAAGCTTCAGGGTGAAGCCAAGGCGAAGACGAGCTGGGATTGGCGTCGTCTTTTCCAAAAGCGCCTGAGCACGTCGGAGCTGATTCTCTTTACGCAGCAGTTCCGCACGCTCTACATGGCCGGCATTTCGCTGCCCGAGGCTTTGCGCATCCTTCATGACCAGGCGGAGAATAAGCAGTTCAAGTGGGTCGTGGGCGACATGCAACGTCGCGTGCTGGAGGGCGAGAGCCTGCATCAGGCGTTTTCGGCCAACCGAAAGGTTTTCTCGTCGCTTTATTGCGCCATGATCGCGGCGGGCGAAAGCTCGGGTGCGCTTCCGGAAGTGCTTGAACGTCTGGTGTATCTGCTCGAACATGACGCGAAGACGAAGCAGCAAATAACGTCCGCTCTACGCTATCCGAAGATGGTGGTATTTGCGATGGTGATTGCTTTCCTTGTACTTCTCAATTTCGTGGTGCCGCAGTTTGCCTCGATATTTCAGTCAGCCAAGGTCGAATTGCCGTTGCCTACACAGTTTGCTTTGTGGCTCAATCAGTTCTTCCAAGATTATTGGTTTATTATCCTCGCTTTGTTTTTCGGATTCATATATGCCTGGAAGGCATATATGAAGACTGAAAAGGGAGTTTTTTGGCGTGACAGTATGGCGCTCAAGATTCCCCTGATCGGCAAGGTTGTTCAGAAGGCGGCCATTGCGCGCTTTGCGGCTATTTTCAGCATTCTGCAGCGAAGCGGTCTTTCGGTTTTGAACAGTCTGGACATCATCCGGGATACGGTTGACAATGCGTTCTTTCAGACGAAGTTCGAGGGAATCAAGTCAAAAATTCAGGCGGGCAGCGGGATTGCGGCTGCTGTTGAATCTGTGAAAGGGTTTACACCGCTGGCGGTGAATCTTATTTTGGTGGGTGAGCATTCCGGCAAGTTGGATGAGATGCTCAACGACCTTGCAAGGCACTATGACAATGAAGTTGAGTTGGCGGTAGAGGAGCTTACCGAGTGGATTGGTCCCATACTGATCATGGCTCTTGGTGTTGTAGTGCTTTTCTTTGCATTGGCGATCTTCCTGCCAATGTGGGATTTGGTAAAGTTGGTTCAATAATTTTCCAGTTGCTTGCTATCTTTGTTTAATGGAGTTTATAAATGTTTTCATCAAGTCATCAAAAGGGCTTTACTCTAATTGAGATTGTCCTTGTTCTAGTTTTGTTGGGTATTTTGGCAGCTGTTGCCTTGCCGAAATATTATAGTCTTAAGGCGGAATCGAAAAAGTCTATTGCGGTTGCTGTCGCTAATCAATTTGTGGCTGATGTAAACAATAAGATTGCTAAACGGATTATTGCTGGTGAAAAGTGTGATGATGCTAAAAGCTCAGAGTTTTCTCAGAAAAATAAACAATCCGTCCTTGTTGAATATACGAATTATCTTATTAATGGCATGGCAGTATATACACAACAGATGGATCAAAATTCCACTAAGATTCCAGTTTGGGATCAGGAGACGGGTGAAGTTTTTGAGATTCCGGCACATTTTGTGGTATGTGGCAAGCCCGTTACGACAGACCCTTAAAAATTTAATTTCTTCCCTGTGTTGTTTCTATAGGAGTTATTGTTATGAAAAACAACAAGCGTGGTTTCACATTGATTGAAATCGTCATGGTCCTTGTTTTGCTTGGTATTTTGGCGGCAGTGGCGCTTCCTAAGTACTACGATCTGAAGACTCAAGCCGAAGCTCAGACTGCCAAGGCTGTTG
>NZ_CALDXB010000069.1 GCF_937923675.1 uncultured Sutterella sp. | reverse complement strand
ACTTCAACGACTACGCGGCCGAGATGGGCAGCGAACGCTACCCGTTGGACCTCTTCCTGAAGGTCATCACGGTCAGCCTGGAAACGATGAAGATCGTAAAGGCCCTACCTAAGCTCGAAATCCATCAGTTAGATAAAGAGGCATCTGTTGACTGATTAACCCCCGCACCGACAAGCGCTGAGCTCTATCTCTGATTCGTTTAGAGATAGAGCTTTTGCCACTGAATCTCCGTCATCCTAGGAGCGCTTGCTTCGTTACTACCTGCGACAGGTTAGTTTCACAACTCAGCTTTCCCAGCAAGCTTCAAATATGCCGCTTTGATCATCTGCGCCATCAGAACGCGTCGAGCTTTCAGAAAGTCCTCATAAGTCATGTTTTCGATGGCTGATGGAATTGCATTCATTTCGCAAGATTCAACAAACGCTTTCTCGCCGAGCCGATTGCGGTACTCGAGCAAATATTCGGCCGGCGCTCTATCCGAAATTTCGATGTTTGACTGATAATCAATGAATACAAAGTTCGCGACCTGATTGCGGTCGACCTTCTTATCGATGCCAATCGAATTAAGATAGTTTTTCGGGAAGATGTGGTGCTTGTCGTAGGCACGCTTCGAACCAGAGGAACCGACCGCCAGCAACGTCGCAACCGTGCTCGTGCCGAGCCAAACCTGAGCACCAAGTACGATCTGCGAGGCGACGAAGGCACACCATGTCGGAGCCTGCGTTGACGAAGTCTTAAGCTCATCCGGCAGGGTAACATCAAAGTAGCTTTCCGTGAGGCGCGTCGCAATAAATCCGTCAATGTATGCGAGGAAGTCTTCTGGCGTGCTGCAATTTTTGAGTTCGGCAAGCTGTCCCTCGAACATGGTTTCGGATGAACCGCTGTAAGTAGCATTGACCGTCACAGTGAAAATGTACCGAGTGAGCGCGTGGCGTAACTTGTTGGCTGAAATGCCAAACTTATACTTGCCAAGAAGGTAGAGCGCGTAGCTGTAAATGACCGCGTTGTCGGAAGAGATCAGCGATTCATTGATGTAACCGGCAGCCGGGAAGAGATTGAGGAATTCGTGCCAGTTGTTCAGGTTCGTAACCTTTTCCATGGCATCACGAAATTTTGTCAAATTCTCTTCTTGCGTCTTCTTTGTCGTCTTGCCTGTCGTCAAATCGCGACCGCGCATAAGCATGTAAGCGTACTTCAGACGCGCGCGATCGAATCCGAGCGCAACTGCAGCGCGAATCAGATGTGAGGGTTCCGGTTTGATAATATGGTTGTACGCCGACTTATCCTTCGGCACTCGAGCCGATTCACAGAATTGCGAAATCTTCCAGTGAATGTCATTGTCGTAGACAGCAAGCAACGTTTCGATGAAGTTTTTCTCCAGTAACTTCTGACCGCCAGAATTCACTCGAACAAAGATTTCTGCAACGTCTTCCTCTGAGGCCGTTCGGTCAATCGATACGACCGGCAGGTTATAGTTACGCAAGCCCAAGAGCTTGTTGATGTTGTTGTAGACGACTGCCTGCTCTTCCGTTGTCAGCAACGCTAGTCCCTTCTTTTCATGCGAGGCATTCACGGCCGAATAGTATGCCTGGCAGAACATAAAGACGCCGGTCGTCGGATTTTCCGCCGCAAGTTTATAGACTTCGGTAATATCACTCACCCACTCCGGATCCTTTTCCGTAGCGCTGGTCCACACTTCAAACTGACCGATCTGCTTCCCATCATCAGCTTTGGCAAGTGGGTTGAAGCTAATACGAATACGACGGTCCCTGTAATCCTTGTCTTTGACGACGATGCCGTCCATAGCCGATAACAACGCCGTTAGACGCTGTTGTCCGTCAATCAGAAGACTTCGGACAGATCGAGTGCCGGACTTGGCAATGGCAGAAGATCGAGGTTGGGCATCGTAATCGTCGGGAAAATCCCAGAGCATGGCGTAGCCAACAGGAAATCCCTTGTTCATCGAATCGAGCAAATTGCGAACCTTCGCATCTTCCCAAACAAACGGGCGCTGCAGATCTGGAAGCGCAATCTCACCGGATTCAATCTTTTGAAGAAGTTCGGCAACGCGGCTTGAATAAGTCGAAAACATTGAGCAGTCCATGCTGATTAGTGAACCCGGTATGCAATTTTACCGAGCAAAGAACAGAGACTCCTGAACCCCGAGCCCGAAAGGCTCGACCGCCTACGGCGGTGGTTGTGGCGAACTTGGGCGAACGTGTATACGTTTCGCCCCAAGTTCGCGATCCTGCCCTAGCCACCACAACCACCCTCACCCCTCTGAGGACCATCAAAAAGTTTCCCGAGGAAACTTTTCAGGGAGCTCACGTGTCGCTTAAAAAGGAGAACTCCAACTCCGACGGCGTCTCGTCCGTCGTGCATTCTGCGAGCGCTTCGCGAGCTCGGTACACGTACCGCTGCATGCCCGCGAGCAGTTCAAGGAGATTGGCCGCCACGACGCTGCCCTCTTCGAAGGCCTGGTCAGAAATGGCGCGATGCAGCATGTTGATCGTAGCGTCGTTGAAGGCGATGATATGTCGATCCAGGTTGTCGATTCGCTCCGAAAGCACTTCGAGCTCGTCGCTCGTGAGTTCACGGCCATGCTGCTCGATGAAGGCGTACTCGTCGAACATCGGAAGGTTGGTGATTTCAGCTCTCATCATTCGGCACCTCCCTGGCGAATACGATCCCAACGTGCCCTGGCTGCATTGCGCGCCTTGAGGCTGCGGCGGCGCTGCTTTTCCAACTCATCAGCATCACAAGATTCCTCAAGCGCCTGCTGAAACGCGTAGAGTGCAGCCTGCAGCTGCGGTCCCGACGCGGGCACCTTTTGAATGGTACCGACAACCTGCAGCACCGTGCCGATGGTCACGAGCTTGTCGCCCACGGTCTCCGCATCCATTTGGCCGGAGAGCCCTCGTAGCACGTTTTCAGCAAGCGAACCTCCCGCGAACATAGTTCGCTCAGATTGCGTCGGAGGTAGGGCCTTGCTTTCAAGAAGAGTCTGCTGCCGGTTGAATTCGTCGATGTAGGCCCACTTGAATCTTGCGGCTTTCTCGCCGGTGTAGCCCATGACAAGAAACGTGAAACCGTCGCGTGTAAGGCGATAGGCCTTAGACTGAACTGTCGCACCGAAGTTATTGATGCGATCGAGCTGAATTTCAATGAAGTTATCGCGTCGCTCGCTCGGTAGCGAAATCAGAATGTTTTCTATATCGCGTAGGACGTGATCGTGTCGCTTCTCAAAAACTTCTGCGATATTTGTCGATTCGACCGTAGCAACGCCATCGACAACGTCAACAACCGGCACATGCGTGCCTTGGTTAACCACTTTAAGCATGGCAGTCTCCTGTGAATGATGAACCTCGTGCCCGTTTCTCAGGCGGGTGGGCGAGGCAACGCGGGTTGAGAAAACCGTTCACAGGGACGGCCCCGCCGAAGCGGAACCGCGCGCCTCTCCCATAAGTGGAGACTGCACCCAAGTGTTCGCAGTTATCGAAGTCCCCAAAATTGGGGAGCTCGTCGAAAGCAAACAAAAATGCCGCAAAACACGCGGCACTCAAGTGCCTGTGATTTCGGGTTTCTCAGGCCCGGCCTCCGTCGCTTTCACGGAGGACTTGGTTCGAAGTATGCCTAGCGGCTGCTTGCATTGTCAAGGCCGTTGGCTTGAATTGATGCTCCACAATCATTCGAGCGATGCTCCGAGCATTCGCTGCATGCTTGCGAGCATTCTGAGCTTTCATCGTCCGCGTGCAAGCATTCACCGGTAGCAAGAAGAAACGCATGCGCTCCGTGCTCCTCATCCCCACCGCAAGCGCGGAAAATGCTCGCGTCCGCTCCCACTGCGTAGGCTCCCGGAACCTCCGTCCCTGGGCGATTCAGCGTCCGTTTCAACCCGGTCACCGTCCCTTTGTAGATCGTCACGAATCCATGCTCGGCAAGCTTCGGATTGGATTCTCGAAAGCCGGCGGCAAGCGCAAGCAATGCTTCTCTTTTCATGATTGGTTCTCCCTTGCAACTTCAACGAGCTTGCACCGAGCACGGCTTGCTTTGATAAGGTCGCCCACCTTACCGACAACATGCTCCATGCGGTTCGTCAGTGCCGTTGAAAGCTTGAGAAACTGCGCTGCTTCCGTTCCATGCAGTCGGCCGGCCTTGGCTTCCTCGTTCAAGCGTCGGGCAATCTGATTGATGTTCACGCCGATCTTGCGCAGCTCCCAGGTCGCCGCATAGAGCGTCTGCGTTTCGTCTTTGGTGAACTGTGCTTCCGACGCAGCTGCCATTCGAATGAGACCGATCACAAGCTGCTGGCGACTCATGCCTTGAGCGGTCGAAATGCGCGTGAGAGCGGCGTTCTCGCTTTCTTTGAGCAGTAGCTTGAGCGCGTATGGCTTCGTCAGTTCCTCCGCGTCCACCGTCCGAAAGATCGTTCTCGCTGGGGCGGGAACCGCCAACGCCTTCATGATGAGCTCCCGCGCAAATCGAGAGCGCGTCTTTCCCACGTATTGCGCACGTTCGGTCAGTTCCGCCAAGGCAGCCCCCTGAAGCCGAAGGGAAAGCACGGCGCTGTCATTCGTCTTGTCCATCGTCCACCCTCAGCAAACGCACGCGCTCAACCTCCACGTCAACGACCTCGACATCGCCTCCATCAAGAAACTTCACCGTCGCGAAACCGTCGGCCGTGTGTTTGAGGATCAAAGCCGCTTCTCGTCCATCAATCGAAACCACAACGCGGGGGAGGCGTGTATTCGCCGAGCGTGCGTCGGTCGTTTCAACGGCCGCTTCTTCAAAGGACACTTCTGCTACGCCGCCCTCTTCCTCGAAATCGGTTGATCCCTCTGAAGCTACCGGTTCATCGTCTTCGTCCGCACCGACGTCCCATTGCACTTCCGTGTCCTTGGTCTCGACGACTTGCGGCTCTTCAGGAGTCTCTCCGCCATCCGGCTCTTGTCCCGCCTCAAAACGCTCTTCCGCCTCGATGTCGACCACCTCGGCCTCCGGTGCGCTGCCGATCCTCTTGACCGCTGCCATCGTCCACTCAAAGTCATCCGCCGCCTCCGAAATCGCAGCCTCAACGGCCTCCGGTGTTTCTTTCCACTTGCGATAGAGCTCATAGGCGATCTTGATCGAAGGAACTTTCTGCAAACGAACAAGTTCACGAATACTCTCCGGCATCTCAGCCCAGGCTGCGTAGCGTGTCATTTGCGGCTTGGAAATGCCCAGCTTCTTGCCGATCGAAACGGCCGTTTCCTTTGCGGCGATACGAGCGGCGATGAAGTCAGCGAGTTCGGCTGTCGTAAGCG
>NZ_CALDXB010000068.1 GCF_937923675.1 uncultured Sutterella sp. | reverse complement strand
GATCTTCATGGAGCACCAGCAGCTTCTCAATGCGGTTGTCGAGAAGCATCCGCAGGAGTCTGCGCAGCCCGGGCTTCCTGCAGTTGAGTCCGGAACCAATGTCGGAAATCACTTCGTCGCAGCCGGCCTCGCGCAGACGATCAGCCTGCCGCAGCAGGTCTGACTTCTGATCGTGCGAGGAAACGCGGGCGTAACCGACAATCTTTCGCCCGGCAGTTTCCGCGGATTGAACTGCAGGCTCCCTGAATCTTCGATGACCGCCGAAGGTGCGCCCTTCTATCTGAATAAAGCCTTTTTCCACCCAGCGTCTGATAGTGCTCGGCGATACGCCGTAATGTCGGGCAATGACTCCAATCGAACAAAGCGTCATTTTTATTCCTCCTATTCTGCGCGTTACGGGAGGTTTGACAGCATTTTATTCGACTAGCAAATGCCCCGCGGGATGAGAATGGCATGGAATAATCAGTTCTCACGTTCCTCGACATCGAGCTGCAGGACTTCGGGAGAGGAGCTGTGAGACAGAACCTCTCTATGAGCCGCCGGATCTTTCAATATGAGCACCTTCGACACAAAGACGCTTTTTACCGCTGCTCTGATGTTATCGGAGCCTTGGTATATCGACCAGATTGATTTCCGAGAAGAACCGGGCAATACCCGGACGCTCCATATCTTCATTAAATTCAGACAGGGCGCCCGCTTCCCGGATCTTACGGCGACGGGCGGCGCGAAGGCCTCTCCGGTCCATGACGCGCTGCCGGGCACCTGGCGGAACACGAATTTCTTCCAATACCCGTGACTCATCCATTGCGATGTTCCTCGGATTCTTGGGAGCGACGGCAGGATTAGGCGGGTTGCGGTTCCCTGGGAACGCGCTGACAACGGCTTCAGGCGGTTTTGAGGGAGTGATGTCCTCATTCGCTTTGCAGGGCAGTCGTCGGCCGCTGCCTCTCCCAGCGCTCGAAATTCCCCAGAGGTTAAAGCGAAGGTTTTCCTTGCCGCAGAAATCATCGATTTCAACTGATGGGCGTACATGAAAAATGGATGAAAAGGAATTCAGGGAAATTGAAGCGAGGCTCCTGAGCGACAAGAAGACGGCGTTGGAGATGGTCGATGACATTTTCAAAAAGCTCAATGAGCAAAAGCCGCTGACTCCGCCGGCTGTCGCCCGTCTCCGCGATGAAATGATGCTGGAGAATACCTTTGATTCCAATGCGATCGAGGGTTCGCGGCTGACTCTGAGGGAAACCGTTCTGGTCGTCAAGGAAGGCGTTGCGGACGGAGATGGGTTTCGCATGAAGGATGTTCTTGCCGCTCAGGGCTACGCTCGCGGCTTTGAGGTGATTTTTGATTTGGCAGCTCAAAAGGTTCCCTGCGATGAGAATTTGATTCAGCGATTCCATCGGTATGTCATGCTCGGCGCCTTCCCAGAGTATTGCGGCGTCTGGAGGGATCACGAGGTCAGGGTGCTGGGAGCTGCCTTCAAGCCGGCCGGGTTTCGGGAGATTCCGCAGAAAATCCATGATCTCGTTTGCTGGTACCAAAATGAAGATGCGATGCATCCGATAGAAAAGGCCTCAAGGTTTCATGCAGAGTTCGAGACGATTCATCCTTTTGCCGACGGCAATGGAAGAACCGGGCGGCTACTCTTGAATTTCATGCTGGTCCGTGAAGGCTATTGGCCTGCAAATATCCGTTGTCGGGAAGACCGCGATCGGTACTATGCGGCGCTTTATTCATTTCAAAGCGGGGGCAGCATTGACGATCTGACGGCGCTCGTAGCCTTGAGAGAGGCGGAACAGCTTTTGCATTGCCTCAAGATCGCCTTGCAGCAGGAGGAAGCCCGACTGATGCGTTTGCGGAGCGCCTAGGATGATTAGGTCTTCAAGGCTCCCGTTGGAGCACCTCTTCTATTGAAAGCGGGATGTGGAAATCAAGAAGCGGGCGGATCTGCCGGAAGCAAACCTGGTCGGATCCGCGTGAAGGTTGACCTTAAGCCCGTCGGAATGTCAGGAATAGTGATTATTCCTCACGAGAATAACTGTTGCACAGGGCTGACGCACATTAATTTCTAATTTCAGCTGGAATCTTTTGATTTTC
>NZ_CALDXB010000067.1 GCF_937923675.1 uncultured Sutterella sp. | reverse complement strand
CTGAAAATCAAAAGATTCCAGCTGAAATTAGAAATTAATGTGCGTCAGCCCTGAATATCGCGGACGCCCGCATTGACTGCGGTTCGCTAGACTGTCGGGTTTCGACGCTTCCTTTCCCCACATCATCCTGAGCGATGTCTAATCCCAACCTTCTCTTCGAACTCCGCCAGTCGGGGCTGCTTCTCATCACGGCCTTCATCTGGGGCTGCTCCTTCGTCGCCCAGTCGATCGGCATGGAGTCGGTCGGCCCCTACACCTTCACGGCAAGCCGCATGGCGCTCGGTTTCGTTTTTCTGCTTCCCATCGTCGCCATGCTGCGAAAGCGCCTCGCAGCCTCGCAGCCCGACGAGTCGGAACGCCGCCGCTCGCCTGAGTACCGCCGGAACCTCATCCTCGGGGGCTTTCTCTGCGGCCTCTGCCTCTTCGGCGGCGAGGCGCTCCAGCAGTTCGGCCTCGTGCACGACACGGAAGTCGGGAAAGCCGGCTTCATCACAGCGCTCTACATTGTGTTCGTGCCCCTCATCGGCCTCTTCCTGGGCCAGAAGTCGCGGCTCACGCTCTGGCTCGCCGTCGCCATTGCCGTCGCGGGCCTCTGGTTTCTCTGCCTTCCTCCGGAAGGCTTTTCGATCGCGCTCGGCGACACCTACATCTTCCTCTGCGCCATCGTCTTTTCGCTTCACATCCTCGTGATCTCGAGGTTCGTGACCAAGGTGAACGGGATCGAACTCTCGATGATGCAGTTCTTCTTCGGCTCCATCATTGCCTTCACGAGCATGATGCTTTTCGAGCATCCGACGATGTCGGGCTTCATGGCGGCGCTCCCCGCCATTCTCTGGGCAGGCATCATGAGCAACGGCATCGCCTACACGCTTCAGATCGTGGGTCAGCGCGGCATGAACGAAACCGCGGCAAGCCTCATTCTCTCGCTCGAATCCGTCTTTTCCGTGCTTGCGGGCTGGGTTGTTCTCAATGAAATCCTCACCCCCCGCGAAGGTCTCGGCTGCGTGCTGATGGCGGTTGCCGTCGTCCTCGCGCAGCTCCCGGAAAGGAAAAAGAGAATCGAACGCAGGTGAGTGCCGACCTGCCTGAAACTGCCTCGTTTCTGCCTTTTTCTGCTCTCATTTTCTGAAAAGGGTTAACCCCTAGATTAAGATGAGGGCGTTCAACACTGTCGGGTTTCGAAGCCTTTTCATCGATTGCGGAAGGCTTCGAAACATCCAGGTTAAAAAGGAAGGAATATGCAATTTCTGATCATTAATGCCGGCTGCACCCACTTCGGACACGGCGGCACGCTTTCTGCCGCCATGGTGGAGAAGGCCCGCGAAACGCTCGAGAAGCTCGGCCACACTGTCGAAGAGACTCGCCTTGAGAACGGCTGGGACAATGCCGAAGAGGCCGAGAAGATTCTGCGTGCGGACGTCGTCATCATTCAGACTCCGGGCTGGTGGATGAGTACGCCGTGGCAGCTTAAGAAATACGAGGACGACGTCTTCGTCGACCCGATTCTCTGCGGCGGCGACGGCAGAAGCCGCAAGGATCCGCAGAAGAAGTACGGCTCGGGCGGGAAGCTCACCTCGAAGCGCTACCTCCTCTCCTCGACATGGAACGCGCCTCTTGAAGCCTTCACCGATCCCGACCAGTTCTTCGAAGGCAAGGGCATCGATGGCCTCTTTATGCCGCTTCACAAGACCTTCGAATTCCTCGGAATGAAGCCCTGCGAAAGCTTCATGGTGAACGACGTCTTCAAGCACCCGACCATTGAAGCCGACATGAAGCGCTGGGAAGCGCACCTCACGAAGCTCTTCGGCTGATTGTCTTTATTCTCACGGCCTCCCTGACGGAGGCCGCTTTTGGATTTTTCAAACACTTTCCCACGCCGTGAATGCACGCTTTTCGGCGTCAAAGACCAGCGCAGCGCGGATGAGCTCCCGGCCATGAGGCGCTTCGCCGTATCGGCGTGTGAGGAGCTGCTCCGCCGCTTCGGCAAGGAGCCTCGACGCATCAGTGCCTCTCCGGGCAAACTTGAATTCGAATACCCAGCGACGATTCCGTGTGCGAACCTCAAGAACGCTTCGACCCAGGGCAGAATGCTTCTCAACATCCGTCGCCATGGCGGCGCCCATCAGGAGAACTTCGATATGGCTCAGGCAGGAGGCTTCGTCGCAGATGGGGAACTGCCGGTAATCGATCGCGTTGAGAACTGCGTTGAAGTGTCCGACAACAGCATCGACATTTTCGCCATCGAGCACTTTTTCAAGCCGCGACACGCCGACCTCAAGTCGATTAACGTTCCGGAGCATCTCGTCCGCATAGAGCCTGGCAATTGAAAGCCTTACTTCCTTGTTCGGGTACCCGAGCTCGACCTCGGCAGCATTGATCTGGTCCTTGATGGTGAGGTACCCGGCCTCAAGAAGAAGCGCCGCAGCGGATAAGCCGCTGACCTCTCGTGAAGCCGAGAGCTCGTCCAGCGTAATTCCGATCGGCTGGTCGAACTGGTCGGGTGATATGAACGCATCGCTCTCCGGAAGCTTGAGGAATCGCGTCGGCAGCCCGCCGCTTGAAAACCAGTAGTTTTGGAAGCCCTGCCCGGGATGTCTGAAGAAATTCAGCACTGACCAGGGGCAGAAAACTTTCGCCGCAGCTTCCGATTCAAAAGAATAGCCGCCGTAATTTTCCCTGAGCTTCCCGACGAGTGCGTCCTCGGTCAATCCCAGTTTTTGCCCGGCCTCCCTCAGATAATAGGGAAAAGCATTTTTGATTTCCGCTTCGGTAAATCCAATGAGCGTTCCATAGGCCCGATTGAGCGAAATGTCATCGAGAAAGTTAAATTCCGGGAAAAAGGTCTTCAGCCGCGTGATCCCCGTCATGAAGAAAAACTTTAGGCATCCTTCGTTTGACTTCAAAACCAGAAAGAAAGCGCTCAGGGCGGCGCGGATGTGCTCAAAAAGCGCCGGGTCGTCAAGCGACGCCGTGAGCGGTGCGTCATATTCATCAATCAGAATGACGAGCGAAGATGGCGGCAGCGCCGCAAGCCAGTCTGAAATCTGGCCCATGAAGAGGCCATCCTTTTCTGCATAGACGAAACCCGCCTGACGAAACTTCCTCAGGAGCTGATCGTGGAATTTGCAGACAAAATCGGCTTCTGAAAAACAGTCTTTGATTTCAGAAAAATCAAGACGAATAACTTTATATGCTTTGTCTGACCACAGATGTTCGACGGCAAGGCCTTTGAAATCCCGGATGCCGAACTGGAACAAAGACGCAAAAGTCGAAACGAGCAGCGACTTTCCGAATCGCCGGGGCCTCGCCAGAAATACTTTGCCTGAATCGCGGCAGAGGTCGAAAATCATCCTCGTCTTGTCGACATAGATAGAGCCGTCGTGCCTCAAGGCTATGAAATCGGATCTTCCCAGGGGAAGCGGCTCTCGCAAAAGTTCAGTCATTTCAATTCTCGTCTTTTCCCCGATATTAGCGTCCGCAAGCGTCCCATGAAGCTGAGCGGCTCCACCCGGCGGCAAGCCCGCAGATTTCTTGCTTTTGCACAAATGCTTTCGTTTTCTAGCCGCCTCGTCTCTTGACCCGCAGTCTCATTGCGCTATCTTTTCGTCTCTTGCCGCGCATGAGGAGCCCTGCTCCTTCAGCAGCGCACGCCGTTAACACCATCCCAATGCCTGTCTATGAAGAAGGATTGCTGATGCAATACGATTTTGACCGCGTGATTGACCGCAGAACGATCGACTCCGCCAAGTGGACTGCCTATCCGAAGGATGTGCTTCCCCTCTGGGTTGCGGATTCTGACTTCCAGTGTCCCCAGCCCGTTATCGACGCCGTTATGAAAATCGCCGAAACCGGCGTCTACGGCTACCCGAACGGTCATGCCGGGATTGTGGAGAAAGCAACTGTTTCCTGGTGCGCCCGCCATTACGGCCTTGAGGTCCTTCCGAGCGAGGTTCAGTATTGTCCCTCCATGTGCTTCGGCCTTGCTGTAGCCATCCGCGCCTTCACGAAGCCGGGCGGCAAGGTTCTCATGCAGGTGCCGGCCTATCCGCCCTTCATCGAGCTCGCGAAGTCGAACGGCCGCATCCCCTCGATGAATGCGCTGAAGCTCGTCGACGGACGCTATGAAATCGACTTTGAGGACTTCGAGCGCCGCGCTGCCGACCCCGAATGCACACTCTTCCTCCTCTGCAGCCCGCACAATCCGACGGGACGCGTTTTCTCGAAGGAAGAGCTCGAGCGCATCGTTTCGATCTGCTGCCGCCACAATGTGGTAATCCTCGCGGACGAAGTTCACTCCGGCTTCGTCTTCAAGGGCGAACACACGACGCTCCTCACGCTCTCCGAAGCCGCGCGCAGCATTACGGTCTACGGCAACAGCCCGTCGAAGACCTTCAATACGGCGGGACTGCGCGCAGCAGTTCTCATCAGCAAGAATCCCGCGCTTGCCGCCCGCGTCAAGGCGGAGCTTGCGGCGAGCCAGCCCGACCGAAGCGCCTTCTCGCAGGCGGGCTTCGCCGCCGCCTGGACTGAATGCGACGACTATGCCGAAGAAGTTCGCGCCTACGTGAAGGAGAATCTCGCCTTTGCGCACGACTTCTTTGAAAAGCGGATTCCGTCAATCAGGAGCTACACGCCGGAAGCGAGCTACCTGATGTGGCTCGACTGCTCGGCGCTCGGCTTCAATACCCAGGCGGATCTCACACGCTTCTTCCTCGAGGAAGCAAAGGTTGCGATGAATCCTGGCGAATCCTTCGGACCGGGCGGCAAGAACCACATGCGGCTCAATACCGCCTGCCCGCGCTCGATTCTTGAGGAGGCGCTCTCCCGGATTGAAGCTGCGGCAGAAAAGCACATGGCGGAACTTGCCGCGAAATAAAGCCGGGCTTGAAGCTGCGAATCTGCGGCGAGGCCTCTCAGCACCTGAGGGTGCGCATACTTGCCGCGGGAGAGTCCTCGCTGCAAGAGGATTCTCTCCCAAAACCGTCAGGCAGATTGATTCCGTCTGACGGTTTTTCTTGTCATCCTCACTGCCGTCTCTTCGACTTTCCTCCTCTTCAGAGCCTTCCCTGGAGTTCTTCATAAGTCTCACCAATGCCACTAAGCAGAAGTGAGTAGGGGTATGTCTTCGCATTTAGCCTGGCTCTAGACTCAGTTCATTGAAAAACATGAAACTACATTGTAGTTATTACATGGTTTTGTGCGCGAGTGATTGATAATGGATTGCATTATCAATCTCAGATGTCTGGGAACATCAAAGCGAGCACATCATGTCCGCCACCCTCTGCCGGTCTTCCAACCTTCCTTTCAGACTGGCGGCAATTGCCTCCGTCATATTGACTTCCGCGTCCGCGATTGCAGCCGAAAGCGCTGATGCTCAGAAAGCAGGGGCGACCACCCAGCCCGTCGTCGTCACTGCCACGCGCACCGCGCAGCCCCTCAACCAGGCGGCAAGCTCCATCAGCGTTCTGACGCAGAAAGATGCCGAGGAGATTCAGCCGATTACCTTCACGGAACTTCTCCTCGACATCCCGAACGTTGATATCACTTCGTTTGATTCCGTCATGAACAACCGAATCTCGATTCGCGGCTCAGGTGATCGCGAGATTACATACCTGATTGACGGCATGCGGCAGGACAATCAAACAATTGGCGGCAACCGCCCTTCCGGCATTTTCATGGACTCCGAGCTTCTGAAGCAGATTGAAGTCAAGCGCGGCGGCGGCAGTGTGCTTTACGGCAACGGTGGCATCGGCGGGACGATCGCAGTGGAAACAAAAGACGCCGCCGATTTTCTCAGGGATTCCGACAAGGACTTCGGCGCCACGCTCAAAGCAGGCTACGTCTCGGACAACCTTGAATGGCAGAAGAGTGCCTACGTCTATGGCCGCACGGAGCTTTGGGATGTGGTTGCCGGAGTCACCCGCAGAGACTCTGGCGCAGCAACGAGCTCAGAAACGGGGCACCGCAACACGGCGGACGTCGATAATGATTCGACGTCGGCTTTTGCCAAGGCGACGCTTTCTCCACTTCCAGAACACCTCCTTCAGGTGGCCTACTTCTACGATATTGCTCATAACGACAGCTTTTTCCGAAGCGGTCGTATCGACAAATATCGCTATGAGCAGCACCGCGTAAGCGGCAAATGGGAATTTGAGAAGAATGACTGGATCAACCTCAAAACTGCGCTGCAGTACGCGAAATCTGAATTCCAGTTTGAGGGCAATAGAGCAGGCTTATCGAAAGACGATTTTGATTCCGTAAGCGGGAATATTCAAAACACGAGCTACTTCTCGGCATTCGGGACTCATGAACTCACGTTCGGCGGCGATTTTTCAAAGACTTCTCAGAACGGCCAGCAAATGTCTCTCTCCGGCTGGATGCCTGACGGATCACGACCGGATTCTGACGGCTTTGATGGGGGGCTCTTTATTGAAGACCAGTATGCGCTCAACGACTATCTCTCCATCGTGCCGGTACTTCGCTGGAACTACTTCAAGCGCGAATCTAATGAATCCTACCCGTCCCTTTCGGACTCAAAAGTTACCCCAGGCGTGACGCTCCGCGTGACGCCGATGGACTCGCTTCTCTTCTGGGGGTCAGTCAACGCAGGCTATCGTCCGCCGATTCTCGATGAAATGTATTTCAGGATGACTTACCCGGATGAGGAATGGACGTCGATTGTTGTGCCGAACCCGGATTTAAAGCCGGAGAAATCCGTCAACTCGTGAATTCCCAGAAATCCGGTAACACCACCCCCTGAAGCTGCATGGCGACAAG
>NZ_CALDXB010000066.1 GCF_937923675.1 uncultured Sutterella sp. | reverse complement strand
AACTCTGAAATTTTCAGAATTTACAGGCATTTATTTTATGGAAGTCCCCTTAATATTCTTCGTGGTCAGCAGCTTTCCATTAGCGGGGATGGTACGTATCATAACGAGGATGCGGGCCATCAGGGCGACTATAATTATTTATACCTTCATCAAGGCATTAATGGTTCCGGCGGTATCCTGGTTCAGGACGGCGAATCGCTCTATTTGTCGGGCACTAATAATTTCACTGGTTCAGTCACCGTTGGAAATGATGCATCTCTGGCTGTCTGGGATTCCCATGCCATCAGCAAATCATCTGCACTTGTTCTTCATGCGGGGGCAAGATTCTGGGTGGGCAACTACGCTGGCAATCTAAAGGAATTCAGCCAAATCAAAAATATAACGCTTTATGTTGCTCCTGGAAACAAGGAGACATATATCGGTGATGGGACCTTTGATCTGAAGGGGGCCGACTCAGGCTTCGTTATTACGGATGGAAGTACGGGAGGGTCTTCTTCCGGCGAATTGATCACGAGCCTGCATAGGGCAAAAGTCACGCTCACCAACGAAGCAGCGCTCGACATTAATTATTACGAGCCGAATGAATTTAATCCTGCACGTAGCCATGTTTCCGTCCTCAGAGTCGGTCATAAGGA
The DNA here is from genome assembly GCF_937923675.1 of uncultured Sutterella sp. GTDB lineage: Bacteria > Pseudomonadota > Gammaproteobacteria > Burkholderiales > Burkholderiaceae_F > Sutterella. The sequence continues at coordinate 2,831 of NZ_CALDXB010000066.1, read as the reverse complement.
TCTGGATAAACAACAGGATCCGGCTTCGTTAACCGTTGGCAGTGGTGCGGTGGCTCGCCTCGGCAATGGCTATATTCAGGTGATGAATAACGGCACGCTGACGCTCGACAAAAATTCATCCGTTACTTTCGGTTCTCATAATGACGGCCTTTTTGAAAAGGCATCTGCTAATGCCGGAAAGGCAGAAGATCATTTTTCAATTGAACTCAATAAGGGATCGACCTTCAATGTAAATATTGACGCGGATAATAAGATTCACGCGGATCATATTCTTTCGAAGGACCATACGCATGCCGTTATCGGCCAGCCGGGCAAAGGCGCTGACACTCCCTGGTTCAATCTGAGCCCCAGCGGTTCCGGCAGCACCGGGAGCAGCACTGCCGGCGTCAATCTGAGCATGACGCAGGCAGTCATTGATCGCGTGCAGTCAAAGGTGAAAGATAACTCCTTTGATGATCAGAAGCTTGCCGGCCAGGAAAACATCGCGGCTCTGAAGAAGCTTCTCGACACCGGGGCGCTTCAGGCTGGTGCTACAAAGTCGCTGCAGGACTTGCATGCTTCCGCTCTGAGCAAAGGCGTCACTGAAGAAGAGTTCTATCAGGCCATGGGCGCCTTCCTGACGCTGGGTCTGAAGCGTGAGAATGGATGGCAGGACTATCGCTTTACGATGGATGCAAACGGCGTCTACATCAACGGCGAGGCGGTTCGTCAGTGGGAAAACATGACGAAGGTAAAGCTTTCGCTCCAGAACCTCACGAACGAGACGGTGGCGCTCCTCTTCAAAGACCATGACAACGTGCCGGTCTCAGGCGCCGTCAATCTGATCCATCACGTTGTTGAGCACTACACGATGGATGTGGAGCCTGCCAACTTCTATCTCGCTGCCCGCATGATCGACAGCGCAGGTCAGCTCGTCAGCGTCGGCGGTGCTCAGACGATTGCCTGGGATATGCTGCAGAATCGCCGCGACTCCTTCAGCCGCCAGCGTGACCGCGCCTTTGAACGCATCCTTCCGGGAGAGACGAATCTCTGGGCTGACGGCCTCTTCATGCGCAACAAGTCGAACGGCCTCTGGAACGATCTGAACGGCGACCGCGACGTGAGCACGGACCTCTCGGGCGTTATTGCCGGCCTCGATCACAAGGTCTCCCCGACGGTTCTTCTCGGCGGCTCCCTGAGCGTTCTGCGCGGCGACTCGACGGGCGAACTCGGAGCGGGGCTTCCGAAGGTTGAAAACGACATCGACAGCTACGCGGGCTCGCTCTACGGCACCTGGGCTCTCACGGACAACTCGAGGATCGTCTGGGACGTCGCCGTTCAGAACGGCAAGAACGATGTCTCGATGCAGTTCCAGTCGTTTGTCGGCGATAAGCCGCTCTATAAGACTGAGGCGGATGCGGACACGTGGGCTGCTCAGTTAACGGCCGGCTATCAGTATGACTTCCATCTTGCGAATGTCACGCTGACGCCTTTCGCGCTCCTCCAGTACACCTATCTGAGGACGCAGGGCTACACGACTACGGTTGACGGACTCGACGCCTTCCACGTTGACGCAGCCAAGCAGAACATCTACAGCATCCCGGTCGGCGTGAAGGCTTCCGCGGACTTCACGTTCGCGGGGAACCTCGCGCTTCGCCCCTGGATGAGCCTTTACGTTCAGCCCAATTTCGGCGACAAGGATGTCGACAACCGGGTAACTGCCGTTGGACTCACCTCTGTGGACCATGTGTCTCCTGATGTCATCGGGGATACCTCATACGGAGCCGCAGCCGGCGTGAACTTCATCACGGGCGAGACGTTCTCGTCAGGACTGAGCTACAGCTTCAACGGGTCTGACAGTTCGAAGAACCATTCCTTCACGCTGAACGCCGTCTGGAAGTTCTAAGCCGGATGTTCGGGAAGCCCGGGCCTGCGGCGCTTTAATGCTCCGCAGGCGGCTCGGTGAGCCGGGCGGGCTTCAGACGCCTTTTCCCGGGGAGAAGCCGGAAGCAATGCACATGGAGAACCGAGTCGAGGCCCTGCCGAATGTGATTTTCGCAGCGATCGCGATTCCACCTCATTCGTTTCTTGCTTCATGACGCTCCTCCCCGGAAGAACGCGTCGCGTGAAGTGCCTTCAACTCCTTGAGATTGATCTGACAACGCTTATGGCGCGCAATCTGCACATTCAATCAGACGCTGATGCATGCATGCCGCTTAATGCTCCATTGCTTCCCCGGGAAGAGGAAATTCTGAACCACATCAACGCTGCATTACGCATCGGAGCGCTTGATCGTGCGATTGAACTTCTCGGCGAGCTGACGAAGGGCAGAGGCATGTCCCGATTTGCCCAGAAGACCGGCCTCAATCGGAGTCATCTGTACCGGGCATTGCAGGTAGGCGGCAATCCAAGTCTTGATCTCGTTATGAGGATTTGTGAAGAAATGAACCTGTTCATCCAGGTTGTCAGAAATTCAAAAGAATTTCAGGAATGATCCGTAAATACAGATAAATATTTTTAGAAAATATTTTTCTCATCAGCGGATATTTATTTCGTTGTCTTGATTTTTTGGAAATGCTGTTATGAATAGTTCTTCATCCATTCGTTGCGGCTTTCATGAATTGAGATTTGCTCTTTTTGATGCGTCTGAGGGTCGGCGTTTTTTTTAAATTCGCCGAATCGATCGGACGATTACGAATTTGGTTGGTTTTCTCTGACACCCAGTTCAGAGAAATTATTTTTTAGGGAGGAAACCTAAAATGAATAAAACCTACAAGGTCGCACGTTCTCTTTCGAGCAGGGCGATCGCAGAATCCGAAAAGTTAATGAGTGCTTCTCTTTGCAATTTTCAA
>NZ_CALDXB010000065.1 GCF_937923675.1 uncultured Sutterella sp. | reverse complement strand
AGCGACGGACTGTTAATCCGCAGGTCGCTGGTTCGAACCCAGCTCGGGGAGCCAAAGAATTCTTGAAGAAGGAGCACTGATTTCGATCAGCGCTCCTTTTTCTTTGCCTGCGGTTCGCGCTCACCTCCTCTCTTCTCCATGTTCTTAGTGAGTGCGCCTTATTGCCAAGAAAGGCACTCACGCGACACAATTTCCGGCAATGCGTTTTCTGCGCGAGGCGGACGACCCTCGTCCGCTTTAGAAAAAGATTTGAAAAACATTGGACGCCCTGAGGAGGAACACCCAAATGCGCCACAGTCCCCGCGAACTCCGCACAGCTGCCTATGAATGGCTTCTTGCCACCGGGAGCCCCGCCGAAGAGGCCGGCATCGTCGCCGACCATCTCATCAACGCGAACCTCCGCGGGCATGACAGCCACGGCGTCGGCATGATCGCGCTCTACAGCGACCTCATCGCCGACGGAAGGCTCCATCCCAATACGCCCGCAAGACTTCTGAAGGACGGCGGCAGCATTCTGCAGTTCTCCGGCGACCGCGGCTACGGCCAGCGCGTGGGCTATGAAGCGACGAAGGCGGCAATTGCCCGCGCGAAGGAAAACGGCATCTGCATGTACACGATCGCCAACACCTGCCACCTGGGGCGCATCGGCACCTACGGCGAACAGTGCGCGGATGCCGGCATGGTCTCGATTCACTTCGTGAACGTCACCCACTACATCCCGCTCGTCGCTCCCTGGGGAGGTTCTGACGCCCGCTTCGGCACCAATCCCTTCTGCTGCGCGATCCCGAAGACGGAAAAGAACCAGCGCTTCATTCTCGACTTCGCAACCTCGATCGTTGCGATGGGGAAGACCCGCGTTGCATATCTCGCCGGGAAGCAGTTCCCGATCCCCGTCATGGTGGACAGCAAGGGACAGCCCACCACGGACCCGAAGGTCATGTGGGAGGATCCGAAGGGCGCGCTGCTGCCGATGGGTCTCTACAAAGGCGCCGGTCTCTGCTTCGCCTGCGAACTCCTCGCGGGCCTTCTCTCCACGGGCGGAACGAACTCTCCTGAGCTCGTCGAGCGCGACGGCACGATCATGAACAACATGACGAGCTTCGTCATTAATCCGGAAGCGCTCTGCGACCTCGCCTGGATGAAGCGCGAGATGGATTCGATGATCGAATACGTGAAGGCTTCGCCCGAAGCCGATCCGGTCGGGAACCCCATCCTCTGCCCGGGCGAAATCGAAATGCAGCGCACGAAGGACCGCACTGAAAACGGCGTCGAGATCTCCGAGGGCGAATGGGCGGCGATCCTCAGGACCTGCGCCAAAGCAGGCGTGAGCGAAGCGGCGCTCAAGGCTTAACTTCAAAAGCAGTTCGCTGCGCATCAGAGAGCCGAAGGCATTGCGTCTTCGGCTCTTTTTATCGTAAGCTCCCCATTGGTTCCATTTTCGTGACTCTGGGCAAGGACATGTAAAAAGGGCACCTGAAACGCCAGATGCCCCTTCTGTTTACGCTTTCGCTTCCCTTTCGCGTCGTGCATACTCATCCGGCATCCACGGCGTCATGTCGAAGCTCTCTATGGCTTCCGGCTCAAGTCGGTCGAGCCGGGGGTGCCTCATATCTAATCGGCCGTCGCGGTACTTCTGCGTCAGCGTCATGCTTTCGCAGTGCGCCATAAAGGCTTCGCCGTAATCCGTCAGCCACTTCTGAATATTTTGTATGCCGCACTTTCTTCCGG
>NZ_CALDXB010000064.1 GCF_937923675.1 uncultured Sutterella sp. | reverse complement strand
GCGCAACCTTGCCAAGGTTGAGGTCGCGAGTTCGAGACTCGTCTCCCGCTCCAGATTTTAGAGAAGGGGAAGTCGACAGGCTTCCCCTTTTTTCCTGTAAGGCTTCGGAATAAAAATATCTGATCTCCGGCTGAGATTTTTCTGGAGATTTGATAAAATCCGCCGCTTGCTGCATGTACCCGGAAGGGAACCTGCAGTGCAATCATGGAATTCCGTGTTCTGGAACGAGTGCCTGGTCACGGAAGCAAATTTTTTCGACACTCGCTTAAACCTACGTGGGGTTAGCCATGGCTGTTCAGCAGAATAAGAAATCGGTCGCCCGTCGCGGCAATCGCCGTGCTCATGACTTCTTGAAGAATCCTCCGACGGCTGTCGAAGCGACGACCGGCGAAGTCCATCGTCGTCATCACATCAGCCCGACCGGCTTCTATCGCGGCAAGAAGGTCATCGCGACGAAGCAGGACGAATAATCCTGGCTGAGGCTGAGCCCTGAACGTTCAGATTCAATAGAAGCCTCGCGCGAAGATGCCGCGCGCACCCCACGGTGATTGTGCTCGACGCAAGAGGCTTGGAAGCTGACGCGTGATTCGAAGGCCAAGAATTACGAGGGCGCAGAAAAGCGAAAAAAGAGGGATCCCTGAGGGGGTCCCTTTTTTTATGGCCGGGCGTCGGAAATACCAAGTAGACGCTACGCCGTGAGGGCGATGAGAACGCCGTTCCCGCAGAAATCTGTACGTGTAATATCTGTGGATTCAGATAATTACCGGTACGGCCGCCACATGAGCATGTATTCACGCATTGCCGCAACGGGCTCTGCGCTTCCGAAGACTCGGATCTCCAATGCCGAGCTTGCGACCCGCCTCGCATCTATCGGGGTGGAAACCAATGACGAATGGATCCGCACGCGTACGGGCATTGAAGCCCGGCGCTTCGCAGATCCTGCACTCGGTGAAACAACCACAGAATTAGCCGCCGCAGCAGCGAAGGAGGCGATGGAGCGCGCTCATTTCGAGCCGGATTCCATCGATCTCATCGTGGTTGCGACCACGACGCCCGACATGGTCTTTCCGTCGACGGCCGCGCACGTTCAGTCGATGCTCGGCTGCACCGGATGCGCGGCGTTTGACGTTCAGGCCGTGTGCGCGGGCTTTATTTATGCCCTCAACGCTGCGGACGCGATGCTCCGCGCCGGCCCCTATCGACGCGCGCTTGTTGTCGGCGCTGAAACCATGTCCCGCGTGATCGACTTCAACGATCGATCCACGTGCGTTCTTTTCGGCGACGGTGCGGGGGCGGTTGCCCTCGAGGCAAGCGACGCGCCGGGGATTCTCGCCGCCCGCATGTATGCCGACGGGCGCTACGATGAAAAGGTTCTCGGTCTTACCGCCTGTCTGAGCAACGGCCGGATTGCCGGCTCGCCCTACATCAATATGGACGGCAGGCAGGTATTCAAGCTCGCTGTCGACGGCCTTACCGGATCGGCAGAAGAGGTGGCGCGTCTTGCTGGCGTCTCACCCTCGGAAGTGAAGCTTTTTGTTCCCCATCAGGCAAATCTGCGCATCATGACGATGGTCGCAAAAAAGCTCGGAATCCCTGATGAGGCGATGGTGAGGACGGTGAGCGAGCACGGCAATACTTCCGCCGCCAGCGTTCCGCTTGCGCTTGACGCTGCCGTGAAGGAAAACCGCGTGAAGGACGGCGACCTTGTGCTTCTGCAGGCGGTCGGCGCCGGCATGGCCTGGGGATCGGCAATTCTCAAGTGGCGTGCAAACGTCTGATAGTCTCTCTTTCATTCTTTACTAGGAGCCTGGACTATGCGTCTAGCTTTTGTCTTCCCCGGCCAGGGCAGCCAGTCTGTCGGCATGCTGAACGGCTTTTCCGGCAACGCGGTTGTTGAGGACTACGTGCGCCGTGCCGATGCTGCGCTCGGCTTCCCGATCTCAAAGCTGATTGCGGAAGGACCCGCTGAAGAGCTCGGCCTTACCGTCAACACGCAGCCCGCGCTGCTCACGGCAAGCGTTGCGTTTTATGAAGCCTGGCTTGCTGCCGGCGGCATGAAGCCCGAAGTGATGGCTGGCCACTCGCTCGGCGAATATTCCGCACTCACTGCTTCCGGCGTTTTCGGCTTCGAAGAGGCCGTGAAGCTCGTGCGCTTCCGTGCTGAAGCGATGCAGAGCGCCGTTCCGGTGGGCGTCGGCGGCATGTGCGCCGTGATCGGCCTCTCCGACGCAGATGTGCTTGAATGCTGCGCGGAAGCTTCCAAAACGGGACCGGTTGAAGCCGTCAACTTCAACTCTCCCGGCCAGGTCGTCATCGCGGGCGAAAAGAAAGCCCTCGCGAAGGCGATTGAACTCGTCAAGGCTAAGGGCTGCCGCCGCGCTATTGAACTTGCCGTTTCGGGTCCCTTCCATTCGAGCATGCTGAAGCCCGCTGGCGAAAAGCTTGCCGCCCGGCTCGCTGAAGTCGAGCTTTCCGTGCCGGAAATTCCAGTTATTGCCAATGTGGACGTTAAGACGCATGCGGATCCGGCTGAAATCCGCACGGTGCTCGCCGAACAGGTTTCCTCGCCCGTGCAGTGGGTGAAGACCATCCAGAAGATGGCGGCCGACGGCGTCACGGACATCGTTGAATGCGGTCCGGGGAAGGTTCTCCAGGGCCTCATCCGCCGCATTGCGCCTGAAATCCGCATCTACGGCATTTCGGATGCGGCGACGCTCGCAGCCGCGCTCGAGAAGCTCAAGGCCGCGCAGTAAGCACCGAATTCAAAGGAAATAAGGATCATAAAAATGGATAAGATGATTTTTGCTGCCGACGCTCTCGCCGGCCAGGTGGCCCTTGTGACGGGCGCTTCCCGCGGCATCGGCGCGGCGGTCATGGAAGCCTTCATGAAGGCTGGCGCCTACGTCGTCGGCACGGCGACCTCGGAAGCGGGCGCGCAGAAGATTACCGAGCGCGCAGAGGCGCTCGGCGGTTCGGGCAAGGGCATCGTGCTTAATGTCTGCGATGCGGCGGCTTCCCAGAAGGCAGTGACCGACCTCGTGAAGGAAAAGGGCAGGATCGACATTCTCGTTAATAATGCCGGCATCACGAAGGACGACCTTGTTCTTCGCATGAAGGACGACGCCTGGGAAGACGTGATTGAAACGGATCTCACGGCCGCCTTCCGGCTCGCGCGCGCCTGCGTTCGTCCGATGATGAAGCAGCGCTCCGGCCGCATCATCTCCATGGGTTCCGTCGTGGGCGCCATGGGCAATGCCGGTCAGGTGAATTATGCCGCCGCCAAGGCGGGCCTTATGGGCATGACGAAGGCCCTTGCGCGCGAAATCGGTTCGCGCGGCGTGACGGTCAACTGCGTCGCCCCCGGCTTCATCGACACCGACATGACGAAGGATCTTCCTGAGGATCACCGCGAAGCGCTCCTCAAGCAGATCGCCCTCGGCCGCCTCGGTCAAACGGATGACATCGCCAATGCCTGCCTCTACCTCGCATCGCCTGCGGGCGCCTATCTGACGGGCGTTACGCTCCATGTGAACGGCGGCATGTTTATGGGCTGATTTTCAAAAGCACCTCAGAAAGGCTTTTGCTAAAATTACCGGATAAACTTTTTTCAACCCTGCCTGCTCCATAAGCACGGGGTTTTCCCAAAGTGAAATCAACCCCTACGGAGTGAAATTAAAAATGGACGAAATCGAACAGAAGGTCAAGAAGATCATCGCCGAACAGCTTGGCATCAAGGAAGAGGACATCAAGAACGAATCCTCCTTCATCGAAGACCTCGGCGCCGACAGCCTGACCACCGTTGAAATGTCCCTCGCTCTCGAGGACGCTTTCGGCATTGAAATCCCTGATACCGAGCAGGAAAACCTCCGCACGGTTCAGCAGGCTGTTGACTTCGTCAAGGCTGCCGTCAACAAGTAATCGGCATTCTCTCTAGGGAGAGCCGGCCTGTGCGCTTCTGCAAAGAGGAATTTCTGACTTCGGAGTCATCCTCATAGGAAGGCCAGGCATCAGCGGGACTCGGTAACGGGTCCCGCTTTGTTTGCGGGGACAGGGATATCCCGAGTTTCTGCTAATCCATCCGTCGGAGCTTCTGGATGCTCAGGGCGGGAAGCAAGGAGTTTTTTGGAAATGATGAATCGCCGCGTAGTCGTGACCGGCCTCGGCATGGTCTCCCCCCTTGGCGCGGATCTCGCGACAAGCTGGAAGAATGCGCTTGAAGGCAAGAGCGGCATCGGCCGCATCACCGCCTTTGATCCGTCTCAATTCGGCTGCCAGATTGCAGGCGAAGTGAAGGATTTCGACGCCGCGAAGTACCTCGGCGTCAAGGAAGTCCGCCGCTTCGACCGCTTCGTGCATTTCGGCGTTGCCGCCGGCCTGATGGCGCTTGAAGACTCCGGCCTCGAGATCACCGAGGAAAACGCTCCGATGACGGGCGTTGCGATCGGTGCGGGCATCGGTGGTCTTCCCTCCATCTGCGCCAACAACGACGCGATGGTGAGCCGCGGTCCCCGCCGCATTTCGCCCTTTATGATCCCGGGCTGCATCATCAACATGGTCTCGGGTCAGCTCGCCATCATGAAGGGTCTGAAGGGACCCAACATTGCGCACGTCACGGCCTGCTCGACGGGTCTTCACGCCATCGGCGAGGCGATGTACATCATCGCCCGAGGCGATGCGGACGTGATGATTGCGGGCGGCGCTGAAGCGACGGTCTGCAAGTTGGGCATCGGCGGCTTCGACGCCATGCACGCGCTCTCGCGCCGCAACGACGAGCCCGAGAAGGCCTCCCGTCCGTTTGACGCCGACCGCGACGGCTTCGTGATGGGCGAGGGTTCGGGCGTTCTCGTTCTCGAGGAGCTTGAGCACGCCAAGGCCCGCGGCGCGAAGATTTATGCCGAAGTCGTGGGCTACGGTCTCTCGGGCGACGCGCACCACATCACGACGCCCGCGACCGACGGTCCGGTCCGCTGCATGCGCATGGCGCTTCGCCATGCCGGCATGAACCCCGACGACATCGACTACCTCAATGCGCACGGCACCTCCACGTCCGTGGGCGACGCCAACGAAGTGAAGGCGATCCGCGAGGTTTTCGGCGAGCACGCGAAGAAGCTTGTCGTCAACTCCACCAAGTCGATGACGGGTCATCTTCTCGGCGGCGCGGGCGGCATCGAGTCCGTCTTCTCCGTCATGGCCGTTGCCGAACAGGTTTCGCCCCCGACCATCAACCTCGACAAGGTTGATCCGGAGTGCGAGGGGATCGACTTCTGCGCCAACCAGGCAAGAAAGATGACGATCCGCGCGGCGATGAAGAATTCCTTCGGCTTCGGCGGCACGAATTCGACGGTGATCTACAAGCGCTACGAAGCCTGATTGCCGCGTTGAAAACGCGCTGATTTCGGAAAGGACGTCTTCTCATTACGGGGAGGCGTCCTTTTTCTCTTGCGGGCGAGAGAAGGTCGCCGCATCTGCTGTAAAATCCCGGATTCCGGGGATTTTTGCCGCCTTGACTTTATTTGGAAAGCGCGGATTCCGGGCGCCCTGCAGACGGCCGCTCGTCCTGATTATTTCTGATCGCTCGCCAACCGCCGAGCAATGATCTCGCCCCGACTGAACACCATTTCCCTGACGATGCAGAACATTCGCAACTTTTCGATCATCGCCCATATCGACCATGGCAAGTCAACGCTTGCCGACCGCCTGATTCAGCGCTGCGGCGGCCTCTCCGACCGTGAAATGAGCGAGCAGGTGCTCGACAGCATGGATCTCGAGAAGGAGCGCGGCATTACGATCAAGGCCCAGACGGCTGCGCTTCGCTACAAGGCGAAGGACGGAAAGGTCTATGAGCTCAACCTCATCGACACGCCGGGGCATGTTGACTTTTCCTATGAAGTGAGCCGCTCGCTCTCCGCCTGCGAAGGCGCGCTCCTCGTCGTCGATGCGACGCAGGGCGTTGAGGCGCAGACGGTGGCCAACTGCTATACCGCGATTGATCTCGGCGTTTCCGTGATTCCGGTCCTCAACAAGATGGACCTTGCGAGCGCGGATCCGATTGCCGCTGCCGAGGAAATCGAGGACGTGATCGGCATCGATGCGACGGATGCGATTCCCTGTTCCGCGAAGACGGGTCTCGGCGTCGACGAGATTCTCGAGCGCGTCGTGCGCGATGTTCCCGCACCGAAGGGCGACCCTGAGGCGCCGCTCCAGGCCCTCATCATCGACTCCTGGTTCGACAACTACGTGGGCGTCGTGATGCTCGTGCGCGTGGTGAACGGCACGATCCGTCCGAAGGACAAGATTCAGCTGATGGCGACGGGCGCCACGCACCTCGTTGAACAGGTGGGCGTCTTTACGCCGAAGAGCAAGCTTCGCGATGCGCTCTCCGCGGGCGAAGTGGGTTTTGTGATCGCGGGCATCAAGGAACTGAAGCACGCCCGCGTGGGCGACACGGTGACGCTCGCCCAGAAGCCCGCCGAGAAGCCCCTTCCGGGCTTCAAGGCCGTGAAGCCTCAGGTCTTCGCGGGCCTCTTCCCGGTTGAGTCGAACCAGTACGATGCGCTTCGCGACGCGCTCACGAAGCTCCAGTTGAACGACGCGGCGCTGCGCTTTGAGCCCGAGAGCTCTCAGGCCCTCGGCTTCGGCTTCCGTGCGGGGTTCCTCGGGCTCCTTCACATGGACATCGTCCAGGAGCGTCTCGAGCGCGAATACAACATGGACCTCATCACGACGGCTCCTTCCGTCGTCTATGAGGTGCTCCTCACCGACGGCGAAGTGATTCAGGTTGAAAACCCCTCGAAGCTTCCTCCCGTCGACAAGATCGAGGAAATCCGCGAACCCATCGATTCGGTCACGATCTTCGTGCCCAACGAGTTCGTGGGCGCGGTAATGAAGCTCTGCCAGGAAAAGCGAGGCATTCAGACAAATCTCGCCTACCACGGCCGTCAGGTGCATCTCACCTATGATCTCCCGCTCGCTGAAATTGTTCTTGACTTTTTCGACCGCATGAAGTCCTTGACGCGCGGTTATGCTTCCATGGACTATGAGTTCAAGGAGTATCGTGCGGCGGACGTCGTTCGCGTCGACATCCTCATCAACGGCGACAAGGTGGACCCGCTCTCCGCGATCATGCACCGCTCCAATGCGGTTCCCCGCGGGCGCGAGCTCGTGCAGCGCCTGAGAACGCTCATTCCCCGCCAGATGTATGAAGTCTCCATTCAGGCGGCAATCGGCGCCAACATCATCGCCCGCGAGAATGTGAAGGCGCTCAGAAAGAACGTTCTTGCGAAGTGCTACGGCGGCGACATCACCCGCAAGCGCAAGCTCCTTGAAAAGCAGAAGGCCGGCAAGAAGCGCATGAAGCAGGTGGGCAGCGTGGAGATTCCGCAGGAAGCCTTCCTCGCGATCCTCCAGACGGAAGAAAAGTAATTTTTAAAGAAGACTCTGATGAATTTCGCTCTGATCCTATTTCTCCTCTCGATCTTCACGGGCATTTTCTGGATTCTCGAGCGCGTGAAGTTTTATCCCGCGCGGGTGAGGAAGGCCGAGGCGCTTGCGAGCGAGTTCGAGGCCGCCAACCGCGAGGCGCTGCGCCGGGGCGAAGCTTCGGTTGCCGAGGAATACCGCGCGATCCGCGCCAGGGCGATTCGTCAGCCCTGGTGGCTCGAATACACTGCTGGACTCTTCCCGGTGATTCTGGTGGTCTTCCTCCTGAGGAGCTTCCTCTTCGAGCCTTTCCGCATTCCTTCCGGATCGATGCTGCCGACGCTTCATATCGGCGACTTCATCCTCGTCAACAAGTTCGACTACGGCATTCGTCTGCCGGTGTCGAACATGAAGGTGATCGACCTCGGCGCGCCGAAGCGCGGCGATGTTGTCGTCTTCCGCTATCCGATGGATGAGAACGTCGACTTCATCAAGCGCGTCGTGGGCGTCCCGGGCGACCGCGTGGAATACCGCGACAAGGTTCTCTACATCAACGGCGTCGAGCAGAAGCAGAGCGATCCGCGCGACTTCGTCGACGAATCCACGATGGTGACGCTTGACGAGCGCGACGAGGATCTCGCAGGCGTCTCGCACCTCATGGCGCTCGACCACCGTCGTCCGAGCTGGGTTCCCATGCATGCCGTCATGAGAAAGGAAGAGACCTGCGACTACAACAACCGCGGCTTCGTCTGCACCGTTCCCGACGGGAAGTACTTCGTCATGGGCGACAACCGCGACAACAGCGAGGACAGCCGCTACTGGGGCTTCGTGCCTGACGAAAATCTGGTCGGCCGGGCTGTATTCATCTGGGCTAATTTCGGCGACATGACCCGCATCGGCAGCTTCCGCTGACCGAGATAGTTCCGAATGTGACCCCCAGGTATTAATAGAAGACTAAAAAGACATGCTTCCGCTTACAGAGCTCGAAAAACGCATCGGGTATGAATTCACCGATAAAAAGCTCCTGAGGCGCGCGGTCACCCACCGCAGCTTCGCTCAGGAGCATAACGAGCGTCTGGAATTCTTGGGCGACTCGGTTCTCAACTGCGTCATCGGCTACGCGCTTTTTCTGCGCGACAAGCACTTCAACGAGGGCGAATTGTCGCGCGTGCGCGCAAACCTCGTCTGCGAGGGAACGCTCTTTGAGATTGCGACCCGCATCGACATCTCCTCATTTCTCTTCATGGGCGAAGGCGAAATCAAGACGGGAGGCGCTCACCGCCCGTCGATTCTTGCCGACGCCATGGAGGCGATCTTCGGTGCGGTTTTCCGCGAAGCGGGCTTTGAGACCGCCCAGCGCGTGATTCTGCATCTCTATGACCCGATTCTCACGGCGCTTACACCGGAGAAGATGAGCAAGGATCCGAAGACGCGCCTGCAGGAACTCCTTCAGGGCGAGCATCTTCCGCGTCCTGAATACGCGATCGTCAATACGACCGGCGCGGCGCATGAGCGTTCCTTCGAATGCGAGTGCCGCATCCATTCCCTCAACATCGTTACGACCGGAAAGGCCGCAAGCCGCCGCGCCGCCGAACAGGCTGCCGCCGAAACGGCCCTTCTGCTGGTGAAGGAGCGCTCGAAATGACTGAAGAGAACATGAACCCGCAGGAGCTCCCCGAAAAGGTGGAGCCCGCTGAATCGTCCGACAGCGACTTTGAGGCGATGCTTGCCCGCGCGGGCGCGCTCAATTCCGTCAAGGTACCCGAAGGCTTCCGCTGCGGCTACGTCGCGGTGGTGGGGCGCCCGAATGTCGGGAAGTCGACTCTCATCAACGCGCTCGTGGGCGAAAAGGTTTCGATCACCTCGAAGAAGCCCCAGACAACTCGCAACCGCGTGCTCGGCGTCCTCACGACCGAGATGGCGCAGTTCATCTTCGTCGACACGCCGGGCTTCCAGACGAAAGTGAAGACTCAGCTGACGCGCCGCATGAACCGCTCCGTCCGCTCGACCCTGGGCGAGGTGGACGCGATCGTGCTCCTCATTGAGTCTTCCGGCTGGCGGCCGGCGGACCTCGAGGTGCTTTCGCTCATCCCGAAGGACGCTTCGAACGTCATCCTCGCCATCAGCAAGACCGATCTCGCGAAGGACAGAAACGCGATGCTTCCCCTCATGGCCGATTCCATGAGGCGCTTCCCATTTGCCTCCATCGTGCCCGTATCGGCGGAGAAGCACCGTCAGCTCGACGATCTTCTCAAGGAGATCGAGAAGCTCCTTCCGGAAAGCATTCCGTACTTTGATCCCGAGCTCTACACGGACAAGTCGCCGCGCTTCATGGCGGCCGAAACGATTCGCGAGAAGGCCTTCAGGCTTCTGGGCGACGAGCTTCCCTACGGCACCGCGGTCACAATCGACCGCTGGAAGGAAACCGAGGAAAACGGGGAGCGCCATGCGGACATCGTCGCCACGCTCATTGTCGACCGCGAGAGCCACAAGCCGATCGTGATCGGCGAAAAGGGCGCAAAGCTCCGTGAAATTTCGCGTCTTGCGCGCGCGGATATCGCCGAGCAGCTCGGCTGCCCCGTGCACCTTGAAGTCTGGGTGCGCGTGCGCCGCGGGTGGTCCGACGACGTGAAGGCGCTGAAGACGCTCGGCTACGACTGATCTCTTTCTTCGCCAAGCGGATCTTTCGTGACGGAACGTTCAGGAGCAGATAATCCGACGCCGGAGAAGAAGCTTTCCGAAGAGGCTTCCTCCCCGGCGTCGTCGCACGCGCTCCGCGCAAAGCGACGGGACGACGAGGAAAGCATCGCGCGCCTCATCGGGAATGAGCGCGCGGCGCTTGAGATCCTCTCTGAAATTGAAGCCGAAAGCGATCGCCCGTCGGGAAGGAAGCCCGGACGACCTGCCGGACAGCCCGCCTTCATTCTGCACACCTACCCCTGGAGCGAATCGAGCCTGGTGCTCGATGCCTTTACGGCGCGCTTCGGGCGGCTTCTTCTCATTGCAAGAGGAGCCAAGCGCCCGGGCTCGACGCTCAAGGGGATGCTGATGCCCTTTGTTCCGCTGAAGCTTTCCTGGACGGGACGCAAGGAAGCGAAGATCCTCACGCGGGCGGACTGGCTCGGCATCCTTCCGCCGCTGAAGGGCGAGGCGCTTCTCTCCGGGTTTTACGTGAACGAGCTTCTCATGCGGCTCACCGAGCGCGAGGACGTCCATCCCGGGCTATTTCCGGCCTACGTGCGCGTGCTTGAAGCCTTGACGCTCCCCGATCCTGCCGGTCAGCAGCGGGGGTTACGGCGCTTTGAGGCGGAGCTCCTTCGCATCTGCGGCTGGCAGGTGCTCATTTCCGAGGGCGAGGATGCGCCGAGATTCGCGCTCCGTTCGACAGGCGATCTTGCCGGCGTTTCGGGAACGATCGGGAATGAAATCCGCACGTGGGAGAGACGCGATGTGCTCGACGTCCTCGCAGGACGCCTCGAACGCCCGGAAGCGCTTCGCGCCGCGCGGGAAATCTACCGCGAGGCGATTGAACTGCGGCTCGAAGGCCGGCCGCTTAAGACGCGGCGCGTCCTCGCGGAACTCAAGCGCCTCTGAAAGAGTTCGACGACCGCCGTTCAGGGAAACAGACGGATACTTTCGAAGCTTTGGACGCGTGTTATGCTCGAAGGCTCTATCTCGGCCGAAAACCTTCCTGCAGAAGGCATTCGGCTTCAAATTGCTCTGGAGTTTCGCGCTTATGGTCCGCACTCAGCTTTCCGTCAATCTGAATAAAGTTGCGCTTATCCGCAATTCCCGCGAAGGCAACTGGCCCGATCCGGTCTTCTTCGGCCGCATCGCGCTCGAGGCGGGAGCAGCCGGCCTTACCGTGCATCCGCGTCCCGATGAGCGCCACATCCGCGTGAGCGACCTGAAGCCCCTGAGCGACCTCGTGAAGGAATATCCGGGCCGGGAATTCAATATTGAAGGGAACCCCTTTGAAAACCTGATGCCGATCCTGCGCGACATCCGCCCGCATCAGGCGACCTTCGTGCCCGATGCCGTGGGTCAGAAAACCTCAGACCACGGCTTTGACTTTTCTGATCCGGAAGTGCGCGCCAGGCTCGTTCCCGTGATTGAGGAAGCGAAGTCCTACGGCTGCCGCGTGAGCCTCTTCATGGATCCGGAGCCCGAGTACACCCGTTTTGCCAAGGAAGTCGGGGCCGATCGCATTGAGCTCTATACCGAAGCCTATGCGGACGCCTGGAATACGCCGATTGCGGATGCGATCGTCACGCCCTATGCCGACTGCGCGAAGCTTGCCGATGAAGTGGGGCTCGGCGTCAATGCCGGTCATGACTTGTCGCTCGAAAATCTTGAGCCGCTGCTTAAAGCCTGCGGCAATGTGCTCGAAGTCTCGATCGGCCACGCCTTTACGGCCGAGGCGCTCCAGTTCGGCTTTGCCGAAACCGTGCGCCGCTACAACGAACTCCTCGACAAAATCGCCGCGGAGTAAGCGAATGCTCACGCTTGAAAAGCTCGAACGCGCGCACTCGCTCGGTCCCGTCGTGGTTGATATTGAAGGCACGACGCTCAGCGCCCGTGAAATCAAGCGCCTTCAGCATCCGCTCACGGGCGCAGTGATTCTCTTCACGCGGAACTATTCCACGCCCGAGGAGCTCACTGCGCTTACGGGCGCCATTCATGCGGTTCGTCCCGGCATTCTGATCACGGTCGATCATGAAGGCGGTCGCGTGCAGCGCTTTCGCGAAGGCTTTACCGAAATTCCGCCCATGGGGGACTTCCTGCGGCTCGGCGACCGGGCGCCGGGGCTCCTCGCTCAGGCGGGATTCATCCTCGCCTCGGAACTTCGTGCCGTGGGAGTCGACTTCAGCTTCACGCCCGTACTCGACATTGATTACGGACGCTCGAAGGTGATCGGGAACCGTTCGCTCGGGAAAACTCCCGCGGAGGTCGAGCGCAATGCGCGCGGCCTCATTTCCGGACTCCGCGCGGGCGGCATGGGTTCCTGCGGCAAGCACTTTCCGGGACACGGCTGGGCGGAAGCCGATAGCCACGTGGCGCTCCCCACGGACGAGCGCCCGAGGGAAGAAGTGCTTTCGGACCTTGATGTCTATCGGGGACTCGCCTCAGAACTCTCCTCTCTCATGACGGCGCACGTTGCCTATGAGGGATTTGGCGGCGAAACTGCCACCTTCTCGCCGACGCTTCTGAAGGAAATTCTGCGCGGCGAGATCGGCTTCACGGGACTCGTCTTCTCGGACGACCTTTCCATGAAGGGCGCCGGAAGCTCTGAATCCGTGGCTGACCGGGCCCGTAGGGCGCTTTCGGCAGGCTGCGACATGGTGCTTCACTGCAATCACCCCGATGAGGTCGATGAGATTCTTCGCGATCTCGACTGGGAGCGGCCTGAGCGCTTCTCCGAGCGCCTGGCCGGGCTTCTCCCTGATCCGGGAACTCCCCTCGGGCTTGAGGCCCTGAGAAGCACGGAGCGCTGGAAGGAAGCCGTGAGGCAGCTTCGGGCGGCAGGCCTCCTCTGACGCGTCATGAGAGATCGGGCCCGGGAATCAGGTTTCCGGGTCTGATCGTTTTTCTGAGCCGTTTTCTGACGCAGGGTTCTTCAGAATTTTTCCCGTATTCAACGGGCACGCTTCTAAGGGGGAGGCGTGCATTTCGGACACTGAAAGAGAAGATCAACAACAATGAAGTTTCCTGTCCTTATTGAAATGGCGTCGGAAAATGGCCTCTGGCGCGGATTTGCGCCGGATTTCGAGAAGCTTGAGGCGGAGGCTGCAACGCCGGAAGAGCTTCTCAGCGAACTTCGTGAAGCGCTTGCGGGCAGGCTTGAGCGCCTCCGTGAAGCCGGGGAATCTGAACCCGGGCCGATGCCCCTCGAATGCGTTCCCATGCCGGAGAGCTTTCACGACTGGAGGCTTGCCCGCGTTGAGCCGGAAGGGGACGCCGAATTGGTTTATCCCTGCGATCTGCTCCGGGTCATCGGGAGCGGCGCCTATATTCTCACCTGCAATACGCCGTCGCTTTCCTTCATGGGCGAAGACCTTGAGGACGTGAAGCGCGCCATGAGTGCCGGGATCAGAGAGGTGCTCGAGATGAGGATGAAGGAAGGAAAGCCGCTTTCAACGCTTCTTCCTTTTCCGGAAGCAATCGGCATGCGCTCCGCCGATGTCGTTCTGATTCCGGTCGCCGTTCCCTGAGGAATGCCGGGAGGCCCGGGCGCTGCCTGAAAAATTGCTTTTTTTTCTCCGGAACTCATCTTTTTCTCTTGAAAAGGATCTGGGTTTTTCTGTATGCCGGCGGGCAGAAGCTAAACTGTCAGGATCAGATACAGAAAGCCCACGGAGGCTAAGGCATGATTATCGAGTCGCTTCTCGACACGGATCTCTACAAGTTCACGATGCAGCAGTGCGTGCTGCATCAGTTTCCGGCTGCAGAAGTGCAGTACCGATTCAAGTGCCGCACGCCAGGAGTGGACCTTGCGCCCTTCGTGGATGAGATCAATGCGGAGATCGACTATCTCTGCGGGCTCTACTTCACCGAAGACGAGCTCGCGTATCTCGGAAGCCTCCGGTTCATGAAGCCCGACTTCATTGAATTCCTGAGTCTCTTTCACCTGAAGAGAAAATACATTGAGGTGAAGGCTGATCCGACGCGTCCCGGCGGCATCGACATTCATGTCCGCGGACCGTGGCTTCATACCATTCTCTTTGAGATCCCGGTGCTCGCCATCGTGAACGAGGTCTATTTCCGCAGAACCTTCCCCGACCTCTCCGAAGCCGAGGGCTGGAGGAGGCTCAACGACAAGATTCATCTCCTTCTCAATGAACCCGACGCCGAGGGGCTTCGCATTTCGGACTACGGCACGCGCCGGCGCTTTTCGCGCGCCTGGCAGAGAAAGGTGGTCGAGGCGCTTAAGGACCGGCTCGGAAGCAGGCTCTCGGGCACGTCGAACGTGCTCTTTGCCAGGGAGCTGGGCCTCACGCCCCTGGGCACCATGGCGCACGAATACCTTCAGGCCTGTCAGGCGCTGGGGCCGAGGCTTCGCGACAGCCAGGTCTTCGGGTTCGAGCAGTGGGCGAAGGAATACCGGGGCGACCTCGGGATTGCGCTCTCGGACGTGTACGGCATGAAGCCCTTCCTCGAGGACTTCGACATGTATTTCTGCAAGCTCTTTGACGGCGCCCGCCATGATTCGGGCGATCCCTTCGTCTGGGGAGAGCGCATGATCGAGCACTGGGCGGCCAACAAGTGCGATCCGAGAACGAAGTGCCTCATCTTTTCCGACGGCCTCACGGTGCCGCGCATTCTTGAACTCTGGCGGCGCTTTCACGGCCGCGTGGGCTTGGGCTTCGGCATCGGCACCAATCTCATGAACGACCGCGGCCCGCAGGCTCTGAACGTCGTCATCAAGATGATCGAGTGCAACGGCCAGCCCGTCGCCAAGATTTCCGATTCGCCCGAAAAAGGCATGTGCGAGGACGAAAGCTATCTCAAATATCTCCGCCAGGTTTTCCGCCTCGACGAACCCCAACAAAAGAGATAGTCCCAAAGCATTAGACGGGGGGTTTTCAACCATATAAACCGGGCGAAGGGAAGCCTTGCGCCCGGTTTTCGGTGTAAGGTTAAGCGCGGGATATGCTGCAATCGTGAGGCTCGTCTCTTGCTTTACATATTTCGGCAATGTCCTTCGACTGGCCTTCTTTTCCGGACGCCCGCCCATGACGGTGTTTTTTCCCGAAGGCCGGCCACAAAAACAAAACATAAAGCCTAAAGCCGGGAGTTCCTCGTGACGTCTCTCTTCCCCGCCCGTGCGCTTGCAGCGCTCGCCTTTCTTTCCGCCGCCCTGCCGGCGAGCGCCGCTTCCCTTGACGGCAGCGCTCTCGGGCTCGGCTGGGCCATTCCGTTTGCAGGCATTCTGCTTTCGATTGCGCTCATGCCGCTTTTCCTGCCGCATTTCTGGCACGCGAATTTCGGCAAGGTCGCCGTCTTCTGGGCGCTCTGCTGCGCCGTGCCGCTCTGCCTTCTCATTGACTTTTCGACGGGCATCAATTCCATCATCCACGTGCTCCTCGCGGACTACGTGCCCTTCATCATCTTCGTGGGGTCGCTCTTCATTGTGGCTGGCGGCATTCACGTGAAGGGGTCCTTCGTCGGCCGCCCGATCGTCAACACGTGCTTCCTCGCGCTCGGTGCCGTGCTCGCGAACTTCATGGGTACGACGGGCGCCGCGATGCTTCTCATTCGTCCGCTCATTCATGCCAATGAAGGCAGAAAGCGTTCGATCAGCACCTTCATCTTCTTCATCTTCCTCGTCGCCAATGTGGGCGGCGCGCTGACGCCGCTCGGCGACCCGCCGCTCTTCCTCGGCTTCCTGAAGGGCGTTTCCTTCTTCTGGACGACCGAACACGTCATCCTCCCCTGGCTTCTCTGCTGCCTGATTCTTCTCGCCATCCATCACGTGATCGACACGATCATGTACAGGAAGGACTTGGCCGACGGCTTCAAGCCGAAGGATCCGACGACGAAGTTTGCGCTCGAGGGCCTCGTCAACATTCCGCTTCTCGCCTGCATCATCGGTGCGGTTCTGATGTCGGGCTTCTGGAAGTCGGGCGTTGAGATTACGATTCTCGGCGTTCACTTCGCGCTCGAATCCCTCTGCCGCGACGGCCTCTTCATCGTGATTGCCGCGCTCTCGCTCGTTCTTACCTCGAAGGCTACGCGCGAAGCCAACCACTTCTCGTGGGATCCGATTCTCGAGGTCGGCAAGCTCTTCTTCGGCATCTTCTGCTGCATCGTGCCGGTGCTGGAGATGCTCCGCGCGGGCCATGAGGGCGCCTTTGCGTCCCTCGTTGCCCTTGTCACGAACGCCGACGGGACCTTCAACAACACGGTCTTCTTCTGGCTCACGGGCATGCTCTCCGCGTTCCTCGACAATGCGCCCACGTACCTCGCCTTCTTCAACCTTGCGGGCGGCGATCCGACGGTGCTCATGAACGAGGATGCGCATACGCTGATGGCCATCTCCATGGGCTCTGTCTTCATGGGTGCGGTTACCTACATCGGCAATGCCCCCAACTTCATGACGGTGGCAATCTGCAACGAACGCGGCATCAAGATGCCGTCCTTCTTCGGCTACATGGCCTGGTCGGTGCTGATTCTCTTCCCCACCTTCTTCATCATGGACATGATCTTCCTCGCCTGATGACTGGAGCTGAGGAAATTTTGAGCCCAGAATAGTGAACGGGCGCCGGACGTCAGCTGCCGGCGCCCGTTCACGCATTTTCTCCCGGCTGCATTTTCTTTTTCCCTTCGCTGATGACCAAGAAGCTTCTTTCCTTCGTGCTTCCCGTCCTGCTTCTTCTCTTCTGGTGGGGAATTGCCGAAACCGGAAGCGTTCCGGCGCTTCTGCTCCCGGGGCCGGGAGCCGTGGCGGAGCGCTTCACGGCGCTCCTCGCCTCCGGGGAGCTCCTTCACCACGCGGCAACCTCCATGCTGCGGGTCTTTTCGGGCTTTCTGATTTCGGCTTCAATTGCGCTCACGCTCGCGCTTCTTGTGTCGCGGTCCGAGCGGCTCAACGACTTTCTTTCCCTCACGCTCGAGGCGCTGAGGGTTATTCCGCCGCTCTCCCTTGTTCCGCTTCTTATTCTCTGGCTCGGGATCGATGAGGCGCCGAAGCTTGCCATCGTTGTTCTTGCGAGCTTCTTTCCGATTTATCTCTCGGCGCTGACGGCGCTTTCGAAAGCGAGGAACGACTACCGCGATCTCGCCCGTATCTTCGGTCTTTCGGAAAGGGAAGCCGCGCGCCACATTCTCATTCCGGGTGCCTCGCCCGGGATCATCACGGGCCTGAGGCTCGGCTTCGGCTACGCCTGGCGCGCGCTCGTCGGTTCGGAACTCATTGCCGCCGCATCAGGCCTCGGCTACCTGATAGAGGACGCGTCGGCGCTTGCCAGAACCGACGTCGTGATGGTGGGCATCCTGACGATTGCCGTTCTCGGCATCATCTGCGACAAGCTTTTCCGGATTGCGGCCGAGCGTGCGGCGCCCTGGACATCCTCGAGCAAAGCTGCGGCGTCTGATGATGAAAAGGCGCCGGAAGGTCATGAGCCGAAGCGGACGGCTGATGCGCTCAGGCAGCCCCCTGAAGCGCTTCCCGGTATTGAAATCAGGGATCTGACCGTGAGCTATCCTGGACTCGCGAAGCCTCCCGTTTCAAACCTCACGCTCTCTCTTCCGGGAGGAAAAGTGACGGCGATCCTCGGTCGTTCCGGCTGCGGAAAGACGACCCTCATCAAGGCGATTTCAAAGCTTATCGAAAAGAAGAGCGGATCCATCCGCTTTACGGGCGGGAACGACGCCCCGCGGCTCTCGATGGTTTTTCAGGAACCGCTGCTCCTTCCCTGGAAGACCGTAAGGGAGAATGTCGCGCTCTCGCTCATCCCCGAATGCGGGGAGAGTGCGCTCCATGACCCGAGGGTCTCGGAAGCGCTCGCCCTTGTTGGTCTCTCGAGTCGGGCGGAAAGCTTTCCCGGAGAACTTTCGGGCGGCCAGCAGCAGCGCGTGGGGTTCGCACGCGCCCTGGCGGCGGATCCGGAAGTGCTTCTGATGGATGAACCCTTCGGCGCTCTAGATGCGCTCACCCGCGAGGAGCTCCAGGATGAATCGATCGAAGTCTTCTCGAGGCGCCGCATGACGGTTCTCATGATTACGCACGATGTGCGCGAAGCCGTCCGGATGGCCGACTCTGCCGTGATTCTCGAATCGACCCAGGCGCCTGAAATTTTCTCGATCGACCTCCCGCGTCCGAGAAGACTCTCCTCTCCGGGCGTGGCGAGGCTCGAAGAGGAAATCCTTTCGATCCTGATGCGCCGGTAGCGCGGGACGAATCTAGAATTGAGGACAATTCTCATTGAGAAGCGGCTGCGCGGAAAAGCGGCTCCAGTTACGTATTGGCGCCGCTTTTTCGTGCGCTCTTCAGATATTTTTTGGCTTCAGGCACAAAATGAAATTCAAGTCCTTTATCGCCGCGCTCGCCATTACGCTCAGCACGGCGCTCTCCGCCGCCACGATGCCCGAGAGCATCTCCATTACCTACGTGAAGTCGCCCTTCAACCTTCAGAACATTGTGATGAAGGAGCGCGGCATGCTCGAGGATGCCTTTAAGGCTGACGGCGTCTCGATCAAGTGGCGCGTCATCAATTCGGGCGCCGTTCAGGGCCAGGCGATGGCTTCGGGCGACCTCGACTTCTCCGCCGTGATGAATACGGCAAGCGTCCTGATGGCTGCCGGCGCCGGGAACCCGATCGCCATTGCCTCGGGCGTCGCTCACCCGCAGAAGATCTTTGCGCTCATCGGCAAGCCCGGCACGAATTATTCCGTGAAGGATCTGAAGGGCAAGAAGGTCGCCGGTCCCAAGGGCACGGTGCTCCATCAGCTCCTCGTTGCCGCGCTTTTGAAGGAAGGCATGAAGATCTCGGACGTCGACTTCGTCAACATGGATCCGGGCAAGGCCATGACTGCGGTCGTCTCCGGGCAGGTTGATGCGGGTCTCGTCGCTGCCGGCCTCATCATCAAGGCCAATGCCGCGGGCGCGAAGACGATTGCCACCTGCGAAGGCTACGTTTCGCCGAACCTCGTCATGACGGTTCGCCGCGCATTCGTTGAACAGTATCCGGAAGCTTATGAGAAGGTCGTGGCAACGAACCGCGCCGCGCTCGCCTGGATCAAGGCCCATAAGGCTGAGGCCCTTGCCATGGGTGCGAAGGAGCAGGGGATCAGCATGGCTGATGCCGAGAAGCTCTACGACTGGTCGGGCTTTTACGACGTTCTCACTGAAGCTGACGTAAAGAGCCTTGAAACCGATCAGGCCTTCCTCCTTGAAAACGGCATGATGGAAAAGAAGGTTGACGTTCGTGCGCTGATTCTTCCGGGCGCGATGAAGTAATTCCCGGTTTTCCGTTCGAGCACCTGAAAAAGGACGCCGCTAGGCGTCCTTTTTTGTTGGTGTGAGAAAAATGCACAGCAGCCATCCTGAAAACGCCCTGAGGCGCCGTCATCAAAGAAAAATTGCTATCGCATTGAATCTGCTGAAGAATTGATGAACCCTGACTGCGTGCGGCAGAAATGGGCAGTTTTTCAGTCAAAGTAAGTCTGGTTTTCACGTATAGCAAAGTACCTAGAAACCGAAATACATTCGGCATCTGACGTGTGAATACGGGGAACCGGCAGCAATGCCGGGGATGGCCGTCAGACGCTTTTTTCGCGGTCAATGACGAAGAAGGCAGTCAATTTCAAAATATATCCCCTGATTTCTTGACCACCACCAAATGGAGTTGTCTTGAAGCGCCTTCCGGAAAAAAACTGGATGGATTTCTGATCCGGCGCTTTTTCTTCGAGGCCCGGCATCTCCGTGAAATCCAGGAAACAAAACGATGAAACAGCTCAACATCGCTCTCGCCGCAGCAGTTGCCGCCCTCACTTTCGGCATGGCTTCCCAGGCTTCCGCCGCCGATGTTCAGATCTACGGCCGCATTGACGCGGGCCTCGTCTATGAACATACAGATCCGGGCGTCGGCCACGCGACCGACAAGTTCACGCTCGACTCCGGCGTCGGCACAGCGAGCCGCTTCGGTCTTCGCGGCAGCGAAGACCTCGGGAACGGCTACCAGGTGAAGTTCGTGCTCGAAAACGGCTTCAAGTCCGATACGGGCGCCCTGAGCACGGCCGATACGATTTTTGACCGCGAGGCCACCCTGCAGCTCGTCGGCCCCTTCGGCACGATCTCTGC
Source organism: uncultured Sutterella sp. (assembly GCF_937923675.1). Classification (GTDB taxonomy): domain Bacteria; phylum Pseudomonadota; class Gammaproteobacteria; order Burkholderiales; family Burkholderiaceae_F; genus Sutterella. The sequence continues at coordinate 10,222 of NZ_CALDXB010000064.1, read as the reverse complement.
CGGCCGCTCCGCGATTCTCGGCACTGACGGCGGCAGCTTCAATCTCTTGGGCGGCGTCAACCCCTTCGGCACGGGCATGGGCAATATCGGCAATCAGGGCATCGTCTTTGCGAAGATTGATCCCTCCCGCCGCGACAACATCCTCACGTACCGCAGCCCCAATATGGCTGGCTTCCAGGTGACGGCCGCCTATGCGATGGGTACGAACGACTATGAAAACAAGGCCGGCACCGACCGCTACATGGGCATCGGCGCAACCTACACCGTGGGCGCCCTCAGTACGGTTCTCCTTTATGAAGGCATGAACGAAGGCACGCTTTCGAACCTGGAGACCGGCGACCATAAGGCAAAGAACCCGGAAGACATGTGGCGCGTCACCCTGGGCGGCAACTACAACTTCGGCTTCATGACCGTCTATGCGGCTGCCCACTGCTTCGGCAATGCCAATGCGCTCAGCACGCAGGGCTGGAACAGCGATGCGATGAAGACGACGCTGGGCATTACGAAGGCATTCGATGAACTCGAGGGCTACAGCGGCATCGTGGGCTTTGACGCTCCGCTCGCTGGCGGCAAGGTACTCGCCTCCGTCGGCGCTCTCAAGGCGGAAACCGATGAGTTCGACGAAAAGGTGAAGGCCACCGCCTGGTTCGCGGGCCTCGGGTACCAGTACAACCTCTCGAAGAGCACGCGCGTCTATACGGGCATCGGCTACACGGAAGGCGAATACAAGTACGACGGCAAGAAGCTGAAGCCTGAGTCGCTCAGTACCGTTGCGGGCCTCTCTTACTATTTCTAAAGCCGGATAGAAGCTTCTGCGCTTCTCTCTGACAAAACCGGCGCTCCGCACTGATTTCCGGGGCGCCGGGCTTTTTTGTGACGTTCCCTGACGGTTCGAGTTGCTCGGAAGAGCACGCGCGACGGTCCTGAAGCGCTCGTTCCTCAGAAAAGACGAATTTTCAAACAGCATTCAAAGGCAAAAGAAAATCATCATGACGGACACGGTTCAATCGCGATTCCTTCGCTACGTAAGCTTCGATACGCAGTCGGCGCGTGAGAGCAGCACGGCTCCCTCAACGGCAAAGCAGCTGAAGCTCGCCGAAGCTCTGGTTGAGGAATTGAAGTCCTTCGGTCTCGAAAATGCCCATGTGGGCAATGGCGGCGTCGTCTACGCTGAAATTCCCGCCTCGAAGGGGTGCGAGGCCTGTCCCTCGATCGGCTTCATCGCGCATATGGATACGTCGCCTGACGCCTCAGGCGAAAACGTGAAGCCGCAGATCCTGCGCTATGAGGGCGGAGATGTCGTTCTCAATGCGGAAAAGAATATTGTCTTCAAGGCAGCCGACTTCCCTGAGATCACGAAGTACGCCGGCGAAGACATCATCTTCACGGACGGCACGACCCTTCTCGGCGCCGACGACAAGGCAGGCGTCGCTGCCATCATGACGATGGCCGCTGAAATTGCAGCGCACCCGGAAATTCCGCATGCGCGCCTCGCGATCGGCTTCACGCCTGATGAGGAAGTGGCTCGCGGCACGGAAAACTTCGACATCGGACACTTTGGCGCCCAGTATGCTTACACGTTCGACGGCGGCGAAGTGGGGACCCTTGAGAGCGAAAACTTCAACGGCGGCACGGCCATCGTGACGATTGAAGGCGTGGGCGTTCATCCGGGTCTGGCAAAGGACAAGATGGTGAATTCGCTGCGCTACGCGGCGAAATTCATGGAAATGCTCCCCGCAGAGATGAGCCCCGAATGCACGGCCGGTCATGAAGGGTTCCTTCACCCCAACATGATGCAGGGGAACGTCGTTGCGACGAAGATCCGCATTCTCATCCGCGACCACGACACGGCGCTCTATGAAGAAAAGAAGGCGCTTCTCGCCGCACTCGTTGAAAAGATGAATGCGCTCTATCCGCAGGCGAAGGCCAGGATCGAAATCAAGGACAGCTACCAGAACATGCGTCCCTACCTCGACCGGGCGCCCAAGGTTCTGGAAATCGCACGCGAAGCCTATCGCGCGGCGGGTCTTGACCCGATCGAGGAGCCGATTCGCGGCGGCACGGACGGCGCGCGTCTTTCCGTTCGCGGTCTTCCCTGCCCGAATGTCTTTACGGGCGGCATGAACTTCCACGGAATCTACGAATGCATTCCCGTGAAGTCGCTCGAGAAAGCGGCGGAAGTTGCAATGAAGCTCGCTCAGCTCTCGGGCACCATCAGGTCGCTTGATTGATAACTGAAGAATCTCAGAGCCTGATCGGCGCTTTCCCTGCTTTGCCCGGGGAAGGCGCCGATTTTTTCAGAGCTCCCCGGAAATTCCGGCGGCAGAGGAGGGTGTACTGACTAAAAAGAAAGGCAGCCCGTCTGGATGCGGACTGCCTTTTTCCTGCTCAGCAGCCTGAAATGCGGGATCTCAGGCTGCTGAAGACGAGGATTTCCGGGAGAGGTTATTCCCATTCAATCGTGGCAGGGGGTTTGCCGCTCACGTCGTAGACCACGCGGTTGATGCCGCGGACTTCGTTGATGATGCGGTTCGAAACGGTGCCGAGAAGCTCGTAGGGGAGCTCGCTCCACTTGGCCGTCATGAAGTCGGAGGTCTGGACCGAGCGCAGCGACACCACCCATTCGTAGGTGCGGCCGTCGCCCATGACGCCCACGGACTTGACGGGGAGGAAGACGACGAACGCCTGGCTCACCTTGTCGTAGAGGCCGGCCTTGCGGAGTTCCTCGATGAAGATCGCATCGGCTTCGCGCAGAAGATCCGCGTATTCGCGCTTCACTTCACCCAGGATGCGGACGCCAAGGCCCGGACCGGGGAAGGGATGGCGGTAGACCATTTCAGCGGGGAGCCCGAGCTCGATGCCGAGTTCGCGCACTTCGTCCTTGAAGAGGCTGCGAAGCGGCTCGAGAAGCTTGAGGTGGAGCGTCTCGGGAAGGCCGCCCACATTGTGGTGGCTCTTGATCACCTTCGCCTTCTTCGTCTTGGCGCCCGCCGATTCAATCACGTCCGGATAAATCGTGCCCTGGGCGAGCCAGCGGGCATTCTTGATCTTTTCAGCTTCAGCCTGGAAGACGTTCACGAATTCGCGGCCGATGATCTTGCGCTTCTGCTCGGGGTCGGAGACGCCCGCGAGCGCATTCATGAAGCGGTCGACGGCATCGACCACGATGAGCTTGAGGCCCATGTTCTTTTCAAAGGTTTCGCGAACCTGTTCGCGTTCGCCCTTGCGAAGGAGGCCGTTGTCGACGAAGACGCAGGTGAGGCGGCGGCCGATGGCGCGGTGAATGAGGGCCGCAGCGACGGAGCTGTCGACGCCGCCCGAGAGGCCGAGAATCACTTCCTCGTCGCCCACTTCGCGGCGGATGGTTTCAACGGCTTCGGCAACGTAATTGCCCATCACCCAGTCGGGACGGCACTTGCAGATGTCGAGAACGAAGCGGTTGAGGATCTGGCGCCCCTGAACGGTATGCGTGACTTCCGGGTGGAACTGCACGGCGTAGAAGCCCCGCTCCTCGTCGCACATGCCGGCGATCGGGCAGGACGGGGTCGAGCACATCACCTTGAACCCGGGAGGAAGCTCAGAGACCTTGTCGCCGTGCGACATCCAGACCTTCAGCATGCCTTCGCCCGATTCCGTGCGGAAGTCCTCAATCCCCTCGAGGAGCTTCGTGTGGTTGCGGGCGCGCACTTCAGCGTAGCCGAATTCGCGCTTCGTGCCGCTTTCGACCTTGCCGCCGAGCTGCTGGGCCATCGTCTGCATGCCGTAGCAGATGCCGAGAACGGGAACGCCCGCTTCAAAGACGGCCTGGCTCGCCTGGTCGTTGCTTTCCTCATAGGCGCTCATGTGCGAGCCCGAGAGAATGATGCCCTTCGGGGCGAACTCGCGGATGAAGTCCGCCGAAACATCGTTCGGATGAACTTCGCAGTAGACGTGGGCTTCGCGCACGCGGCGGGCGATGAGCTGGGTCACCTGGCTGCCGAAGTCGAGAATCAGAATGCGGTCGTGAGAGGTTTGCATGGGTACGCTGCAGTTCGGGAAAAAGTATTCGTCTCTTCCTGAGAGCGCCTGGCGGAATGCAGAGAGCTCTTAAAGAAGATTCGGGCGAGACTATAACAAAATGAAAAGGCGCCCGCGCCCGGATTTCTTCGGGGGTTCGGGCGCCTTGACGTTTTTTGCTCCGGATCGGGAGGCTCCGCAGGAGGGAGCATCCCGTTCTGAGGCTTTATCAGTTGGCCTGACGATAGTTCGGGGCTTCCTTCGTGATCTTCACGTCGTGGACGTGCGATTCACGCAGGCCGCCGGCGGTGATCTGAACGAAGCGGGCGCGGGTGCGCATTTCTTCGATCGTGCGGCAGCCGCAGTAGCCCATCGAGGAGCGCAGACCGCCGATCATCTGATAGATGATCGCGGAGATGGATCCCTTGTAGGGAACCATGCCTTCGATGCCTTCCGGCACGAACTTGTCGATGTTGCCCTGGTTGTTGTCCTGGAAGTAGCGGTCGGCCGAGCCCTTGCCCATGGCGCCGAGCGAGCCCATGCCGCGGTAGGACTTGTAGGAGCGGCCCTGGTAGAGGATCACTTCGCCCGGAGCTTCTTCCGTGCCGGCGAACATGCCGCCCATCATGACGGAGCTCGCGCCCGCGGCGATCGCCTTGGCGATGTCGCCCGAGAAGCGGATGCCGCCGTCGGCGATGCAGGGAACGTCCGTGCCCTGAAGGGCTTCGGCGACGTTGCTGATGGCGGTGATCTGGGGAACGCCGACGCCGGCCACGATGCGGGTCGTGCAGATCGAGCCCGGGCCGATGCCGACCTTGACGCCGTCAGCGCCGTGCTCGACGAGGGCGAGAGCAGCTTCGCCGGTGGCGATGTTGCCGCCGATCACCTGCAGATCCGGGTAATGGGTCTTCACCCACTTGACGCGGTCGAGAACGCCCTTCGAGTGGCCGTGAGCCGTATCGACGACGATCACGTCGACGCCGGCGTCGACGAGCTTCTCAACGCGTTCTTCCGTGCCCTGGCCGACGGAAACGGCAGCGCCGGCGAGGAGCTTGCCCTTGGCGTCCTTGGCGGCGAACGGATGGTCGGTCGCCTTCGTGATGTCCTTCACCGTCATGAGGCCGGCGAGGTGGAAGTCCTTCGTAACGACGAGCACGCGCTCGAGGCGGTGCTGGTGCATGAGTTCCTTCGCTTCCTCGAGCGAGGCGCCTTCGTGAACCGTGACGAGGCGTTCGCGCGGCGTCATGACTTCGCGGACGGGAACGCTCATGCGGGTTTCAAAGCGCAGGTCGCGGTTCGTGACCATGCCGAGGACGGAGCCGTCTTCGGCAACGACCGGAAGGCCGGAAATGCGGTGTTCGCGGGCGAGCGCAATCACGTCGCCCACGAGCATGTCGGGGCCGATCGTGATCGGTTCGGCAACGACGCCGGCTTCATGGCGCTTCACCTTGGCGACTTCAGCGGCCTGCTGGTCGGCGGTCATGTTCTTGTGAATGAAGCCGATGCCGCCTTCCTGAGCGAGGGCGATCGCGAGCTTCGCTTCCGTCACCGTGTCCATGGCGGCGGAAACCATCGGAATGTTGATCGAAAGACCGCGGGTGAGCTTCGTCTGAAGCTGCGTGTCGCGCGGGAGGATTTCCGAGTAGGCGGGAACGAGCAGAACGTCGTCGAACGTGTAAGCCGTCTGAAGGAGTCGCATAACAACCTCTGAGTGCAAAAAAAAATACACCGGTCGAACCCTGCAGAGGCTTTCTGCTCTGCGGAATCCGGAGTACGGCACGTAATTGAATTCAGTCTGCGCCGGGAGGGAACGGGCGTTCCCCGCGGGCTGAATGTTCCTCCCCTCTTGATGCATGCCGACTGTGCGGGTAAAAGCACCGGAGCGGCGGGGAAGGAAAATCCGAGATTGGTTTGCGCACGCAGTCTAATGATTTTTTACTTCTCCGTGTGGTCCGGCCGAAAGTTTTTTTCGCGTGCCTTTAAGCAAAACGCTCCGCATGCCGGAAGTGGCGTGCGGAGCGCTTGTGAGAAAGGTCGATTGTGCGGAGAAAATTCCCGTATACCTGAGGAATCAGGCTGCGGGGTGTCCCGCATAGATGGCTTCAATCAGGTGTCCCCAGCGGGCAAAGATTTCCTTTCTGCGCGGCTTCATGGTCGGCGTAAGAAGGCCGTTCTCAATCGTGAAGGGTTCGCGCACGACGGCAATCGAGCGCGGAATGCCGTAGGAAGGGAAGTCCTTCGCCGCGGCGCGCACGCGCTTGAGCAGAAGCCTCGTCATGCTTCTGTCCGTGAGCGTGGCGGGATCCTCGGGGTCAAGCTCCATTTCCCGGCAGAGCGACTGCCAGAGCTCGGGCTGCACGACGAGGAGCGCGCTGATGAAGGGGCGGTTTTCGCCGTAGACGAAGACCTGCTCGAAAAGCGGGTCGTTCTGGATGGCGAATTCGAGGTCCACCGGAGCAATCTTTTCGCCCGTGGAGGTTACGATGATTTCCTTCAAGCGCCCGCGGATGCGAACGCGCCCGCCGTCGGAGAGATCCGCCTGGTCGCCGGTGCGGAACCACCCGTCCTCGGTGAAGGCCCGGGCGGTATCGGCCGGACGCTGCCAGTAGCCCTGCATGACCTGGGGACCGCGGACCTGCAGCTCGTCGTTGATTCCGAGCCTCACCTGCGTTTGACTGACAGGCCAGCCCACGCAGTCGGGGTGGTTCATGGTTGCAGCGGTAAAGGAAATGATGGGACTCGTTTCCGTGAGGCCGTAGACCTGGCGAATGGGAAGTCCCATCGCGCAGAAGTAGCGGGCAACGGTCGCGGAAAGGCTCGCGCCCCCCGCAAAGATCGCCTTCATGCGGCCGCCGAAGACGGCGCGCACCTTGACGCCGACATCCTCGTCAAGGGTCGGCAGCACGGTTTCATCGAGCTGAGCTCGCTCCGAAGGCTCCACGGGAAGGCCGTTTTCGCGGCAGAAGCGCCGCCAGCCGGCTTCGGCCGCCCAGGCGGCAATGTACTGATCATGCTCGGACGCTTTCGAGAGCTCGAGCTGCAGCTTCTGGTAGATGCGCTCGAGAACGCGCGGCACCGTGCACATCAATGTCGGGCGTACTTCCGCAAGGTCGGCTTCGATATGGGCGACCGAGCGGGCGAAGGCCATGGAGGCCCCGTGCGCGAGGGCGACGTAGTGCGCAACCGTGCGTTCAAACGTGTGCGAGAACGGGAGGAACGAAAGGTAGACGTCGTCGGGCGTGACCTCAATGCGTCCGGAAATCTGCTTCACGTTTGCGACCAGATTGGCGTGGGTCAGCATGACGCCCTTCGGCCGCCCGGTGGTGCCGGAGGTGTAGATGAAGCCTGCGAGGCTATCGGCCCTGGGGCCGTCGGGCAGGGCGTCGTCGGGAATGCCGTTCCCGCGGGCGAGCCAGGTTTCAAGTCCCGAGATGCGCACGCCGTCCTCTTCCTCGTCTCCGAGGTCGTTGATGAGGACAACCTCCATAAGGTCGGGCAGCTTCCCGGAAACGGCATGAATGGCGTTCCAGCGCGCTCTCGAGGTCGTCACGAGAATGCGGCTCCCCGAATCGCGGAGGATGTAGGAGGAGGAGCCCGGCGTATCGATGGCGTGAAGCGGAACCGGCACGAGGCCGGCCGCGAGCGCCGCCTGATCGAAGGTCACGGCGTCGATGGAATTCGTGAGGAGCATTGCCGCCCGGTCACCCGGGCGCAGTCCCGCCGCATGAAAGGCGCGCCGCCAGCGCATCACGGACTGGCAGAACTCGCGCCAGGTGACGGAAATCCAGCGGTTTTCCGCGTAGTCGAACTGCCGGAAGGCTTCGCGCTCCGGCATCTCCCGCACGGTGCGTGCGAGGTACTGTGGAATGGTGACGGGGCTTCCCGTCGGAAGATCTCTATCAAGCATTTTTTGTGCGGTCAGGCCTTCTTCTTCGGAGCAATGGCTTCATACATGGCGTCGATCCTGTCGCCGTAGCGGCGCACGATCTGGGCGCGCTTGATCTTGAGCGTCGGCGTGAGAAGACCGTTTTCAATCGTCCACGGGTCGCGCAGAAGCGTGACGACGCGCGGAACGCCGTAGTTGGGGAAGCCCGCCGAAGCGGCCTTGATGCGGCGCAGCGCCGCCTGAGTGGCTTCGCGCGAGGTGAGCGACTTTTCATCCTCGGGGTCGAGCCCGAGGCTTTCAGCAAGGCGCTTCCATTCATCGGGATTCACGACGGCAACGAGCCCGATACAGGGACGGTCGTCGCCCACCGCCATCGTCTGCGAGAAGAGCCGGTCGCATTCAATTGCGGCTTCAAGGTCCGCGGGCGGCACTTTTTCGCCCGAGGAGGTAACGATGATTTCCTTGATGCGGCCCGTGATGCGGATGTGCCCGTCTTCGTAGATTTCCGCCACGTCGCCGGTGGAGAGCCACCCTTCGTCGGAAAGAATCGCCTTCGTCGCGTCCTCGCGATGCCAGTAGCCCTGCATGACCGAGGGACCGCGGACCTGCAGTTCGCCTTCGGGGGAGAGCCGCACTTCGATATTGTCGAGCTTCGGCCCCACCGTGGTCGGGTGGTTGCTGCCGATGCGGTTCACTGCAATGATCGGACTCGTTTCCGTCATGCCGTAGCCCTGATAAATGGGGACCCCGAGCGCGAGGAAGACGCGCGCGACGGCGGGATTGAGCGCGGCGCCGCCGGAAATGTAGAGGTGAATGTTGTCGCCGAAGACCGCGCGGAGCTTTTTGCCCACCTTGCGGTCGAGGAACCCGGCGACCAAGGGATCGAGCCACGCGCGGCCCGAGGGTTCAACGGGGAGGTTGTTCTCGCGGCAGACGCGGCGCCAGCCCACTTCAACCGCCCAGTCGAAGAGGTACTGCACGTATTTGGGCTGCTTTGCAAGACCGTCGCGCAGCTTCCCGTAGATCATGTCGTAGACGCGGGGCACCGACATCAGAATGCTCGGGCGGATGGTCTTCAGATCGTCGGCAAGGTTTGCAATCGAGCGGTTGAAGGCGAGCGTGAGCCCGCAGCCCACGGCGAGATAGTAGGAGGCCGTGCGCTCGAAGGTGTGCGAGAGCGGAAGGAAGGAAAGGAGCGTTTCGCCGCTCCAGGGCTGAAGGCTCAGCAGAACGCCCCGGAGATTCGAGAGAACGTTCCGGTGGGTGAGCATGACTCCCTTGGGGCTGCCGGTCGTCCCTGAGGTATAGACGAGGGCGGCAAGGTCCGTGGAGCGCGGTCCCGGGGGAAGCGGCGCCTCAGGCGTCTTTTTGAGCCAGGTCTCAAGCGACATCGTCGGAATGGCGGCATCCGGATCGTCGCAGAATTCATCGTCCGTGATGACGACGAGCTTCAGATTCGGAAGCTCCCCGGATTCGCGGATCTGACGCCACTTGAGCTTCTTGTTGGTGACGAGAACCTCGGCGCCCGAGTCGTTGAGGATGTAGGCCGAGGACTTCGGCGTATCGATGGCGTGGAGCGGCACGGGCGTGAGGGCGTTGGCGAGGACCGACTGGTCGAAGAGCACCGCTTCCATGCAGTTGGGAAGCAGCATCGCCACGCGCGCGCCGCGTTCAAGGCCCATGCCGGCAAGCGCGTGACGCCAGCGCTCCACTTCGTCGTATGCCTCGCGGAAGGTCCAGTCGCGCCATGCCTTCTTTTTTGCATCCCAGGACTTCCAGCCAATGGCAGTCGGACGCTTTTCAACCTGGAGGGCGAGCATCTCGGGAATTGTGGAGAGGACATCCAGATCACGGATGCGCTCAAGGCCTTCTTCTTGACGAGACATGGTGTTCATTTTTTAGAGGTATTCGGGTGGCGGAGGAAATTGAGATTCTGCCGGCTCAGTCGCGCCCGTGAAGAAAAAAGCAAACCCGGGCAGCGGTTCGCTTGGATTGGCGTATTCCGAATTGTATCGGTGCCGGCCGCGGAGAAGCACCGCCGCGCCCGCCTGAGAGGCCTTCATGCAGACGGATGAATGCGGTTCGGCCGGGAATCGGTTGGAATCGGGTCGTAGTCCGGAAGCCCGCTGATGGTTTTTGAGTGCGTACGAATAAATACGTATTTTTCTGAAAATTAAGATCTGAGAATGTGTTTTATGATTAATGGTTAACCCTTGATTTGCACCATAATAGGGCGAAGCGCTGAAAGACGGTTAGGGTTTGCGTGGACGGGTTAAAAAGTGTAACTTTAGGGGACTTCCATAAAATAAATGCCTGTAAATTCTGAAAATTTCAGAGTTT
>NZ_CALDXB010000063.1 GCF_937923675.1 uncultured Sutterella sp. | reverse complement strand
TTGCGAGGAGTACCCGGCCGTGACCTTCACAAGCTTCACCTGACGCTCGGCCGCCTTGAAGGCCAGCCGTTCGCCGATGATGCCCCGGACCCAGCCTGACAGCAGGCGCTTGACGCGTTTAGGAAGTTTTAGATCCTGAAGGAAATTCGCGCTCAGCTCCTCGACGATGTATGCATCAGCCGGTGCCTTCCTGAACATTTCGTTCAGGGCATGATTGATGCAGCATCGGATCTGAGCCTTCATCCGGGCTTTGAGTGCTTCAAAACGATCGCTCCCCAGATTGAAGCGCAGGATGTTGCGGCGCTTGCGCCTGCTTGTCGTGTTTCGGGCGAGCGACTGTAATCGATTCCTTGCCGTAATCTTCCGGTTGAGCGTCTCCGCAAACTGCGAGAGAAGCTCCCCGAGGTTTTTCCCGTAGTGATTCCCTTCATCGTCCGTGAAGACTTCGGTAAGACCCATGTCGAAGGCACGGGAGTAATACTTTTCCTCGGGAACGGCCGGCACATTTTCAAGCGGCTTCTTTTTCAGAGGCTCCATGACATGGAGCTCAAGCTTCCCGTCATCCCTGAAAAGAAGATGAATGACGCTTCCCACCTTGCCGATGCCCTTGAGTTCAACGCGGATGCGCTTTCCCTTCGTCATGCTCGTCAGGTAGACGCACTCGACGCCGTTTTCGTTCTGCACCTTGTAGCAGGACTGGTCGAACCAGACGTTGACGGACCGGCCCGGACTCGGGAAGCTGCCTAAAGCTCTCCGCACCGTCCGACGGATCCTCAGGCAGAGCTTCGGCAGATCGCGGATTTCCTCCATCCGGAACCTTTCAAAGTGCGGATTTTTGCCGTCGAGAAGCGCGAAGAATTCCGGGCGAAGCTTCGAAAGCATCATGTTGATGTAGAAGCGCTCCACATCATTGAGGTCCTTCGTCCACTCTTTGGCAAAAATAACGGATTTGGCGTTCGCCTGCGCCAGACGCCAGTAGTTTGAGACGACGATCGCCGCCGACTGAAGCGCCATCTTCCAGTGCCTCGCCTGCAGTCCGGAATGCTTCGCCTGCACGTCAACGCCCATATTCCGGGCCATGCGGTCTTCCTTCACGATGGCGTCGCGAATCCTGCGGTAGCCCGTGCCGTAACAATTCCTGCGATG
>NZ_CALDXB010000062.1 GCF_937923675.1 uncultured Sutterella sp. | reverse complement strand
AACCGCTGACCTCTTGCATGCCATGCAAGCGCTCTCCCAGCTGAGCTAATCCCCCCTGAATCGAGAAGGGAGATTATGCCGAAGTGTTTTCGATAAAGCAAGAGTTAGTTACTTCGTATTTACAATTTATTACATTCATGCATTTCAGCACGCTCTGCGAAAGACCCCGGAACGCCCGCCCCGGATGCTGCGCCATGGGCTAGATTTAGGGTCTCAGACTGAAAAGCTGCCACAAGTTTCCTTCAAGCAGATGACCCAGCAGAATTCGCCCTGCGGCGCCCGGGATGAAAGGGCGCCGGCGATCCGCATCCGCGGCGCCGAGCAGAATAATCTCAAGCACCTTGATCTCGACATCCCCGTCGGAAGCTTCACCGTCGTCACGGGGCTTTCGGGGTCCGGGAAAAGCTCTCTCGTCTTCGATACGCTTTATGCGGAAGGCCAGCGCCGGTACGTGGAGACCTTCAGTCCCTATGCGCGCCAGTTCCTCGACCGCATGGACCGCCCGAAGGTGGAGTCGATCGAGGGCGTGCCGCCCGCGATCGCCATTGACCAGAACGCCGTCATCCGCACCTCGCGCTCGACCGTGGGCACGATGACGGAGATCAACGACCGTCTGAAGCTCCTCTTCGCGAGAAAGGCGAAGGCTTTCTGCCCCAATGACGGCTCTCCCGTCCTCGACTTTTCGCCCGATTCCATGTGGGAGGACATCCTCGGGCGCCTCGCGGCGCGCGGGGAATCGGACGCCCGAACGGCCGTCGCCTTTGAGCGCTTCGTCCCGGAGGCGCTGCCCCTCGAAACGGCGGAAGCGGGTCTCTCCGCCCAGGGCTTCACGCGCATTCTGGCGCGCGAGGCGAGAAGCGGCGGCACGCTGCTCGTTGTTGCCGCCGACCGCTTCCGCGCGTCGACCGTTGAGCGAAGCCGCGCAATTGAGGCGATTGAAGCGGCATTGAAGCGGGGCGACGGGCGCGTCAGCGTCTGGACGGAAACTCCGGGCGAAGCCCCCAGAAGATTCGCGCGCTACCAGCACGGGCTTTCCTGCCCGGAGTGCGGCCTCACCTTCTCGCCCCCGAAGCCCGCTTCCTTCAGCTTCAATTCGCCCGTCGGCGCCTGTCCGGTCTGCCGCGGCTTCGGCCGCGTCATCGGGACCGATCTCTCCCTCGTCATCCCCGACCGCTCGAAAAGCCTCCGCGAAGACGCCGTAAAGCCTTTTTCCACCAAGTCCTTTGCGGAATGCAAGGACGACATGCTTCGCGCCTGCCGAAGGCTCGGCATTCCGACGGATGTTCCCTATGAAGACCTCTCCGAAGAAGACCGCCGGATCATCGAAGAAGGGGAGCCCGGGTGGACGGGGAAGTGGCAGACCGAGTGGTACGGCATCGGGCGCTTCTTCGAATGGCTCGAAACGAAGAACTACAAGATGCACGTGCGGGTCATGCTTTCGCGCTACCGCTCCTACCGGACCTGCACGGCCTGCGGCGGCGCGCGCCTGCGCCCCGAGGCGCTCTCCTGGCGCATCGGCACGAAGGAAGACCGGGAAGCCGTCCTCGCGGAAGCGCCCGACGCCGGCATCTGCGCTGAGCCCGTGGGCTCCAGGCTTTCGAAGGAAGCCTATGCGGCGCTTCCCGGCTTCAATTTTCATGAGCTCATGCTCATGCCTGCGGCGGTGCTGAAGCATTTTCTCGAACGCCTGAACGCCGAAAGGCACGACGAGGCCGAGGCGCTCATTCTGGGCGAATGCCTCTCGCGCATTACCTTTCTCTGCGACGTAGGGCTCGGCTACCTCACGATGAACCGTCAGGGGAGAACGCTCTCCGGGGGCGAAGTGCAGCGCGTCAACCTCACGACCGCGCTCGGCGCCAATCTCGTCAATACGCTTTTCGTCCTTGACGAGCCGTCAATCGGCCTTCACCCCCGCGACATGGACCGCGTGAACGGCATCCTGAGGCGCCTCACGGCTCAGGGGAATACCCTCGTCGTCGTGGAGCACGACCCGCAGGTCATGCTCGCGGGCGAGCGCCTCATCGACCTCGGCCCCGGCGCGGGCGCTGCCGGCGGCCGGATCATCTATGAAGGCTCAACAAGGGGCGTGCTCACAGCCAAAACGGAAACCGGCGCCTATCTCTCGGGCGAAAAGCGCATCACGCGCAAGGCGCTCCCCGTGACGGATGAAACGCCGAAACTCCGGCTTTCCCACGCGACCCTCAACAATCTGAAGGACGTCTCGGCAAGCTTCCCGCTCGGGCGCCTTATTGCCGTTGCCGGCGTTTCCGGTTCGGGCAAATCCTCTCTCATTGCGGATACGCTTGTTCCCGCGCTTGAGAGGAAGCTGGGCGGCGCCGTCGTCTTTTCGACCGGCGCGGAGAGCGACGCGCCGGGGGGCGCCTCAGCCGCCCGGCTATCGGGCGACCTGCCTGCCGGCATTGAATTCGTCGACCAGAGTTCCCTCGGGCGCACCACGCGCGGCAATCCCGCGAGCTATGTGGGCGCATTCACTGCGATCCGCGAATTTTTCGGCACCTCTCCGGAAGCCATCGTGGCCGGTCTCAAGCCCGGCGACTTCTCCTTCAATTCCGGCGCCGGCCGCTGCCCCCGCTGTGCGGGCACAGGCTGGGAGCATGTCGAGATGCAGTTTCTCTCCGATGTCTACCTTCCCTGCCCCGACTGCGGCGGGAAGCGCTACCAGGAAAAGATTCTGCGCATCCGGCCGACGCTCGACAACGGAAAGACGCTCAGCATCTCCGACGTGCTCGACCTCACGGTCGATGAGGCGCTCGACGCCTTCTCCCGCCATGCCGCCGTCGTGAAGCCCCTCAAAGTGCTTCAGCTCACGGGGCTCGGGTACCTGAAGCTCGGCCAGCCCTTGACGACCCTCTCCGGCGGCGAACGGCAGCGCCTCAAGCTTTCCGCGCGCATTGCGGAAGGGGTGCCTGCCGTGCGCGGTCAGAAGGGCAAGGTTTTCGTATTCGACGAACCCACGACGGGGCTTCACTTCGCCGACACGGCGAAGCTCGTCGACGTCTTCGACAGGCTAACCGCCATGGGCCACACCGTCATCGTGATTGAACACAATCTCGACGTCATCGGGGCGGCGGACTGGGTCATCGAAATGGGGCCCGAGGGCGGCTTTGCCGGAGGCGAGGTGATCTTTACGGGGACGCCGGAAGCGCTCGAAGCCAGAGGCACGCTCACGGGCGAGGCGCTTCTCGCATGGCGCCGCGCGCAGGCGCAGGACGCCTCGCGCGAAAGCTTCTTCAATCTCCCGCCCCTGAGGAAGCCCAAAATCAATCCCGGGGAGGCGCTTCGCGAATCGCACGCCATCGTGATTGAGGGCGCGCGCGAACATAATCTTCGAAACCTCTCGGTCGACATCCCGCGGGAAGCCTTTACGGTCGTCACCGGCCCCTCGGGCTCCGGCAAATCGACGCTTGCCTTCGACATCGTCTTTGCCGAAGGCCAGAGGCGCTATCTCGAAAGCCTCAACGCCTACGCGCGCTCCATGGTCCAGCCGCCGCCCGAACCCGACGTCGACAGCGTCAGGGGCATTCCGCCGACGGTGGCGATCGAGCAGCGCACCACCCGGGGCGGCATGCGCTCCACGGTCGCTACGATGACGGAGCTCTATCATTTTCTGCGCCTCATCTACGTGAAGCTCGGCACCGAATACTGCCCCAACTGCCAGGTGCCCGTCGAAGCGCAGACGCCCGCCATGATTGCCGAAAGCATCGGCGAAGCGTTTCCCGATGAGGAATGCGCGCTTTTCGTCCCCATCGTCACGGGAAGAAAAGGCATTTTCGAGAAGGAATTCCTGCGGCTTCGCCAGAAAGGCGTGAAGCTCGTCCTCGTCGACGGCGAATACGCGTCCATTGAGACCACGGTCCCGAAGCTCGCGAGAAACGTGCTCCATACCATCGAGGCGCTCGCCGGCCGCACGGATACGACGGCGCCGCCCCGCATGATTGAGGTGGACGTGCGCGCAGCGCTCGCGCTTGAAAAATCCGCGCAGCTGCGGGCCGTGCCCGCTTCGCAGGTCTCTCCCGGCGCGCCTGTTACGCACCCCGGCATCTTCTATTCGCTCGAGCGCGCCTGCCCGAAGTGCGGCCGGTCGCTCCCTGAGCTCGACCCGAGGCTCTTTTCATACAACTCCGAAGCCGGCGCCTGTCCGACCTGCTCGGGCTACGGCGTGCTCACTGCCGCCATCCGCAGGGCGGTGAAGAAGGGCGAGGCGATGGAGACGGAGTTCTCCCGGACGGAAGACGAACCCGAAGTCGTCTGCCCGGACTGCGGCGGCGCGCGCTTGAATGAAGTCGCCCGCAATGTCCGCTGGGAAGGCAAGGCCATTCAGGAGGTCTGCCGCATGACGGCGCGCGAAGCGGCCGGCTGGTTTGCGGGACTGCGGCTTAGTTCCCGAAGCGCCGCAATCGCGCACGATGCGCTCGAGGAGATCCGCTCGAGACTCGCCTTCCTCGCTGAAGTGGGGCTCGACTACCTGACGCTCGAACGGAGCGCCCCAACGCTTTCGGGCGGCGAAACGCAGCGCATTCATCTCGCAAGCCAGCTCGGCACCAACCTGAGAGGCGTCTGCTACGTGCTCGACGAACCGACGATCGGGCTTCACCCGAGAGACAACGGCATGCTTCTCTCGGCAATTGAGTCGCTCACGAAGAAAGGCAATACCCTTCTCGTCGTCGAGCACGACGAGGAGACCATCCGCCGGGCCGACCACGTGATCGACATCGGCCCGGGGGCGGGCGTGCGCGGCGGCCGCCTCATGGGAGAAGGGACGGTTGAGGACCTCGAAAGGAATCCCGACTCCCCGACAGGGCGGCTCCTTGCCCATCCCATCGAACACACCGGGATCCCTGAGCGCCTCCCCGACGAGGAAGGCAAGCGCCTCACGCTCGAAGGCATCCGCTTCAGAAACCTCGATATCGGGAAGCTCGACATTCCCCTGAAGCGGCTTACCGTCGTCACGGGCGTTTCCGGTTCCGGAAAGTCAACGCTCTGCCGGGAAATTCTCTATGAGAACCTGAAGCGCCGCATTGAGAACCCGGAGGCAAAGCTCTCCGGCCTCTCCGGCATGAAGGGAACGGAGGCGGTGGGCCGGGTTCTCGAAGTTGACCAGACGCCGATCGGAAAGAACCCGCGTTCCTGTCCGGCGACCTATGCAGGCGTGATGACGCCGATCCGCGACCTCTTTGCCTCAACGAACGAGGCAAAAGCACGCGGCTACGGCGCGAGCCGCTTCACCTTCAACAAAACCGAAGGCGCATGCCCCGAATGCGCGGGTCAGGGTCTGAGAACGGTCGAAATGAATTTCCTTCCCGACGTGAAGGTGCTCTGCGAAGCGTGCGGCGGGAAGCGCTTCAACCCGGAAACGCTCTCCGTCGAATGGAAGGAGAAGTCGATCGGCGACGTGCTTGCGATGGAAATCGATGAGGCAGTCGACTTCTTCGCCTCCATGCCCGCGATCTCGCATCCCCTCAGGCTCATGCAGGAAGTGGGGCTCGGCTACCTGACGCTCGGGCAGCCTTCGCCCACGCTCTCGGGCGGCGAAGCGCAGCGCCTGAAGCTCGTGACCGAGCTCGCGCGCGTGCGGCCCGAAGGCACCTTCTCCGCCCGCTCTCCGCACACGCTCTACGTGCTCGATGAGCCGACGGTGGGCCTTCATATGGCCGACGTCGCAAAGCTCATGCACGTGCTCTCGCGTCTTGTCGATGCCGGAAGCACCGTCGTCATCATCGAGCACAACCTCGACGTTGTGGCGGACGCCGACTGGGTGATCGACCTCGGCCCCGAGGGCGGCTCCGAAGGCGGGCGCGTCGTAGGCGAAGGGACGCCGAAGGAGATTGCGGCGAAGAAGACGGCGACGGGTAAGGCTCTGAGGGAGTTCCTCAGAGCCCATAAGCCGAAGAGGAAGACAAAGACTCAATAAGCGCCGCTAAGGCGTCTTCGGCGCCCCAAACAACGAAGCGCGGCTTTCCTTCTTTCGGGAAAGCCGCGCTTTGTTTTTTCAGAAACTGCCTGCTCAGCGCTTCTCAACCCACCAGAGCATTACCCCGGAGAGGATGAACATCATGACCGAGGGCGCTGCCGCCATTACCGCCGGCGGCACTGCGGCGAAGATGGAGAGGTAGGAAAAGAGGTTGTTGAGCGCATAGAACGCGATGCCGATGAGGACGCCGAGGAAGATCTTGATCGCGACCCCGCCCGAGCGCGCGTTCATGTACGCAAAGGGCATTGAGATCGCCAGCATCACGAGGA
The DNA here is from genome assembly GCF_937923675.1 of uncultured Sutterella sp. GTDB lineage: Bacteria > Pseudomonadota > Gammaproteobacteria > Burkholderiales > Burkholderiaceae_F > Sutterella. The sequence goes on along the minus strand of NZ_CALDXB010000062.1, from coordinate 2,168 downwards.
CCGCGAGGGGATAAAAAGCCTTCGACCAGAAGACCGCTACGAAATGGTCCGCATCCTGATTGACCGACGTGAGGTGCTCGATGTAGCTCAAAAGATCCGCCATCCCCATGCGGTCGGGCTTTGTCGTCATGACGCCGAGAATCTCGGGCGTAATGGTGGAGGGGAAGAGGAACTGCGAGAGCTTCTCGCTCGTTACCGGCGTCTGATTTGGATCCGTGCGGCTGTCGTTCATCACGGGATAGGTCACCAGGGTAACGTCCGAAAGCGTCCATCCCAATCCCGGCTGAAAGAGTCCGGAATCCGCGCGGATCATGCGCTCGAGCCTTCCAGCATCGTCGAATTCGAAGACTCGCCAGGCGCCGGTGGCATAACGGTTCGACGCGCTGATCGAGCGGATGTTGATGTAGCGGTCGATCGATTCGCCGTTTTCCGTCTTAGCGACGTCGCGGATCCAGGCCCCAGACACGTAGCCGCGGGCGGAGAGCGACTGGTCGCCCGTTGAACGGACTTCCGTCTGATAGCGCTGAGCCCAGGGGGCGACAACCTCGCCCATGGCATAGGTGCCGGCTACAAGGAGAACGCCCGGGAGAATGAGGGTCGCGGCGAGGCGCCAGGGCGAAAGGCCGGCGGCGCGCAGCACCGTGAATTCCGAGGTCGAGGCCCAGCGCGACATCGTGTAGACGGCGGCAAGGAGCACAGCCAGGGGCGCCACTTCATAGGCGCGCGAAGGGAGCGTGAGCCCGGTGAGGAGGAACGCCGTCGCAAGGTCGTACTTGTTGCTTCCCACCTCGTCCATCTGACCAATCAGATCGAAGAACGCAAAAAGCGCAATCAGAATGACAAGGACGAATACGGTGGAGAGAAGGATGTCCTTCGTGAACTGTCGGGAGATGACTGACATTTATCGACCTCCCTCAGAACGACGCTGCTTCCAGTACCAGACGGACATCCATCTCGGGAGCCACCGGGTCATCCAGATGCGCCTCACGAAAAGAAGAACCGCAATCAGGAAGACGGATCCGTTGAGAAGGACAAGGGCGGAGATGAGCGAGAGCCGCTCGCGCGTCACCCAGCTTTCCGCGACGGAAAGGCCGTTCAGATAAAGAATGAAGATGAGGGCCGCCATGAGGAGATTAAGGCTCCTGCCGGCGCGCGGAGAGGTGCAGGAGAGCGGAATCGCGAGGAGCACGAGATTGAGCGCGGCCAGCGGCCAGGAGAAGCGCCAGAGGAGCTCGGCCTGATTTTCGGGCGTCGGAAGCGCGAGAAGCACCGAGAGCGGCTGCGAATTGGCCCTCGTGGAGCGGAAGGCGTCGTCAACGCGGATGTCGAGCCTCACGCCGTAGTCCTGAAAGTCGACGACCCGGGTTGCCGCAGAGTCGTTCGCGGTCTCAATGCGGCTGCCGTTTTTAAGAACAATGTAGCGGTCGCCCTCGGCGTTGATCTCAATTGCCCCTTTTTCAGCCGTCACGACGGCTTCCTTGCCTACACCGGCCTCCGCCATGAAAACGCGGCCCACTTCGTTGGGCGTTTCGCCTGCGGATTCAATAAAGAAGACCCGCTTTCCACCCTGCGCCTCAATAAAGCGCCCGGGAGCGATGGCATTCACGTCCTCGCGCTGCGTGAACTGGTTGCGGAGCTTATAGGTCTCAGATCGCGCCCAGGGCGAAATCACAATCGAAAGGAGCGCGATCATGATGACGACGGGAAGCGCAAAGCGCATCATGGGTTCGATCCAGGAGAGAAGCGAGCGCCCGCCCGAAGAGAACCAGACCACCATCTCGTTGTCCTGCCAGGAGCGCATGAGCGTCATCAGAGCCGCAATAAAGAGCGATGCGGCAAGAAGCGGCGGCAGGTTCACCAGGGCGTTGTAGATGACGAGCTGCAGCACCGCGGAATGATCCACGCTCCCGCCGGCTGCCAGATTAATGAAGCGCACCATGGCGACCGCAAGAACGATCGTGAAAAGCACGGTGAAGACTCCGCCCGCAATATTGGCAAGCTCGGAGATCAATGAACGCTTGAAGATCATGCTTGGTGTAGGAGTAGTGCTGAATGTAGCCGCTCGACCGGACCTGAAGAAGACGATTTTAACGGCTGGGAATCAGAATATGCGAAAGCCCCTGCTGACATCAAATCAACAGGGGCTTCGTTTATAGGGAGCCTGGCGA
>NZ_CALDXB010000061.1 GCF_937923675.1 uncultured Sutterella sp. | reverse complement strand
GCTGAAAATCAAAAGATTCCAGCTGAAATTAGAAATTAATGTGCGTCAGCCCTGGCTCGCGCGGAATCATCTTCCCGTTGTAGTGCTTCGTGGTGTAGCGCTCTTCGGCAAGACGCAGAAAGACATTCTTTTCCATTTTTATTGAATCTCCAAATCATTGGGAAAGGATCGAGAGATGCGGGGGCCGCGCGGAAAGCGCGCCCGTAGTCCCCGATCCCGGATGTAGAGAAGACTAGCAAACCTTCGGTTTGTTCGGCATCGACCAATCGGGGTAGCTGAAGCACTTTTCCGCAACATATTGTGTTTGAGGAGAGGCGCCGTCTCTCGAAAAAATGCAAATCCGAGAGCCTTATCCCTATGAAGCGCATAAGAAGGCCGCTTTCGGGCGCCTTCCTTTTGCGATTCATTGCTTCTTCACGCGCGTGCTTTGCTAGACTTCTCGCCAAATTTTTTCGCGGCGACTCAAAAGTCCCGACGACGGACATTTAATAAAAGAGAGAACTGAAATGAAGACTCCTATTCGCGTTGCTGTAACCGGTCCTGCCGGCAACATCGGCTACTCCCTCCTTTTCCGCATTGCTTCCGGAGCGATGTTCGGCGCTGACCAGCCCGTCATCCTGCAGCTTCTCGAACGCAACAATCCCGACAGCCAGAAGGCCGTGAAGGGCGTCATGATGGAGCTTGACGACTGCGCCTTCCCGCTTCTCGCCGGCGTCGTCAATTCGAGCGACCCGAAGACCGCCTTCCGCGACGCGGATGTCGCGCTCCTCGTCGGCGCCCGTCCGCGCTCGAAGGGCATGGAACGCGCGGATCTTCTCGACGCCAATGCCGCGATCTTCGTTGAACAGGGCCGCGCCCTCAACGAATCCGCGAGCCGCGACGTCAAGGTGCTCGTGGTCGGCAACCCCTGCAACACCAATGCCTGGATCGCCATGAAGAGCGCGCCGTCGCTGCCGGCAGAAAACTTCACCTCGATGCTGCGCCTCGACCAGAACCGTCTGATGGCTCAGATCGCCGCCAAGTCCGGGAAGACCGTCAACGACATCGTGCATCCCGCCGTCTGGGGCAACCACTCCCCGGCGATGGTGCCGGACCTCGAGCATGCCGAAATCTGCGGCCGTCCCGCCCTCGAAGGGATCGACCGCGCCTGGTATGAGGAAACGCTCATTCCGACCGTCGCGAAGCGCGGTTCGGCCATCATTGAAGCCCGCGGCGCGAGCTCCGCAGCTTCCGCCGCCTCTGCCGCGATCGACCACATCCGCGACTGGGTGCTGGGCTCGGGCGAGCGCTGGGTGACGATGGGCGTGCCGTCCGACGGCTCCTACGGCGTCCCCGAAGGCCTCGTCTTCGGCTTCCCCTGCGTCACGAAGAACGGCAAGTATGAAATCGTGAAGGGTCTTGAGCTCTCCGACTTCATCCGCGCGCGCATGCAGAAGTCGATCGCCGAGCTCGAGAGCGAACGCGACCACGTGGCGAAGCTCCTCGCCAAATAATCCGCGCCTTCCGCGGCCAAGCGCGCTCCATCAGAGAGCGCGCTTCTGAAAAAGCGAAAACGCGCGTCACCGGGACAGACCACCGGACCTAAAAGTCCGCTCTGTCCCGTTTTTCATTTCCGGGTCTTCCCATGATTTCTCCCTGTCTTCACGCCGCCGCAGCCGAACTCGCTTCCCGAACAATTCCCGTGGAAGGCTTCCGGACGCCCCACATCGTGCTCGATACGCACATCGTGATGGAGTGCTTCTTCTGGAAGGACGGGAAGGCAATGCCGCTTAAGACGGCTATTGAAGCGGGCAAGATTCGTCTCGCAGCCTCACGGGACGCCTTCCTCGAGCTCGCGGGCGTACTCTCCCGCCCGCAGTTCGGCCTCTCAGAAGAGGAAGTGGAGGCGATCCTGCGGCACACGGCTCAATTCTCCGACTTTGCGTCGCCCGAGCTCCTTGAGAGCGCGGCGGGAGGGATCTGCGTGCGCTGCCGCGACCCCGAGGATCAGAAATTTCTGACGCTCGCGCAAGCGTCGAAAGCCCGGGCGCTCGTCACCCGCGACAGGCTTCTCTTCAAGGCGGCAAAGAAGCTGAGGCGCGCCGGCATTGAACCGGCCTCTCCGGAAAGCCTCCCGGAGATTCTTCCGGACCTCTTCGGCGCGCCGTAGCCCGGACTCTCGTACCGGTCAGTTACCGGAATACGTACCAGATCATGCTCACGACGGCGTTGAGAATCCAGAAACCGCATGCAATGAGCGCGACCCAGATAAGAAAGCGGATGATGCGTGGAGCCATAGCGCGCAAAAGTCCTTTGAAAAGCGTTCTGAAGAGCCGATTATCTTAGACCGCTCAACTGGGGATTTCACCTAGCTCATTCCGGGGTTATCAAAAAACCGCTTTTTCAGACATTTTCCACTGTAAACAGTGATTATAAAATTTCCATATATTTCATAAATCTATATAGACCATCCTACCCTATTCACGGGATTAGCAGAAAAGACTTGTTGCAATCGCTCCTCATAGAATTGTGTTCCGGCATCGCACATCAGCTGTGATTTTTTAGTACAGCTTTCCAAGGTGTGAATCGAACTGCCGTGATTCATCCATCAATAACAAAAAGCAAGCCTGCCGGAACGGACCGAAACCTCACCGGAGCCGTTCATTTTTTTGAGGGGCAGAGCCCGCGTTTCTGAGGAGTTATCTTTCAAATGCAAATGGACAACCTGACTACCCTTGTCCAGAGCGTCAACAGTCTGCTCTGGGGCATGTACTGCCTGATACCGCTGCTTGTGGGCACGGGCATTTATCTCACCATTAAACTGCGGTTCATCCAGGTCCGCCGCTTCGGCGACGCCTTCCGCCAGGTCTTCGGCGGCTTCTCGCTTTTCGGCTCCAAAGCCGGCAAGGACGGCATGTCGTCCTTCCAGTCGCTTGCCACGGCGATTTCCGCTCAGGTGGGTACCGGCAACCTCGCCGGCGTCGCCACTGCGATCGCCATGGGCGGCCCGGGCGCCATCTTCTGGATGTGGCTTGCCGCCTTCTTCGGCATGGCGACGATCTTCGCCGAAGCCGTGCTCGCGCAGGTCTTCCGCGCCCGCGATGCTCACGGCCAGATCATGGGCGGCCCGGCCTTCTACATCAGCCGCGGCCTCAACAACAAGCCTCTTGCCGCCTTCTTCGCCGTCTCGATCATCATCGCGCTCGGCTTCATCGGCAACATGGTGCAGGCCAATTCCATCGCCGACAGCGTCTACACGGCCTTCTCGGTGCCGCAGTGGGCGACGGGCATCTTCGTCTTCGCGATCGCGGGCTTCATCTTCATCGGCGGCGTGCGCCGCATTGCGAGCTTCGCCGAAAAGATGGTTCCCCTGATGGCGGTCGTCTACATCGTGGGCTCGCTCACCATCATCTTCGCCAACTGGGAAATGATCATCCCGGCCTTCAAGGCGATCTTCGTGGGCGCCTTTGACCCGACCGCCGCGACGGGCGGCATCATCGGCGCGAGCCTGAAGGAAGCGATCCGCTACGGCGTTGCCCGCGGCCTCTTCTCGAACGAAGCCGGCATGGGTTCGACCCCGCATGCGCATGCGCTTGCCCGCGTGCAGCACCCCTGCCAGCAGGGCCTCGTCGCCTACGTCGGCCTCTTCTTCGACACCTTCATCGTCCTCAACATGACCGCGCTCGTCATTCTCGTCACGGGCTCGATCGACGGTTCGACGACGGGCATCGCCCTCACGCAGAAGGCCTTCACGGACGGCCTCGGCGCGATCGGTCCGGGCTTCGTTGCGGTCTGCCTCTTCTTCTTCGCCTTCACGACGATCGTCGGCTGGTACTTCTTCGGCGAACAGAACGTCAAGTACCTCCTCGGTCTTCGCTGGGTGCCGAGCTACCGCGTGCTCGTCCTCTGCTTCCTCATGCTCGGCTCCTTCCTCCATGTGGGCCTCGTCTGGGAGCTTGCCGACTTCTTCAACGGCATCATGGTGATCCCGAACGTGATCGCGCTCCTTGCACTCTCGGGCCTCGTCACCAAGGTGCTTAAGGACTACGAAGGGAAGTTCCTCGTCGGCGAAACGCCTGAATACGGCGCCCTCTCGCCCTCGCGCGGCGAGCCGATCGACCTCGCGCCCGAGAACGAAGGCGAACGCCGCCGCTTCCGCCTTCGCCGCAGAAACCGTCATGTGAATCTCGACGAAATGGATCAGCTGAAGGAAGAAGGCCTCGACCGCTTCTGATCAGAGATTCTGCTGAGAACCACTTAAAGGAAGGGCCGCATTCCCAAGAATGCGGCCCTTCTCTTTTGGGAAAAAGGAAAAACCGAATGCGGCTCAATGCGGGATTAATCCATATCGCGCGGGTAGCCGAACTTCACCCAGACGGGCGTGAGGTCCTTCGGGAGCGCGGGCTGCATGCCGGGAGAGGGGCGTGCGGACCTTGGAGAATGCCAGTCCGACCCCGTGCTCGCGAGGAACCCCATGTCTCGCGCCTTCTGCGCAAAGATGATGTCGGTCGCTCTCGACTGCGAGCCTGATGTGACCTCAATCGCCTCGCCGCCCGCCGCCTTGAAGTCCTCAAGGAGCTGGTCGCTCATCCAGTCGGCCGAGAATTCATAGCGGCCGGGGTGCGCGAGCACCGCGACGCCGCCTTCCTCGCGGATGAAGCGCACCGCGTCGACGGTGGCCGGCCACTCCACCCGCGCGTAGCCCGGGCGCCCGGGCTTGAGGTACTTGTCGAAGGCTTCCTGGTAGTTCTTCACGTGGCCTTTTTCAAGAAGCCAGAGCGCGAAATGCGTGCGCGAGAGCGAGGTCGAATTCTCCGCATAGTGGAGCGCCCCCTCGAGCGCGCCGTGAATCCCGACGCGCGCGAAGTTTTCGTCCATGGCGCGGCCGCGCTCAACGCGCTTCATCTGAGTGCCCGCGACGAATCCGGCAATCCCGGGACTATCCGGATCGAGACCGAGCCCCACCACGTGAATGCCCGTTCCGCCCCAGAGGGTGGAGAATTCAATGCCGGGAATGAACGCGATTCCGAGGCGCTTCGCCGCAGCCTCCGCAGCCTTTGTTCCCGCCATGGTGTCATGGTCGGTGAGGCTCATGAGCTTCACGCCGTTCTGAGCGCAGAGCTCCGGCAGGGCTTCCGGAGGGAGCTGCCCGTCCGAAGCGTTGGAATGCATATGGAGATCTACTGACATCGTTTTGTATCCGCTCGCAGAAAAACGCAAGAGAGTATTGCTTCTTCAAGTCTACTTTGACGGCGATCCCGCTAGAATCGCGGCCATCAGGAAACTTTTTTAGGATATTTAACTTCAAATGGACGCTCTTCAGAAGCTTCTTTTCGAACGCGCCAACGTGCGCGGTGAAACGGTAACCCTCGGCGACGAGCTCGCACGCGCCGTTGAACATCAGAATCTGCCCCTCGCCGCAAGGCGCTTTGCCGGGGAGCTCGCCGCCGCGGCGCTCCTTTCTGCCGGCGCCCTTCAGTTTGAGGGCACGGTTGCGCTTCAGATCGAGGGCGACGGCCCCATCCGCCGAGCGCTCGCCGAGGTCCGCCAGGGCTTCACCTTCCGCGTGATGATTCAGATGCGCGGGGACGCGGGCGAAATCGACCCCAACGCCGATTTGACGACCCTCGTAAACCAGACGGGCAAGGGCCGCTGCGCCTTCATCCTCGACCGCGCCAACCGGCCGGCAGAGGAAGCGCCCTATCAGGGCATCGTGCCGCTCGAGGGGAAGACCTTCGCCGAGGCGCTTGAAAACTACTTCGACCGCTCCGAACAGGTGGAAACGAAGCTTGCGCTCGCCGCCGACGAGCATGCTGCGGGCGGCCTCTTCCTTCAGAAGCTCCCGGGCGAAGGCGGAAAGCTCCCCAAGGACTTCGACCCCGAAGGCTGGAACCGCGTGAAGATGTTCGCCGACACGGTAAAGAGCGAAGAACTCCTCACGCTCGCTCCGGAAGACATCAACCGCCGCCTCTTCTGGGAAGAGTCGCCGCTCGTCACCTTCGAGACCACGCCGAAATTCGCCTGCACGTGCTCGCCCGAGCGCTTTGACGGCATCGTGCGTTCGCTCGGCGAAAAGGAAGCCATGGCGATCGTGGAGGAAACCGGCGGCATCGACATCAGCTGCCGCTTCTGCGGAAGCAAAAAGCACTACGACGCCGTCGACGTGAAGGCGCTCTTTGCAAACGCCTCAGGCCCGCACGAGGCCTGAAGCAGAATGGATTAATCGCGCCGGTCGCGGGCCCTCGGCGCCCGCAGGTTCTTCGGCGCGTGATAGAGATCCGACTTCTTGGGCTCAAAGGTAGGCTTTGAGCCCGCTTTTATATCGGGCGCATCGACATTTGGCATCGACTCGATGGCGTTCGTCTTCTTCTGCGCTTCTTCAGTCGTTTCGATCCGGAAGAGCACCTCATTGGGCCGGATCATGTTGAGGTCGTTTCTCGCGTGCTCCTCAATCGCGTCCTGATTGGAGACGAGAGAGGCGTATTCGGCCGCGAGCGCCTCGTTGCTTCTCCGCAGCTCCTCGTTCAGGGCCTGCTGCTGTCGCAGGCTCTCGCGCATTTCCTCAATATGGTCCCAGCTCGCCTTCCCCGCCCAGATCTGGTACTGGGCAAAGCAGAGACCGAAAAAGAGAATGAAGATGAAGAAGCGAACCATCGGTAAAAAAACGTGAGGATCCGACAGAGAGGGAATAGAAAACGGGCGCCGCAGAAAAGCCCTGAGGGTCATTTCTGCAGGACGCCCGCTTTTTTTGTCGTCAGCGTGTCCGCTAGCTTAGCAACTTAGCCGCGAAGCTGGTGGAAAGCACGGCGGCCCGGATAGCAGGCGACGCCTTCGAGATGCTCCTCAATGCGAAGGAGCTGGTTGTACTTCGCCATGCGGTCGGAGCGGCTCATCGAGCCCGTCTTGATCTGGCCGGCATTGAGGCCCACGGCGATGTCGGCGATGGTGCTGTCTTCCGTTTCGCCCGAGCGGTGCGAGATGACGGCCGTATAGGCGGCGGACTTCGCCATGTTGACGGCTTCGAAGGTTTCCGAGAGCGTGCCGATCTGATTCACCTTGATGAGAATCGAGTTGGCGATGCCGCGGTCGATGCCTTCGCGCAGAATCTTCGGGTTCGTGACGAAGAGGTCGTCGCCCACGAGCTGAACCTGATTGCCGAGCGCGGCGGTGAGCTTCGCCCAACCTTCCCAGTCGCCTTCGGCCATGCCGTCTTCGATCGAGATGATCGGATAGCGGCCGCACCAGTCAGCGAGGACGCCGATCCAGTCGTCGGCCGTCAAAGCGTCGCCCGAGGACTTCTTCATCACATAGCGGCCGTCGTCGAAGAATTCCGACGAGGCGCAGTCGAGCGCGAGGCAGACGTCGCGGCCCGGTTCGTAGCCGGCGGCGCCGATCGCGTCGAGAATCAGGTCGAGCGCTTCCTCGTGCGAGCCGATCGTGGGGGCGAAGCCGCCCTCGTCGCCGACGGCGGTCGAGAGGCCGCGGCCGTTGACGAGCTTTTTGAGGGCATGGAAGGTTTCCGCGCCGCAGCGAAGCGCTTCGCGGAAGCTCGAGGCGCCCACCGGAACGATCATGAATTCCTGCAGGTCGAGGTTGTTGTTCGCGTGCGCGCCGCCGTTGATCACGTTCATCATCGGGACGGGGAGCGTCACGGCGCCCGTGCCGCCGAAATAGCGGTAGAGCGGCAGGCCCGTTTCCTGAGCAGCCGCGCGGGCGACGGCCATGGAGACGGCGAGGATGGCGTTGGCGCCGAGACGGCTCTTGTTTTCCGTGCCGTCAAGGTCAATCATCAGGCGGTCGATGAATTCCTGGTCGGAAGCTTCAAGACCGATCACCGCATCGGCGATTTCGCCCGAAACGTTGCCCACAGCCTTGGTGACGCCCTTGCCCGAATAGCGGGCAGGATCGCCGTCGCGCAGCTCAATCGCTTCGCGAACGCCCGTCGAGGCGCCCGAAGGCACGGCAGCGGTGGCGATGCAGCCGCTTTCAAGCCAGACTTCGGCTTCAACCGTCGGATTGCCGCGGCTGTCAAGAACCTCACGGCCGATCACATCGATAATGGCGCTCATTGATTTACCTCTCAGAGAAAAGCCCTGCGGGGGAGCTCAACGCATTGATTGCCCGCAGGAGAAGAAAAATGGGGAAAGATCAGGCGAAGTTTTCTTCAAGATAGGGACGCGCCTTCACGATGCGGTCTATCTCGACGAGTTCGGAAAGAAGCTCCTTCATGCGGTCGAGCGGCACGAGGTTCGGGCCGTCCGAAAGCGCCTTTGCGGGATTGGGGTGCGTTTCCATGAAGAAGCCCGCAACGCCCACCGCGCAGGCCGCGCGCGCAAGCACCGGAACAAACTGGCGCTGACCGCCCGAGGAAGTGCCGTTGCCGCCGGGAAGCTGCACGGAGTGCGTGGCGTCCATGACGACGGGAGCATGGGTCGCGCGCATGATGGCGAGCCCCCTCATGTCGGAAACGAGGTTCCCGTAGCCGAAGCTCGCGCCCCTCTCGCAGCACATGAAGCGGTCGGGGTCAAGCCCCGCATCGACCGCAGCCGCGCGCGCCTTCTCGATCACGTTCACCATGTCGCCCGGAGCGAGGAACTGGCCCTTCTTGATGTTGACGGGCTTTCCCGACTGCGCGCAGGCGACGATGAAGTCGGTCTGGCGGCAGAGGAAGGCGGGCGTCTGAAGGACGTCCACGGCGGCGGCAACCGCCGGAACCTCGGCTTCGGTGTGAACGTCCGTGAGAACGGGAACGCCCGCGACCTCGCGGACCTTCTTCAGAATCTCAAGACCCTTTTCCATGCCGAGGCCGCGGTAGCTCTTCCCGGACGTGCGGTTCGCCTTGTCGTAGCTTGCCTTGAAGATGTACGGGATGCCGAGGCTGCCGGTGATTTCCTTCATCCGGCAGGCGATGTCGATCGCCATCTGTTCGCCCTCGATGACGCAGGGGCCGGCAATCAGAAAGAACGGACGGCGGTTGCCGACCTCAAAACCACAGAGCTGCAAGATGAATCTCCAGAAAAGGGATCCGGGACTTCGCGCCCGGAAGAAGTGAAAGGCGGCGCTTCATCCTTGAGGACAAAGGCCGCCTTCGCTTCAGAGTACTGATTGCGGGAGGCCTTTACTTGCCGGCCTTCGCTTCTTCGGCATGCTTCACCGCAGCTTCAATGTAGGCCTTGAAGAGCGGATGGCCGAAGCGGGGATTCGACGTGAATTCCGGATGGAACTGCACGGCGAAGAAGAAGGGATGATTCGGGAGCTCCATCATTTCCGGGAGATGTTCGCCCGGGGTCTTGGCGGAGATCACCATGCCCTTTTCCTCGAACTGAGCAACGTAGGAGTTGTTCACTTCGTAGCGGTGACGATGGCGTTCGGCAACGACGTCGCCGTAAATCTTGTGGCCGAGGGTGCCGTCGGCAACCGGAACTTCCTGACGGCCGAGGCGCATCGTGCCGCCGAGGTCCGAGGACTCGTCGCGGCGCTGCACCTGGCCCGAGCGGTCCTTCCATTCGGTAAGAAGCGCAACGACGGGGTGCGGCGTGTTGGGATCGAGCTCGGTCGAATTGGCGCCGCCCAAGCCGCAGACGTGACGGGCGAATTCAATCACCGCGCACTGCATGCCGAGGCAGATGCCGAGGAAGGGAATGTTGTTGACGCGGGCGTATTCAATCGCCTTGATCATGCCTTCCGTGCCGCGCTTGCCGAAGCCGCCCGGAACGAGGATGCCGTCGAGGCCCTTCAGAAGGTCGGTGCCTTCTTCCTCGATCTTGGTCGAGTCGATGAGGCGGGTCTTCACGCGGGTATCCGTGTGGATGCCGGCGTGGATGAGCGCTTCGTTGAGGGACTTGTAGCTGTCGGCGTAGTCGACGTACTTGCCCACCATGCCGATCGTCACTTCGTGCTTCGGGTTCTTGAGGCGCTCGACGATGTTCTGCCAGGCGGAGAGGTCGGCGGGCTTGGTTTCAAGGCCGAGCTTCTTGCAGACGAGTTCATCGAGGTGCTGCGCATGGAGCATGAGGGGCACTTCGTAGATGGTCGAGGCGTCAGCAACGCTGATCACGCAGTCCATCGGAACGTTCGCAAAGAGCGAAATCTTCGCGCGCTCGCCTTCCGGAACCATGCGTTCGGCGCGGCAGAGGAGGATGTCGGGGTAGACGCCTTCCTCGCGGAGCTTCTGCACGGAGTGCTGCGTGGGCTTCGTCTTCAGTTCGCCGGCCGACGCAATCCACGGGCAGAGCGTGAGGTGAATGAAGCAGGTGTTGTTGCGGCCGACGCGGAAGGACATCTGGCGGACAGCTTCCACGAAGGGGAGCGACTCGATGTCGCCCACCGTGCCGCCGATTTCGACGACGCACACATCGGGCTTGCCGTCCCAGGTGGACGCCGCGCCGCGGGCAATGAATTCCTGAATTTCGTTCGTGATGTGCGGAATCACCTGAACGGTCTTGCCGAGATACTCGCCGCGGCGTTCCTTGCGCAGCACGCTCTCGTAGATCTGGCCCGACGTGAAGTTGTTGGGCTTATGCATCTTCGTCGAGATGAAGCGCTCGTAGTGGCCGAGGTCAAGGTCGGTCTCCGCGCCGTCTTCCGTCACGAACACCTCGCCGTGCTGGAAAGGAGACATCGTGCCCGGGTCCACATTGATGTAGGGATCGAGCTTGATCATCGTGACCTTGAGGCCACGGGATTCGAGGATTGCCGCAAGCGAAGCGGCGGCGATGCCCTTGCCGAGAGAGGACACAACGCCGCCGGTGACAAATACGTACTTGGTCATGGTTCCAACCGAGAGGAAAGACGGAAACTGATGAATCCGGGATTATAAGCGGGAGAGGCAAACCGAACGGGACATTTTGCTTAGCGCGAACGCGACCCGCGAATGCCGCTCCTGTGATGGGAAAGGCCCGATGCCGCCTCATGAAGCGCCTTTGCCTTAATTCTAAGGAAAAGCACCTAGATTGCACAGCGTCGGAAACGCTTAAAGACTTCAGGGAGCCGGGACCGGCGGGTTCTCAGCCGGATAGAGCGCCTTCAGGGCGTCGTAGAGGACTTTGGGCGCAATGCTCTCGTCCGTGATGCCTGCGTAGGTGACGATCTCCGTGCGGATGCCCTGCTTTTGAAGAAGCGGCACTGCCTCATTGCGGAATGCGCTTTCATTCGTGCGCTCGAACTGCGTGCCGTCATCCATGATGAAGGTGCCGTAGAAAGCGGGCTTCGGGTCCTTCGCCGTGCGGGCGCCGGCCTTCAGAGCCCGGCGCAGAAGCGCCCCCTTGTCCCACCAGAGGGCGGGGTCGAGCACCGCGTAGCCGTCAAAGCTCTCCGGGTGGTGCAGAAGCGCATGGAGAACGAAGAGGCCACCCAAGCCTTCGCCCGCGATGATGCGGCGCCTCACCTTGAGCTGCTGCGGAAGGTTGAGTTCGATGGCGTTCTGCAGTTCCGTCGTGAGAAAGTGGTAGAACCCCTCCGCGCCGCCGCCCCGGGGCTTCATTTTTTCATTGACGTTTCCCTCCTCATCGGCGTTCGACGGGGTGGGCGTGAAGTCCTCGAGCGGATTCCCGCTCACAACCCCCACCACGACGCAGGGACCGAGCCCGGAGACGCGCGGGTCCTCAAGCCAGGCGGCTGAGGCTGCCGCGAAGGGGAAGTATTTTTCCGCATCCAGCACGACGAAGACCGTGACTTCCTGCGGAAGCGTTCTCTGCGCATAGGAAGGCGGAATTCGCAGCCAGTATTCGCGTTCCTCATTGAGAAGCCCCGAATGAAAGCGGTGCTTTTCGCCCAGAATCATCGGCTGCGAAGTGGGCGACGAAAGCACGGAGAGATCTCCGGGAGCCGCGCTCAGAGCGGCAGGGAAGAGTCCCGACGCTGCAAGCGCAAGGGTGAGGAGAATCTGTCGGAGCATGAGGAGAGGAGCTTTAATCTTTGTAGAACCTGAAAATTATGCTCTCTCCTCACTTGCCTCTTCCCCGGATGCCCACTAGGAATAACCCCGTCACGCGGTCTTGCTGCAGGAACACTTTTTAGTCTGCGAATCCTCGCATGAGGCGTTCTTCGGGCAAACCCACCAGGGCGTCATGCAGGCCCATTCGGGCTGCACCGTCACGTGATCAATGCCGAAGCGCCCCTTGATGCCCTCTCGGATCTCATGGAGGATCCTCGGCCAGCACTCGTAGGAGGTAATGAGCACATGGCACTGCACGGCATCGTGCCCCGGGGAAATCGTCCAGACATGGAGATCGTGCACTTCCTCCACATCCTTCACTGAGCGGATGTATTCGCCGACGGCGTCGTAGTCCGTATTCTCAGGCGTGCTGTCGAGCAGAATCCGGATGGAGTCGCGCAGAATCGTCCAGGTGGCGTGCAGAAGGAGCGCACCCACGAACATGGAAAGAAGCGGGTCGACGATCGCCGGACCGCCAAGCCAGATTACGGCGCCCGCAATAATGGCGGCGACCGACCCCATGAGGTCCCCCATCACGTGAAGGAGCGCCGCACGGGTGTTGACGTTCTTCCTGTCGCGCGAGAGCGACCAGGCAACGCCCACGTTGATGATGAGGCCCGTGAGTGCAATCGCCATCACGTTGAAGCCCGAAACGGCCGCCGGCTCGCGGATGCGCTCGAAGGCTTCAAGGAAAAGCCAGAGGACGACGCCGAGCATGATGAGGCCGTTCACGAAGGCGGCAATCACCTCGACGCGCCCGTGGCCGAAGCTGTGAACCTTGTCGGCGCCCTTCATCGCAATGCGGTTGGCGATGAGCGCAAAGAAGAGGCTCATCGAGTCGGTGAGCATGTGGCCGGCGTCGCCGATCAGGGCGAGGGAGTTCGCAAACCAGCCGCCGAGCAGCTCAACGGCGGAGAAGGTGAGCGTGAGGAGCACGGCGAATCCGAGAACGGAGCCGCGGGTCTTTTCCGAAGCGTGCGTGCGGGGGCTGTCGCCTTCGCCGTGCGTAAAGAATTCCGAGGGATTTTCGAGGGGCTGGACCTGCGCGACCGCAAGGGCGCCCTTTTGATTTTCGACTGTCATTTTTGAAATGACTCCTGCGAAAAAAGAAGCAGCAAAGGGCCTCGAAAATGAGAATGAATCCAAAAATCTGCGCCCGATAGAGCAAAACCGCTTTGAGGCGTTCGGGGCTTTTCCCCTCTCGCTTCAAAGCGGTCTTTCAAGGTCTCGATTCTACCGGCAAGAAAAAAGGGCTGCATCAGAATGATGTAACCCTTTGTTTCTCTTAAAGAAGAACGATTCTCAGAAGCGCTCTCTCCCTGAAATCCGGGCGAGCGCTTCCGGTGGCGAATCGCCTTACTTGTTGCCGCCGAGGAGCGGCGTCATGTCGCTGCCCGAAAGGAGGCCTTCCTTCGAGTAGATGCCGAGCTTCGCGCGGGTGTCGACGATGTCGAGGTTGCGCATCGTGAGCTGGCCGATGCGGTCTTCGGCCGTGAACATCGAGTCGCCCTTTTCCATCGTGAGGCGCGAGGGTTCGTAGGTGAGGTTCGGGCTCACGGTGTTGAGGATCGTGTAGTCGTTGCCGCGGCGGAGTTCGAGCGTCACTTCGCCCGTGATGGCCGAAGCCACCCAGCGCATGGCGGTTTCGCGCAGCATGATCGCCTGGCTGTCGAACCAGCGGCCCTGGTAGAGGTAGCGGCCGAGGCGGATGCCGTTCGTGCGGTACTGCTCGATCGTGTCCTCATTGTGGATGCCGGTGACGAGGCGTTCGTAGCAGATGAAGAGAAGCGCCATGCCCGGGGCTTCGTAGATGCCGCGGCTCTTCGCTTCAATGATGCGGTTTTCGATCTGGTCGGACATGCCGAGACCATGACGGCCGCCGATGCGGTTCGCTTCCATCATGAGCGCGACCGGGTCGGAGAACTTCTGACCGTTGATTTCGACCGGGACGCCGTCCTTGAAGGCAACCTTCACGACTTCGGGCTCGATCTTGCAGTCTTCGCGCCAGAAGGGAACGCCCATGATCGGCTCGACGATCTTCATGCTCGAATTGAGGTGCTCGAGATCCTTCGCCTCGTGCGTGGCGCCGAGCATGTTGGAGTCGGTCGAGTAGGCCTTCTCGGCAGACATGCGGTAGCTGAAGCCTTCCTTCTGCAGGAACGCGGACATTTCAGCGCGGCCGCCGAGTTCGCGGATGAAGGTGACGTCAAGCCAGGGCTTGTAGATCTTGAGATTCGGATTGGCAAGGAGGCCGTAGCGGTAGAAGCGCTCGATGTCGTTGCCCTTGTAGGTCGAGCCGTCGCCCCAGATGTTGACGCCGTCCTCGCGCATGGCGGCGACGAGCATCGTGCCCGTGACCGCGCGGCCGAGCGGCGTGGTGTTGAAGTAGAGCTGGCCGCCCGTGGAAATGTGGAAGGCGCCCGACTGAATCGCGGCGATGCCTTCATTCACGAGCTGAGCGCGGCAGTCGACGAGACGGGCCTTCTCGGCGCCGTACTCCATGGCGCGGCGGGGAATGGCCTCATAGTCCGTTTCATCCGGCTGAGCGAGGTTCGCCGTATAGGCATAGGGAAGCGCACCCTTGGTCTTCATCCAGCGCAGAGCGCAGCTCGTATCAAGACCGCCCGAGAAGGCAATGCCCACCTTCTCGCCAACCGGAACGCTTTGAAGAATCGTTTGAGACATGACTAGAAACCCGTTAGAAATTCTTTTCGTAACGCCCGGGGAAATATCGGGCCGTTCATCATTATCGGCGCTGAGCGCGTGATTTTGAGGCTGAAACCGCGCTTCGGATTGCTTTTTTGGAGGTGCGCAAAGAGTATAAGGAAAACACCTTATTTCCTTTGCGTAATAGGCTGTTTTTTGTCGACAATTGGTCGGAATTCACGAAAAATTCAGATGCTTGCCGGCGATCATTGCGCCGCGGGAGAAAGTCCGGAGCGGCTCCTCAGTGCGAGCGCGATAAAGGGCAGAACCTTCCGGTCGTTCGGACGGTTGAGGAAGTGAAGGAGTTCGTGCGGAGGGACGAGGCTCACGGCCTGGCTTTCCCAGCCCGCGTCCTTCGGCGACCCGGCAGCGCGCCTCGCGAGGTAGTAGCGCGTGATCGTCTTCGTCCTCTCAATGTCGCAGAGGTAGGAGAGGGGCTCGGCCACGATGCCGCTCTCCTCCCAGCCTTCCTTCACGGCATTGACGACGAGGGAGAGCCCGGGTTCGAGCCGCCCCTTCGGGAAGGTGGCCTCGACGTCTCCGAACTGATTGGTCGGGTGCGCGAGCCAGATGCGTTGATCGGGCTCAATGATCACGAGGCCGCTCGTGCGGCGCTTGGGACTCTCGGGTTCGGGCGGCTCCGGAAATTTCCGGCAGCGCTTCATGAGCGCGCGCCAGTCGTCCTCGCCCATTTCCTCATGCGTGAAGGGAATGCCGTTGAGACGCTCCGGGAGGATGCCCGGGTGCGTGACGGACCACGTGGCGGCCTCATCGGGGTTGAGCCACGTCCCGGGGGCCGAACCCGAAGTCGGCGAAAAAACGGGGACCGGGTCGCCGTTTTCGTCCCGCGCCGGATGAAAGTAGAGCGCTTCTTCCTGCATGCTGTTCGCAAATTTCTCAAATTGAAGAACGCTTCATTCTACGGGGCGATTTTTGCGGAAGGATGACATCGGCGGGAGTGCCTCGAAAATAAACCACTGGACAGCAACCACAGGCACGGATGCCTTCGCATCGGTAGAAACCTTAACTCAAGCTGAAAGGTAAATCTGAATCAAGAAGAGCACATAAAACCCTCCAGCCAGGTCCCACATGAATACACTGAAGCCATCTGCAGGAGAGCCCTCCGGCATACGAAATGTCTTCCTGCCGCACAGGCCTTCAAGCAGACCAGACAGGCTACTGAGCCCGATCAAGAGGCTTGCAGAGCCTATACCACCCGCTAAACGCAAAAAAGGAGTGTTGTCACATGAACTTTAAGCATTCGTTGCTCGCCCTGACGCTCGCTGCCGCTTCCTCCGCCGCGCTTGCTCTGCCGAACATCGCCGTGCTCGCCACGGGCGGCACGATCGCCGGCGCCGGCCAGTCGGCCACGGGTTCGGCCTACAAGGCCGGTCAGGTGTCGGTCAACCACCTCGTGGCGGCTGTTCCCCAGCTCGCCAAGGTCGCCAATGTGACCCCGGTGCAGGTTGCGCAGATCGGCTCGCAGGACATGTCCGATGAAGTCTGGCTCAAACTCGCCAAGACCCTCGCCTCTGACTGCGGCAAGTATGACGGCTTCGTCATCACGCACGGCACCGACACGATGGAAGAGACCGCCTATTTCCTGCAGCTCACCAACCGCTGCAAGAAGCCGGTCGTGCTCGTGGGCGCCATGCTTCCGTCGACCGGTCTCTCCGCTGACGGCCCGAGGAACCTCTATCAGGCTGTGATCACGGCTGCCGAGCCGAAGACGGCCGAACAGGGCGTCGTCGTTGCGATGGACAACGTCGTCATCGGCGCCCGCGACGTCTATAAGTCGAACACCACGCAGCCCGAAACCTTCCAGGCCATGAACTTCGGCAAGGTGGGCTGGATCTTCAACGACAAGGTCACCTACGAAGCCGTGGGCCTGCGCGCCCAGCTTCCGGCTCCGTTCGACGTGACGAAGCTTGATTCGCTCCCCAAGGTCGGCATCGTCTACAACCATGCCGGCGTTGAGAAGTATCAGGCCGAAGCGCTCGTGAAGGCAGGCTATAAGGGCATCGTCTCCGCTGGCGTCGGCAACGGCAACGTCCATAAGGACATCTGGCCCGTGCTCGAACAGGCCGCCAAGGACGGCATCGTTGTGGTCCGCGCCTCCCGCGTTCCGACCGGCTCCGCCACGAAGGACGCCGAGGTCGACGACCAGAAGATGCACTGGGTTGCCGCTCAGTCGCTGAATCCCCAGAAGGCCCGCGTGCTCCTGCAGCTGAGCCTCACGAAGACCGGCGACTGGAAGGAAGTCCAGAAGTACTTCGACAAGTATTAATTTGTCGCAGCGACCCTCACGGCCTCCTCAATGAGGAGGCCGGAGATGGAGGATAGAAGCCGGCCGTACCGCATTTCCGCGTACGGCCGGTTTTTCTTTTTCTTCTCTCCCTTAAGTCGTTTTCTGCCGCCCGCCGCATCAGAATGGCTTTCAGCAAAATCCGCCAGGAGCCCTCGCCCCGGAAGGGGCGGGGAGGAATGGCGGCTAATCGGTTGTCTGATTCTCAATGTACTTTTTAAGAATTTCCTGGGAAGCTCCGCCTACTGAACAAGCGAAGTAGCTGCGCGACCAAAATAGCCCTGTTTTGCCGACTTCAAGAATCCCTGGATACTCTTCGCGAATCTTCCGAGACGAACGCGTTTTAAAGCGGCTCACCATCTCGCTGATGCTCACCTTCGGAGGGTAGCTCACGAGCAGGTGTATGTGATCCGCCTCCCGTTGGCTGCAGCCTAAATCTTCGGCCGTAATTCCGAGTGAGACAAGCACGCTTTCCAGCACCTTCGGCGTCATCACTTTGCGCCGGTATTTCGTCGTGAAATGCACATGCAGTTTCGTTTCGCCGTGACGCTAAATTTTGAAGTAATGGAACATTGAATTCAACGTTGACTCCGCATTAACTATTGATATAAGATCATTTTATGATCCACTAATAAATCTTATTAACTCCCACATGCTCCGTGCGGCGAAATTCCGCATCTATCCGACTGCCGCTCAGGAGGCCTTCCTCTGGGCACAGTGGGGTGCTGTCCGCAAGTGCTGGAACATGGCACTCTTTCTGAAAAAGCATTACTACCGCACGAGGGGCGTATCGCTCAACCTCATCCACGAGATCAAGCCGCTCATCGCCAGAGCCAAGAAGTCGAAGAAATACGCATGGCTCAGGGAATACGATTCAATGGCGCTTCAGGAAACGGTGCGGAATCTCAACAAGGCCTTCCGTGCTTTCTTTGAGAGAAGAGCGGGCTATCCGCACTACAAGTCCCGCAGAGGTCCGCAGTCGAGCTATCACTGCACCAACGTCTCCGTCGGGCCCAACTACGTGCGGGTGCCGAAGATGGAGCCGATCAAGGCCCGGATCCACCGTGAGGTGGTCGGCAAGGTGAAGAGCATCACGCTTGAAGCCGATGCCGCCGGCGACTATTACGCCGCCGTGCTCTGGGAGGATGGTCTTGCTGAAAAGGAACCTCTGAAGGAGATCTATGAGGATCAGGTCATCGGCATTGATGTCGGCATCAAGGATCTTCTTACGGTATCGAACGGCCGTAAGGAACCCAACCCGAGGCATCTGAAGCGCGCCCGCAAGGCGCTTCGCCGCAGAAGCCGGCAGTTTTCAAGAACAAAGAAGGGCAGCCGCCGGCGCGAGAAGGCGCGCCGCAGGCTCGCACGCGCGCATAAGCGCGTGGCTAATGCCCGCAACGACAACCTTCACAAGGTCTCTTCGCGACTCGTGAACGAAAGCCAAGCGCTGGCTGCGGAGAGTTTGAGAATCATCAACATGCTGAAGAACCACTGCCTGGCGGAGTCAATAGCTGATGCCGCCTGGGGCGAGCTCTTACGAATGATTGCCTACAAAATGAAGCGGGAAGGAAAGTACTTCATGCAGATCGATACTTTCTATCCCTCTTCAAAGACGTGCTCCTGCAGCGGCTTCAAGCTTGAGAAGCTTGATCTGGCGACGCGCGAATGGACTTGCCCGTACTGCGGCGCTCACCATGACCGCGACGTCAACGCTGCAGCCAACATTCGGGCAGAAGGCATTAGAAAATTGAGGGCGGAGGGGCTACCCGTCCTGCGGAGAGAAATGTCCTCTCCTAATGCTCGCTGAGGTCGTGTAAATCCCGGAGACATCCGGGTTGTGACCGAGGAAGCGAGAAGCCTCGCCCAATCCGCAGGATTGGACGGGGAGTAGTCACCCATTCCTCCCGTTCCTTATCCGGAGAACTTCCTCATGCCGCTAATCGGCGCTATTGCCGGCGATATCCTCGGATCCCGCTACGAATTTGCAAACTTCCGCGGCTCTCCCGAAGCGCTCGTCATTTTTCCGCCGGGCGCATTCCCGACGGACGACACCGTTCTCACCTGCGCCGTAGCAAAGGCGCTTCTCGATGCCCGCACGCCCGATGGCTCGGTTGACCATGAGCGCTTCCAAAGTCTTATTGCGCCGACGCTCAGAAAGGTTGCGGGCGACCATGGAAGCGCCGGCTACGGCGCGCGCTTCATGCGCTGGGTGCTCAGCGACGACGCGCCCGCTCCCATGAGCTTCGGAAACGGCGCCGCCATGCGGATTTCTCCCTGCGCCTGGGCGGCGCGGACGCCCGCGGAAGCGCTTGAGCTCGCCCGCATAGCAACGCTCCCAACCCACGGACACCCGGAAGGTCTCATGGGTGCGGCCGCTACCGTTTGGGCGATCAACGCCTTCCGGGCGAATCAGGCCGAAAACGACATTCGAAGCGAATGGGAGAAGCGCTTCGGCAGCCTCGGTCCTCTACCGAAACTCGAGAGCCTCACGCCGCCCATCCCGACGGATCTTTCCTGCCGTGGCACCGTGCCGCTTGCGCTTGAAATCGCGCTTCAGAGCCGAAGCTACGAGGAGACCATCCGCCGGGCGGTTGCGCTCGGAGGCGACTGCGACACAATTGCCGCCATTGCGGGTTCGATTGCTGCGGGCCGCTATCCAATCCCGCAGGCGATCCGCGAAAAGGCGCTCGCGCTGCTCCCGGAGGATCTCCGCCGCATCGTGCTCGACTTTGCAGAAGCCTTCCCGCTCCCGTCTCTTTCCTGACGACATTCGCCAATTCGCGATTTTCCAGCCATACTCTCACCTGCCGGACGCTTCCGACCGATTGAAAAGCGCCGGCAGAACGCGGCGAAGAAATACCACACAAAAAAAAGGAAAAACAAATACATGACCCCGGATCTCGTTGAAGACATCCTTGAAGCCATGCGCTTTCACCCCTCCGTTGAAGCCTGGGACGAACCGGGCACGATCGTCAGCATGACGACGTCGAACGGCCCGTGCGCCCTCAAGGTGGCGGAAATCTCGCCCGACGAGGAGACGATTGCCGGGTACGACCTGAGGACCAAGAGCTTCGTCGTCTGGCGCTTCAGCCAGATTTCCGACGTCAGAATTCTCGAGCGGTGAGATCCGGGAGACTTCCCGTCTCTGATCCGCTTCCTTCGAGGTCTTTGCCATGCCCAGAGTCAAGCTTCATCGCCCGACCTCTCCCGACGATCGTCCTCTGGAACAGAGGGACGAATTCGAGGCGGGCCTCTTCCCGGAAATTGCCCCGGAACCCGCTCAGCCCGAAAAGCCCAAGTACGAGGCCTGGCCCGACTACGTTCCGCAGGAACTCCCGCATGAGCGGACGTCGTATCTTCCCAACATCAAGCAGCAGGCGCTTGAGCTCTTTCGCGAAGGCTGCGGCTACAAGCGCACCGCAAGCCTGCTGGGCGTCCCGGCGTATACGGTGCGCGACTGGGCGCGCCTTTACAGGGAAGGGAAGTTCCATCCCCAGGAGGATGCTCCGGATCTCTTCGAAGGGCTCGAGCCGGAAGAGGAAGTTCAGAAGGACGGCCTCTTTCATCTTCCGGACATCGTGCTTCCCGGGAAGCCCTGAAGCCTTCCGGCGGCGCCATAATTCCTCTCCCATCATTCCGGACGCAGCAGAAAACGCCCGAGAGGACCAAGGAACGCCGTCATGTCCGTCAACTTTCACGAATTAATCGAAGGCTTTCACAACTTCAAGGAATCCTATCTTCTCAAGGAACACGAGTTCTTCGACCGTCTTGCGCACGGACAGAACCCGAAAACGCTCGTCATCGCCTGCTGCGACTCAAGAGCAGACCCGGCAATTCTGATGGGCTGCCGCCCGGGCGACCTTTTCGTCGTGCGAAGCATTGCGGCGCTCGTACCGGGCGCTCAGGATGCAGGAGACCCCGATGCCGTCCTCGCAGCGGTTGAATACGGCGTGAAGCACCTTGACGTCGACCACATCATCGTCATGGGGCACTCCAATTGCGGCGGCATTCAGGGGGCGCTTTTTCCCCACAAAATCGCCGATGAAAAATGGATCTCGCGCTGGGTGATGCTCGCTCATCCGGTAGCCGAGGAAATCCGCCGCGAGGAGCCCTCGGGCGAAACGGAGCTTCTCGCTCGCCGCACGGAAGAAGGCGCGGTGCTTCTTTCGCTCGAGAATCTCCTCTCCTACGCGTGGCTGCGCGAAAAAGTGGAATCGGGCGCGCTCTCGCTTCATGCGCTCTACTACGACATGAAGGCGAAGACCATGAACATCTGGAACGCCGAAAGGGAAGACTTCGAGCCGATCGTTCCCGTCTAACTCATTTTCCCTATTGACGAAACCTTTCTTCATCAGCAATCATGTTTTCACGCTCCGTCGTTCAGGAACGAGGAGCGATAGAGAAAACATCCTCACCTTGGCAGCTGAAATGCAGAACACCTTCACGCACACGCTTCCCGTCTTCACGGGTTACTGGTGGTGGCGCCTCTCGAAAGAGCGGGTGCTCTCCCCACGTGCGCGCATGAACTGAAAGTTCGAGCAAGCATTTCAGAGAAAAAGCCCGCGGAACTCCTTCCGGCGGGCTTTTTTCATACCTGGGCTCCCAAAAGACAGATTCCGCGGCAGACCGAAATCCCAATCCCTTCCGAAGGAATCTCCATGCAGAAGCATCAAGCGAAAACCGGTTTCCGATGGCCGATGGGCAGTTAGCCCCGCCTTCGCCCTAATCCCCGATTTTCTCCCTTTTTTCTGCTTTTTCATCTCTTTCGGAGTCCGTCATGCAGTCCTATTTTGAAACCCTCGCCGCCCGCCATAATCTTTCCCGTGAGGATGCCCGCGCGCTCTTTGCTCAGATTTTCGAGGGCAAGCTCGATGCCGCGCAGCTCGCCGCCTGCCTCACCGCCCTCAAGATGAAAGGCGAAACGCCCGAGGAAATCGAGGGCGCCGCCAACGCCATGGTGAATGCCGCCACGCGCTTCCCGCGTCCCCGCGGCTTCGAGATCGGAGAAATCGTCGGCACCGGCGGCGACGGCGCTCAGACCATCAACGTCTCCACAACGACCGCGCTCATTGCGGCCGGCATGGGTCTGCACATCGCGAAGCACGGCAACCGCGGCGTGTCGTCAAAGAGCGGCGCTTCCGACCTTCTGAATGCGCTTGGGGTCGACATCCGCCCGACCCCGGACGAAAGCAGCGAACTCCTTGCCCGCACGGGCTTCTGCTTCTGCTTTGCGCAGCTCTACCACCCGGCCATGCGCTTTGCGGGCCCCGTGCGCGCGAGCCTTCGCACCCGCACGATTTTCAACATCCTCGGGCCCCTCACGAATCCGGCCCGCCCCGACTACGCCCTGATCGGCGTTTACGATCCTGCGCTTCTTGAGACGGTCGCCGCGACGCTTCGCGAGCTCGGCATGAAGCGCGCCTTCGTGGTTCACGGGGGCGGCCTCGATGAAGTCGCGGTCCACGCCGATACGGATGCGGTCGAACTCACGGAATCGGGCGAACTCATCCGCCGCCGCTTCACGCCCCAGGATTTCGGCATTGTGGAGCCCCATGCGCTCGAAGACCTTCAGGGCGGTGATCCGGCCGACAACGCCGAAATCACGCTCGCGCTCCTCTCTGGCCGCGGCACCAAAGCGCAGAAGGACTTCATCGCCGCGAACCTCTCGCTCCTGCTTCTTCTCGGCCACCGCGCGAAGACGCTCCCTGAAGCGCTCGCCATGGCCCGCCACGGGATCGCGCTCGGCTGCGGCCTGAAAACCCTCGAAGCCCACCAGGCTTTTGCCGAAGCCCATCGAAAGGCCCTCGGCGAAGCTTCCGCCCGAAAGGCCGCATGATGACTGAAGCGCGCTTTTCCCGTCCACTGCCGGGTCGCGTCGCTGAAGCGGCCCGCAGAAACCCGTTCATCGCCCCCGCAAAAATCGACGGTACCGTTCTTGCGCCCATCGTTTCGGCGGCCTCTGAACGGGCGCATGCGCTCCCTCACGCCTCGGCTGACGAAGAAGCCAGAGCCCGGAACGAGCGCGGGGCGCTCTTTCAGAAAGCGGGCCTCCAAACGCCGCGCACCGGGTGCTTCGAGGCAGCGCTTCGCCGGGAGGGAAGCCGCATGATGCTCGAAGTGAAGGCCGCGTCTCCCTCGAAAGGCCTCATGCGCGGGACCGTGGACCTCAACGATTACGCGAATGTGTACGGACGCTATGCCGATGCGGTTTCCGTCCTCACGGAGCCCCGGTTCTTCGGAGGCTCCTTCGAGCGCCTCGCCGCGCTCCGGCTTCTCACGGACAAGCCGCTTCTTGCGAAGGACTTCATCGTGAGCCGGGAGCAGATCCTCGCCGCCTTCCGTTCGGGAGCCGATGCCGTTCTCCTCATGCTCTCCGTCCTCTCGGACGAGGGCTACCGGCTGCTCGCGGACTACGCTCACTCGCTCGGGCTCGAAATTCTCACGGAAGCCTCCACCCCGGAAGAAGCCCGGCATGCCGCTGAGTTCGGCGCCCGCGTGATCGGCATCAACAACCGCAATCTACGCACGCTCGAGGTCGACCTCGGGAGGGCCCCGGCCATTGCCGAAGAGATCCCGGGGAGCCCCGTCATCGTTGCGGAATCGGGCTACCGGAATGCCGCCGACATTCTGAAAGCGCGCGCCGAGTCGCCTGCCATCAACGCCTTTCTCTGCGGGTCGGCGCTTTCGCTTGCAGGCGACCTCTCGACGGGCGTCCGCGAACTTCTCTACGGTCACTCAAAGTGCTGCGGCATCACGCGCGCCGAAGACGCCCTGAACGCTCTGAAGGCCGGCGCCTCCTCGATCGGCATCATTCTCACTCCGAGATCAAGGCGCGCGGTGACGCTGGATCAAGCCGGGAGGCTCGTGAAGGAGATCCGCCGGAGCGCCCGGGAGCTCGGACTTTCCGCCGAAATCGCCGCCGTCATCGATGCGGCTCAGTCGGGCGAGGTCTCCGCCATTGCGGCTGCCCTCGAACCCGAAGTCCTGCAGATTCACGGCGCTCTTTCCGACGACGCATTGAGAGCGCTTCATGCAGCCTTCCCGGCGCTCCGGCTCGCTCCTGCCGTGAGCCCCGAAGGGCTCTCTCGGGACCAACTCGACTCGCTCGCGCGCCGCATCGGGCAATTGATTAAGGAACAGACCATCGACCGGGCGGTGCTCGACAGCGCTTCTGCCGGTCAGACCGGCGGCACCGGAAGATCCTTTGATTTTTCGCTCCTCGCCAGTTTCCGGGACATTCCCCGGATCGTCATTGCGGGAGGGCTCTCCGAAGCCAACGCAGCTCAGGCTGCCCACGCCTTCGGAGAGAACTTCTTCGGCCTCGACTTCAATTCCGGCGTCGAGGACGCGCCCGGCATCAAGTCCAACGGGAAGCTTCGCGACGCCTTCGGCGCCATCCGGGGCATCCGCAGCTAAAAAAAACAGAACTTACTACGCAAACTTTTCTCAAACGGATTTCGCCATGAAGCTCAACCCCTATTTCGGCCGTTTCGGCGGTCAGTTCGTTCCGGAAGTTCTGATTCCGGCCCTGGATCAGCTCGAGGACGCCTTCATTGAAGCTCAGAAGGATCCCGCCTTTCAGCGCGAGCTCGCTGATCTCCTCGTCAACTACGGCGGCCGCCCGACGCCGCTTACGCGCTGCCGCAACCTCACGCAGGGAACAAAGACGACGATCTACCTCAAGCGCGAGGACCTCATGCACGGGGGCGCTCACAAGACCAACCAGGTGCTCGGCCAGGCGCTCCTCGCCCGCCGGATGGGCAAGACCCGCATCATTGCGGAAACGGGCGCGGGCCAGCACGGCGTCGCCACGGCGCTCGCCTGCGCACTCCTCGGCTTCAAGTGCCGCGTCTACATGGGCGCGAAGGACGTCGAGCGCCAGAAGCCCAATGTCTTTCGCATGGAGCTCATGGGCGCAGAGGTCGTGCCTGTGACGGCCGGCCGCGGCACCCTGAAGGAAGCCTGCAACGCGGCGCTTCGCGACTGGGCCGGGAGCTTCCATGACACGCACTACATGCTCGGCACCGCTGCGGGTCCGCATCCCTTCCCCACCATCGTGCGCGAATTCCAGAAGGTGATCGGCGAGGAGGCCTGCAGACAGTTCGCGGAATTCGAGGGCGGGCTGCCCGACGCCGTCATTGCCTGCGTCGGAGGCGGCTCGAACGCGATCGGCATCTTTACGGACTTCGTGCCCTTCAGGGACGTGAAGCTCTTCGGCGTCGAACCCGCGGGCAAGGGCCTTGAGACGGCCTTTCACGGCGCGACGCTTGAAAAGGGAACGCCCGGCATCTTCTTCGGCGCCCGCTCCTACAACATGCAGACGCCTGAAGGGCAGATCGAGGAATCCTTCTCCATCTCGGCCGGCCTCGACTTCCCGTCGGTAGGCCCCGAACACGCCTACCTCATGGAAACGGGGCGCGCAAAGTACGTGAGCGCCACCGACCGCGAAGCCCTCTCGGCCTTTATTGAGCTCTCGCGCCGCGAAGGCATCATCCCGGCGTTGGAAAGCGCCCATGCGCTTGCCTATGCACTGAAGCTCGCCCGCGAAAATCCCGGGAAGGAGCAGAAGCTCATCGTGAATCTCTCCGGACGCGGCGACAAGGACATCTTCCAGGTGAGCGCCCGGCTCGAGGAGGAAGGGCTCTTTGCGAACGGAAAGCTTTCGCCCGATGCCGCCGAAGCGCTTCTCAAATAAGGCGCCTCTCCAAAGAAACCTAAATCTCAACTGCTGCCGGATACACCCAAAATGACTGAGCCCAATCGTTTTCAGAAACTCTTTGAAAGGCTTCGCGCCCGCCGCGAAGGCGCCTTCGTTCCCTTCGTGAACCTCTGCGACCCGGATCCCGAAACCTCGCGCGAGGTTATTGAAGCGCTGATTGAGGGCGGCGCCGATGCGCTCGAACTCGGCATTCCCTTTTCCGATCCCTGTGCGGACGGTCCCGTGATCGAAGCTTCCGCCGGACGGGCGCTTGAAGCCGGATCCACCACGGAAAAGTGCCTTGCGATCGTGAAGAGCGTCCGCGGGGCGCACCCGGAGCTCCCCATCAGCCTCATGCTTTACGTGAATCTCGTGACGGCCCCTGGGATCGACAACTTCTTCAGGGCCGTTCATGCCGCCGGAGCCGACGCCGTGCTGATTCCGGACGTACCCATCTCGATGCGCGAGCGCGAGCCCGAATGGGATGAGGCCGCCGCGGCCGCCGGCGTCTCCCTCGTTGCGATTGCCCCTCCGAAGGCGTCGCCTGAGCTCCTCAGGAAGGTTGCCGAACGCTCCAAAGGCTACGTCTATCTCCTCTCCCGCACCGGCATTACCGGCACGGACCGCGCGGCCGAGATGCCGCAGCTCGATGAGGTCGAAGCGCTCCGTGCTGCGCACTCCGCGCCTCTTCTTCTCGGCTTCGGCATTTCCCGGCCGGAACATGTCGCGGCCGCGGTCAAATCGGGCGCCGACGGCGCCATTGCGGGGTCAGCCGTCACGAAGATCATTGCGGAAAACCTCGGGGATAAGGGAAAAATGCTCGCTTCCCTTCGCGCATTCGTGAAGGAGATGAAGGCGGCAGCCCGGCTCTCCTGAGAAATTCGGAAGGACCAATGGAAAGAAGCGCATCACCATGACGGAATGCGCCTCTTTCCTTATGGAGGATCCCGGAGAGCCCGGATCTTCCTCAACGCTGCGGGAAGAAATAGCGGAGGTCGGGATTCGACTTGTCGCGCGTCACGAGGCTCACGGCGACAAAGACGAGCACTTCAACGGCAAAGGCGGGAACGATCGCATGAAATCCACCGAGGTCGGGCTTCATGAGAAGCGCCCAGGCGTAGACGGCAAAGCCCGCGACGATCGAAATGAGGCATCCTGCGGCCGTTGCGCGCCTCCAGTAGAGACCGCCCGCGAGCGGAAGGAGGAAGGCGAGCTCGAGCCCTCCGAAAGCGCCCATGTTGATCCAGGCCACAAGATCAATGGGGTGGAGCGCAAAGAGCATGGCCGCGATGCCGAGGACGAGCGTCGTGCCGCGCGAGAAAAGAAGAAGCGCCCGGGATTTCTCTTCAAATTCCGGCCGCATGGCGATGAGGAGATCCTTCACCACGGCCGCCGACGCGGCAATGAGGAGCGAGCTCACCGTCGACATGGTGGCGGCGAGCGGCCCGATCAGCGTGACGCCCGCTTCAAGCGGGGTCATGTGCTGCGCAATGAGGCGCGGAATCAGATGATCCGTTGAGGCGCCGCCCAATTCAAGCCCGGGAACGCCGCGCGCGAGAACGCCGATCGTGGTTACGCCCACCATCAGGGCGCCGCAGACGATCGTGCTCACGATCATCGCGCGGTGAAGGTCGCCCGAGGTCCGGTAGCTCATGCAGCGGACCGCCGACTGCGGGAGCCCCGCCGTGCCGAAGCCGACGAGCACCCAGGCCGAAAAGAGAAGCGACCACGGCAGCGCCCCGCCCGCATTGGGAGTAAGCATCGTGCTCGCTGCCGCGCCGGCGGCGGGGTCGCTCAAGCCCGCCGCAGCTACGCGCTCCATTGCGAGCTCAAGGCCTCCGGCCTCGTGAATGACGGAGCTCCCGAGCATCACCATGCCGACCAACATCAGAATTGCGCAGACCGTGTCGGTCCAGGCAACCGCCCGGAAGCCGCCGAAGGCGGTGTAGAAAACCGTGAGCGCGCCGAAGAGAAAGAGCCCCGCTTCAGGCGTAATGCCGGCCGCTTCGGAAAAGATGGCCGCGCCACCGATGAACTGTCCCGTCATCATGGCGGTGAAGAAGACGAGGAGCGCAATCGAGAGGATGACGGAGAGTGCCGGGCTTCTGAAGCGCTTGTCGATGAGCCCCGTCACCGTAATCGCGCCGCAGGCGCGCGAGACGATCGCCATCTTCTTCCCGAAAAGGCCGAGGATGAAGAAGCCCGCAATGATCTGCGGGGCGGCGAAGACCACCCAGCCGAGGCCGAGCTTCCAGGCGATGCCCGGACCGGAGACGAAGGAAGAGACGGAGCCGTATGTGGCAATAAGGGTCATTGCCAGCACGAATCCCGAGAGAGAACGGCTTCCCAGAAAAAATTCCCCGCTGAAGGCGCGTCCCGCCTCAAACCTGCGACTGCGCGTACGCTCCGTCCAGAGCATCGTGAAGACGAGAACGAGGAAGAAAAGGATCAGAGGAATGAAGATGAGCATGGTGTCCGTCATCATTTCGCTCCTTCGTTCGCTTTGACTTCCCCCGCGTCATCAGGCGTGATGTCGAGCGGAATATCCCGGAAATAACGCCTCACGATCCAGACCACCGCGACGATGGAAAAGAGGTAGCCCCCGGGCACGGCAATCATGAACCAGAGCGGGAAGCCCCAGAAAAGCGCCTTGCTTGAGGCTGAGAGATAAAGCGTCCCCCAGAAAAAGACCGTCACGGCGACGGCTGCCGCGAGGGTCGCCGCCGCTTCGCGCGAGCAGGCCCGGAGCGCTTCATCGTATTGCGCTTGAGGAGCGCTTTCGACAGGATTCCTTTCTGCCGGGCCGGCCGCCCTATTTTGAATATCAGACATCTCTCGCTCAGGACCGCAGAATCCGGGAGCGCTTCACGGAGAGCTCTCGGATCCCGATAAATCCTTTAATTTAAAAGGTAAACATTGTACATTGTAGGAGCACCTAAAAGCGAAGACGCCCCGCAATCATGTTCATGAAGCCTAGTCCGTACGGGCGAGGATATCTCAAGAATCCTGCACCAAAATGCCCGCACCGAGCTCCCTGCGCCCGGCCGCCGGAGGCTTAGTTCCAGCGCTTTTCCTTTTCGGGAGGCAGTATGCCGGCATCCCGCATGGCGCCCTTGAGAAGGAGCAGATCATCCCAGGACTTTGCTTTTTCAAGGGGCGAGCGGAGCAGATAGGACGGGTGATACGTGACGATTGCCGGTACGGTTTTCCCTCCGATCGTCACCTGATGAACGCGTCCGCGCTGCCGCCCGATCGAGAAATTCCCCTCGAGCTTCAGAAGCGATCCGACTGCAAAGCGGCCGGCAAGAAGGAGCACCTTCGGCGCAAGAATCTCGAGCTGGCGCTCGAGATAATGCCCGCAGCAGGTGATTTCCTCGGGTTCGGGATTGCGGTTCATGGGCGGGCGGCACTTGAGGACATTGAGAATGACGACGTCCTTTTTGCGCACGATATTTAGGGACTCGAGCATCGAGGTGAGAAGCTGCCCGGACTTTCCAACAAAGGGTATGCCCTGAAGGTCTTCCTCCGCTCCCGGAGCTTCGCCCACAATGACGAGACCGGGACCCGGATCGCCGTCGGAAAAGACCACGTGCTGACGGCTCGACGCCATGGAGCAGAGCCTGCAGGCATTGGCGAGCGTTCTGAGTTCTTCCCAGCCGGCCGCGCGGATCTGTTCCGCAAGCGCCTCGGGCATTCCCATGTGCGCGGTCTGAACGGGTTCCGCCGGCGTCTGAGGCGCCTGAGCCGCCTGAGGCGCAGTCGCCCGAGGGGCGGGTCTGACGGGCGCGCCGCCCGCAGGCTTCTGAGCCGCTGCACCCGTCTGAGGACGAGCGGATGCCGCGGGCTCCCGGAGTTCCCTCACGAGCGTGCCGAGTTCAGGGAGAAACGGATCCTCCGTTTCTCTCAGAAGCCAGACGGGGCCGAGCCCCATCGCTTCAATCAGTTCGCAGTCTTCGCGGGTAAAGCTCATGATGCGCTCCCGTCGGCCTTGTCGTTCCCCGCGGGAATCGGCGAAAGGGTCATGAGAAGCGCATCCTCGCGGCCCGCTCCTTTTTCTCCCGGATAGTATCCGCGACGGATCCCGGTCTGAAGGAAGCCGAAGCGCTTATAGAGCCCGATGGCGGGAAGATTTCCCGCCCGGACCTCGAGATTCATGAGAACCGTTTTGCCGTGAAGCTCGCCGAGCACGAAGGAAAGGAGACGGGAGGCGAGCCCCTGCCGCTGCAGGTCGGGACGAACGCCGATGATGAGGAGTTCGGATTCATCGAGCACCGTCATGACGACGGACCAGGCGGCAATCCTGCCCTCTTTTTCGAGGACGTAGCCAAGGTGCCCTGCCTGAAGCGAGTCGAGAAAATTCCTTTCGCTCCAGGGAGAAGCCTCAACGAGCGCCTCGAGGCGGGCGAGTTCTGGGGCATCCTCCGCCCTCATCGGGCGGATTGCGGTGAATTCCCCCTTCATTGAAGCCTCTCGCCGCGGGCGCGTTCAGCCATGGTGAGCGCGACGCGGTTGCGGACGTAGACGGGAGCCGCGAGCTCAGGGCGAACCACTTCGCCTGCGTCAAGCATCATTGCCGCAATGCGGCCGATGGCTTCCGGGCGCGAGCTTCTGCTCGCCGTGTGATGAAGCGTCTCGGAAAGCGCCATTTCGTCGCCGTAGACGAGTTCGGCGCTCCCGATCAGATGACCGGCGCCGAAGCGCGCGAGAAACGCCGCCGCATCCGCGGGCGCCGCGATTTCCGGGCCCGCGAGAAGTTCGAGCCGTGCCGAAGGATCCTCCGGCACGCGCCAGACGCCGCCGTAGCATTCATGCATGCGGGCGTCGTTCAGGACCGCAATGACCTCTCCGGCGGGGAGGTGTTCGGAATCTCTCAGCCACTCGGCCTGCGCTTCAAGGCTCGAAACCGGCGCCGTCATGCATTCGAGCGCCCAGGCAAGCCCCTGCGCCACGCCGCAGGCGACACGAAGACCGGTAAAGGATCCCGGACCGGCGCCGAAGGCAATGAGGCTCAAGTCCGTCTTTTCGACCCCGGCGTCCTTCAGAAGATCGCGGATCATCGGAAGAATGATCTCGCTGTGACGGCTTCCGACCGTCTCCACCCGACTGCCGATCAGCTCGGTCCCTTTAAGGAGCGCCGCTGCACAATCTTCCTGCGCGGTATCGAGCGCAAGGATCAGAGGTAAGGATCCGGACATAAAAAAGACGCCTCTTCTCGGCATGAAATATAGGAAGTTCAGATTATACGAGAGGGCGAAAGAGCGAAAGAGCGAAAAAAGCCGGGTCTTCTCAGAAAAGATCCGGCTCTTTATGAAGAATTTTCTGCGCTCAGTCGGGAGCGGCGAATCACCGTTCCGAATGATGCGGTCCGCGGGCGGCGGGAGGCGGCAGGGGCTGCGCCGAGCCGTCATGCGCGCCGTGCGCGCGTCTGAACTGCATGTGCACTTCCATGATCTGCTCGCGCATCAGGCGGCGCTCTTCGCCGCAGAGCTTCGGGCGAACGAGTTCGCGGCCGTTCCTCGCGTCGAACGAGAAGCGCCGGCGAAGGGCTTCGCGGTCGCGTTCGGAAAGACACATTCTGAGGCTCTTTCTCTCTTCGGGCGTCATGCCGCGCCAGTAGGAGAGCTTTGAGGACTCATCGAGAAACGGCCAGAGCCTTGCGCGTTCTTCAGCGGACATGCTGCCCCAGAGCTGCACGCAAGGCGCCTCCGCAGTCCCGCAGTCCTTCGCCTGAGGGACGCCCGCCACGGTACCGAGCGGCTCATCCGTAAGCTCGGCCGCAAAGGCCGGCCCTGCCGCAAGGCAGGCTGCAAGCGCGAGAACTGGAGAACAGTAACGACTAACCATGAAATAAAGTCTCAAAGAAAGGAGGAAAGCCCGGACGCAGGCGCTTTCCTAGAGTAAGCGCGGTGCTCGCGGAGTCCCCTCCGGGGGTCTCTGTCGAATTTCAATATATCAGGGGGAATCTCTCCGATTTGCGCCAAGAATTAGTAAACCGTGACAGAACATTGCCGCTCGTGAGCGCGCTTTCCTGAGGAAAAACGCCTTCCTTGCCGCTCAAAGCGTCATTTCAAGTCGCATTGAGCGATAAAAGTTCACTCTCATGAAGCGCCGCATTTACATTTACCCCTGAAGAAAACTGACTTCAGCTGCAATTTCAGCGGAAATTGCCCGTCATGTATCTTTGAGCGCGTATTTGTAACATCGAATTGCCCGAGGGTGACGAAGCGGGGAATAAGGTGAAACAATTGAAGCATCGAAATTCATTGGGAAGTCCGCAGCGAGAAGCTCGCCTGCCGCTTCCTTCCTCGCCATCAGGAGCGAACAAATGGTTGAACGCACCCCCAAGATTCTTGTCGTCGACGATGACCCCCGTCTGCGTGATCTTCTGCGCAGGTATCTCGGCGAAAACGGCTTCACGGTCTTTGTGAGCGAAAACGGCGAGGCGATGAAGCGTCTCTGGGTGCGCGAGCACTTCGACGTTCTCATTCTCGACCTCATGATGCCGGGCGAAGACGGTCTTGCCATTCTGAAGCGCCTGCGCTCCGAAAAGGACACGACCCCGATCATCATGCTCACGGCCCGCGGCGAGGACGTCGACCGCATTCTGGGTCTGGAGCTCGGCGCCGACGACTACCTCGGCAAGCCCTTCAATCCCCGCGAGCTTCTCGCCCGCATTCACGCGGTGCTGCGCCGCCGTCCGCGTCAGGACGCGCCGGGCGCGCCCTCGCTCGAGAATGAAGTCGTCCGCTTCGGCGACTTCGAGCTCGACCTCGGCACGCGCGTTCTCAAGAAGAACGGCGAGGTGGTTCCGCTCACCACCGGCGAATTCGCCGTGCTCAAGGCCTTTGCCCGCCATCCGCGCCAGCCGCTCTCGCGCGACAAGCTCATGGAAATGGCCCGCGGCCGCGAATACGAAGCCTTCGACCGCTCGCTCGACGTTCAGGTTTCGCGCCTGAGAAAGCTCCTCGAACCCGATCCCTCGAAGCCCCGCTATCTCCAGACCGTCTGGGGCCTCGGCTACGTCTTCATTCCGGACGGCCACGCCTGATTGACATTTCAACGACGCCCGTTTACAAAAAGAGGACGTACGGTCTCAAAAGAAGTCCGTGCGTCCTTTTTGCCTTTTGTTCCTTCTTCTGATATCGGCGGCTCCCGAGCCCGAACTCATTCTTCTCTCCTTCTGCCGTGTCCTGGATCTCACAACTCAAAACGAGCCGTCCGAGTCTTTTCTGGCGGACGTTTCTCCTTCTCTGCGGACTCCTCTTCTTCTCCGTGATCGGATGGCTGCAGAGCTTCCGCGTGCTCTCCGAACTCCCTTATTCGCAGGGCGTTGCGCAGCACATCGTCTCGACGGTGAATCTCACCAAGTACGCGCTCGTCACCGCCGATCCCCTCTACCGCGTGGATCTTCTGAAGACGCTCGCGGCGCGCGAAGGGGTTCTTATTTCCCCGCGCGACCCCACCGACAAAATCTTTCGCATTTCAGGCGAAGGCTACAACGGGCTCATTGATCAGCTCGTGAAGACCTCGCTCGGTCCCGACACCATTCTCGCCACGCGCGTCAACGGCAACGACGGCCTCTGGGTCACCTTCGACATCGACGGCGACACCTACTGGCTCCAGACGAAGGACGACGTGCTCGATCCTCCGTACGGCACCACCTGGCTCTGGTGGGCGCTCGCAGCGGGCATTGCGTCCCTCTTCGGCGCCACGCTCCTCGCACGCCACGTCGTGCAGCCGCTCGCAAGACTTTCGGCATTCGCGCGCGAAATCAGTCAGGGGAAGAAGCCCGAACCCCTTCCGGAGGATGCCAGCACGTCTGAAATTCAGGCGGTCAACGTGAGCTTCAACCGCATGGTGGAGGATCTCGGTCATATGGAAGCCGACCGCGAGCTCCTTCTCGCCGGCGTCTCGCACGACCTGCGCACCCCGATCACGCGTCTTCGCCTCGAGGTAGAGCTCGCCGACCTTCCCGGAGACTCCCGCGAAGCCATGGTGAGCGACCTCGAGCAGATGGAAAACATCGTCAACCAGTTCCTCGCCTATGCGCGCCGCACAAACGAAGACCAGGTGATGGTGAATTTCGGCGAAGCCGTGACGGCCGCCATCCACAATGCCCGCATTGAGACCGATTCTTCCGTGGAACTCACGGCGGAAAAGCTCCCCGACGACATCTTCGTCATGGCGCATCCGCTTGAGCTCTCGCGCGCCATTCAGAACCTCATCGTCAATGCCCAGCGCTACGGCAGAAGCGACGACGGCATTCTGAGGCTCTCGATGACGCTCACGAAGAGCCCCGACGGAAGGACGGCAACGCTTGCCGTTGCCGACCAGGGTAAGGGACTCCCGGAAGACCAGCGCGCCCGCGTGATGCGGCCCTTCGAGCGCGGCGAATCTGCGCGCTCGGGCGTTACGGGATCCGGCCTCGGACTCGCCATCGTCGACCGCATCGTGAAGCGCTCCGGCGGCTCCGTCGAGCTTGCGGACGCTGATCCCCACGGGCTCCTCGTGCTCGTCAACTTCCCGGTTCTCCAGCCTTCCACCCTGAAGAAGGCGCTCAAGGAACAGGACAAGGCGGCGCAGAAGCTCGCGAAGGAAGAAGGCCTCGTGCCGCCTTCAGCAGCGGAAGACCAGAAGAAATCCTGAAGCCGCAAAGAAAGAGAGTCGTAAAGAAAGCCCGGAAGAGTTCATGCTCGTCCGGGCTTTTCTCAATTCTTTTTCCGCCCGTTTGCGCAGGCTTCCGTCAGAAGCCTCCGGCGAGAAGGGCAAGCACTCCGCCGCGGTTCATTTCGCGGCTGCGGCCCGAACATGCCTGCTGCACCGAACGGGCAGCACGCTGGGCGCGAGTGCGCAGACTCGAAGCGTGAGCCGCTTCGCCTGCTTTTTTAACAACAACTGTACCGTCAGGCGCAATGGAGAAATCCACGCTCGAATTGCCTTCTGCGAGACCGAGATAATCGCGAATTTCCTTGGGGATTGTGACCTGACCCTTGATGGTGAGACGATGCGTCGCCATGACCGTTGCTCCTCTTTAGCCGTCTTCAGGCCCCTTGCCTGGGCGCGGCAATTCGAAACGAAATCCAGCCCGGAGCATTCGCGTGCCTCCTTTGCACGCCGCGGGCGCTCCCACCCTCACTCGCCGTCAGTCGGAACGCCTCAAATCCTTTTGGGTGCATTGCGGCCTGTTCCCTCAGAAGGGAATGACGGCGTACTCAAAGAGAATGAAAAGCCTTCCGGCGACCAAGACATCACGGATGGGTTCAGATTCTGAACCCCTGTTGCCTATGCCCGAATAATGATGTGTTTCCCCCGCAGGGAATTGGGCGCAACTCGCACAGACCGGGAGGGACCCGGCATTGTGCTTGGGTTCCCCGCTCGAGTCTGCGGGGAATTCCGGGAGCGTTTGAATCAGAATCTGCTGATCCGGCTCCCGGCATCGGGAAAAGAAACGCTTTCCTTTCCGTTCATGATGCTGTGAGGGTTAACGCTATAGCTATTTATGCGGAAAAGCAAGCCTGAAGAAGGATGCATCCCATTGATCCGCTACGGCAACTACCTTACTCCACACGACTTAACTCTGTCGGATCTCCAGTGAAATCAATGCGCTAATGTGAAAATGACATCATTCCCCTGCAATTTCCCTCTTTTTCTCCCTAAAGCACCTCAATTCCCCCAAAGCAGAACTCGCGTCCAGCGTATATTCTGATGGCACGTAAAGGATTTTTCCTCCCTTTGACTTTTATCAAGGAGCGACAACCATGCCACTCCAAACCTCATCGGTCTCGGTTGATGCCGTTTCGAATTCGACCAAGATCTGGGCGTTTATTCTGGGGCCTGTGCTCGCCATCCTCGTCTACTTTCTCCTGCCCGACAGCTTCGTCAATACGGCAGGCAAGGTGGTCGAGTTCGGCCACGCCGGCAAGGCCTGTGCGGCAGTCACGACCCTGATGGCCATCTGGTGGTTCAGTGAAGCGCTGCCGATTGCCGTGACGGCGATGCTGCCGATTCTGCTTTATCCGCTTCTGGATATTGCAACTCCCGTCAACACGATGCGCCACTATGCCTCGGGAACGATCTTCCTCTTCCTCGGCGGCTTCCTCATCGCTGCGGCGATTCATCGCTGGCACCTTGACCGGCGCATTGCGCTCGTGACGATTTCGCTCTTCGGCACGAAGCCGAAGCAGATGATTTTCGGTCTCATGATCTCCACGGCCTTCCTTTCGGCCTGGGTTTCCAATTCCGCAACGGCAGCCATGATGGTGCCGATTGCCGTGGCCGTGATGGGCGTCATCCGCTCCACCCAGACGAGCCCGGAAATCTCGAAGGACGAGAGAAATTTCGCCGTCTGCGTGCTTCTCTCCATTGCCTATGCGGCCTCGATCGGCGGCATGGCGACCCTCGTGGGTTCGCCCCCCAACGGCATCTTCGCGCGCTTCGTTGAAGACACCTATCACGTGCAGGTTTCCTTCCTCGGCTGGATGAAGGTGGCGCTTCCCGTGACGCTTCTCCTCCTTCCCGCGACCTACTTCCTTCTCACGCGCTTCCTCTTCCCCGTCAACATGGAAGGCATCCCCGGCGGCCGTGAATGGATCAAGGGCGAACTGAGAAAGCTCGGACCCCTTTCGCGCGGCGAAAAGATCGTTCTCGTGATCTTCGTGCTCGCAGCTGTCCTCTGGATGTTCGGTCCGGTTCTGCGCGGCCTTGAAATCAACGGCGCAAGGCCCCTGAAGCCCCTCTCCGACGAACTCATCGCCATGGGCGCAGGCATCCTTCTCTTCATGATTCCGGTTGACGCCAAGCGCGGCATCCACGCGCTCGACTGGAACAGCGCCAAGGATGTGGTTGCCTGGGACGTGCTCCTCCTCTTCGGCGGCGGCCTCTCGATGGCGGCGGCGATTCAGTCGACGGGCGTCGCGGCCCTCATCGGCGCCCAGGCCTCCGTCTTCCAGGGCGTGAGCGACCTCGCCTTCATGACGGGCATTTCCACCGTGATCACCTTCGTCTCTGAAGTCACGTCGAATACGGCTCTCGCTGCAACGATGATGCCTGTGGTGGCAGCAGCTTCCGAAAGCCTCAACATCAATCCTGAAGCGCCGCTCTTCGCGATGGTCATCGCCTGCTCGTGCGCCTTCATGATGCCGGTGGGCACGCCTCCGAACGCGATCGTCTTCGGCACGGGGCGCTTGAAGATCGCCGACATGGTGAAGGCCGGCATCTGGCTCAACATCATCGCCGTCATCATCGGCGTCGGCTGCAGCTATTTCCTCGGCCGCGGACTGATCCCGATGTAATCGGAACCCATTCAGCCAGACCTGAGTAAAAAAAAGACCGGCGGGAGCCATCCTGCCGGTCTTTTTTCGTACTCTTCGTGCTGTCCGCGCTCGCGCAGAAGCGTCACTCGATCTCCACTCCTTTCCATTCGGCGTGTCCCGTTGCCGGAAGCCAGACTTCAAGAATGTCCTTCATGGCGAGCTTGAGAGTCGCCGCGTTGCTGCAGGGGTGCGCGTCGACGAAAGGCACCTCGAGCAGGTCCTTGTCGACCAAAACCTCAACCTGTTTCTTCTCGTCAAAGAGGAGTCCGAGGCACGTCACGGCGCCCGGATAGGTCTGCAGGCATTCGGCAAGCTTCTCCGGGCTCCCGAAGGAGATGTGCCCGCAGCCCAATTGCTTCGCGAGCGCTTTGGAAGAGAAGCTCTTTTCCGACGGCATCATGAGGAGGTAGAAGCGTTTTTTCGTCGTGAGAAAGAGATTCTTCATGCAGAAGGAGCCGTACTCGCGCGCAAGCACCCGACCTTCCTCGACCGTCATAATGGGCGCATGATCGTGCCGCTCGTAGGGAATTCCGAGTTCACGGAGCTTCTCCTCAATCCTCTCTTCGGGCTTTTGCATCTCGTTGACTCTCCTCGTAGAAAAAATCCGGAAAAGCCCCGCACCAGACAAAGCCTCTCCGCAACCCGGGCAATTTTCGGCTTCCGCTCGCCGCAGACAGCACCAGACAGCAAAAATCCCTGGTGGACTGAATCCTTCCAGGGATTTTTAAGCGACAGCGTCTATTCGTCAATGGCCCGTGCCGCCAAGGAGCGCGGCAACCGGGCGGCGCTTTTCACGGCGCTCGAGGTAGAGGGGCTCATCCGCCTTCTTCGTGGTGCCGGGGTTGCGCTCGATGTAGGGCATGTCGAAAATCGGATCGCGGTGGCGCTGAGCAGGCGGCACGTAGGCGCGGGCGCGCTCGCGTGCAAGACGCTCGTCCTCGGGCGTATCGACGCGCTCGACGTACCCCTGATCGCGGCGGCGCGACATCGCATTTCTGCGGTTTCTCGGCATCGGAGAGATGGCGATCGGCTTGAAGGTCTGCTTCGTAAGCGCTTCGATAGCCTCAACGAGACGCTTGTCCTCGGGCGTGGCAAGCATCGTGGCGACGCCCTTGGAACCCGCGCGGCCCGTGCGGCCGATGCGGTGCACGTAGTCTTCGGCGCTGTAGGGAACGTCGTAGTTGATGACAAAGGGAAGTTCCTTGATGTCGAGGCCGCGGGCGGCAACGTCCGTTGCAACGAGGACGTGGATCGCGCCCGTGCGGAAGCCTTCGAGCGCCACCTGGCGCTCTTCCTGCGTCTTATCGCCGTGAATGGCGTCGGCATTGATTCCGACGCGCTCGAGCGTGCGGGCAAGGCGCCGGCAGGTGATCTTCGCGTTCACGAAGACGAGGACCTGCGTGAGGGGGCCTCCCTCCGGACCGCGCGTCTTCAGCATGTCGATGAGGACGTCCGTCTTTTCGCGGTCTGAAACCGTGAAGAGTTCCTGAGTAACGGTTTCCGCCGTTGAGTTCTCGCGCGCCACCTCAATCACGCGGGGATTGGGCTTGAGGAAGTTCTTCGCGAGCTTCTTGATTTCGGGCGAGAAGGTCGCCGAGAAGAGAAGGCTCTGTCGGTTGGCCGGAAGAAGCTTCAGGATGCGCGAGATGTCGGGGAGAAACCCCATATCAAGCATGCGGTCCGCTTCGTCGAGCACCACGATTTCAACCTGAGAGAGGTTGACGGCCTTCTGTTCGACATGATCAAGGAGGCGCCCCGGCGTGGCGGTGAGGATTTCAACGCCTCTTCTGAGCATCTCCGCCTGCGGACGGATGTCGACGCCGCCGTAAACAACGCCCGCACGGAGCGGCGTGTCCTTTGAATAGGCAACGAGGTTTTCCGACACCTGGTCGGCAAGCTCGCGGGTCGGCGTCAGCACGAGCGCGCGCACCGGATGGCGCGCAGGCGACATTGACGTATTGGCCTTCGGGAGAATTCTCTGAATCAGCGGGAGGCCGAAGCCTGCGGTCTTCCCGGTACCGGTCTGCGCCGCCCCCATCACGTCGCCGCCCATCAGGACGACAGGAATCGCCTGCTCCTGAATCGGCGTGGGCGAGCTGTAGCCCATGCTTTGAATGGCGGAAAGAATGCGGGGATCAAGACCGAACTGTTCGAAGGAAGACATCCGAAAATTCAAGAGGGGAGAAGAAGACGAAGGGAAAATCAACCGCAGGGCAGCTGATCCGGCCCTTGTTTGAACGGGCTGATGCGCGGCTCGTCCGGGAATTCGAGTGCGGCATCGTCCGGAAAGGAAGATCTGGTAGGCCCGCTGGGACTTGAACCCAGGATAGCCGGATTATGAGTCCGGTGCCTTAACCAACTTGGCTACAGGCCCGCCATGCATTCATGAAAGAGGAGGATTCTACCCGAGAATCAGGACGGGAGGAAACTCCGCAACCCCGTTCGAGGAGATAAAAACGCCCTGAGGCACGTTCTCATGCATCAGGGCGTTGCTTATGAGCGGCTCAGATCCCGGACATCAGTTCGAGAGGTAGTCGCGCAGACGTTCCGTGAAGTCCGGCGTGCGGAGCTTTCTGATCGCCGCCGACTCGATCTGGCGCACGCGCTCGCGCGTGAGGCCGAGCGTGCGGCCCACTTCCTCGAGCGTATGGTCCTGATTCGTGCCGATGCCGTAGCGAAGGCGCAGCACCTGGGCTTCGCGCGGGGTGAGCTCATTCAGGGACTTCTGAATGCACTCGACCATCGACTGATCCTGGAAGGCAATGCCCGGATCGTCGTGCTCGTCGCCCTTCACGAAGTCGAGCTTCGTCGCGTCCTCTTCGTCGCCGATCGGCGCATCGATCGATTCAACGCCGCGCATCGCCTGCGTGAGGAGAAGCACCTTCTGAAGCGGCAGGTCGGCAAGCTCCGCGAGCTCCTGCTCGGTCGGCTGACGGCCGTGCTGCTGCAGGAACTTCTGCTTCTGGCGGCGCAGCTTGTTGTAGGACTCGGTCATATGCACCGGGATGCGGATCGTATTGCCGAAATCCGCAACCGCGCGGGTAACGGACTGGCGCACCCACCAGGTGGCGTAGGTCGAGAACTTGTAGCCGCGGCGGTATTCGAACTTGTCGACCGCCTTCATGAGGCCGAGATTGCCTTCCTGAATCAGGTCGGTCATCGCGAGGCCGCGGTTCACGTAGCCCTTGGCAATCGAAATGACGAGGCGCAGATTCGCCTCAATCATCTTTGCCTTCGCCTGCATGAGGTTCGTCTGGGCGAGCTTCATGGCGCGGCCGAGCTCGCGCTGCTCGGAAAGCTTCAGAAGACCGTTCTTCTCAGCGCGGATCAGAACGTCCTGCTCTTCCTTCAGAATGGCGATCGAGTGCGCAACGCCCTTCGACCAGGGCTTGTCGAGCCCCGCAATGCGGTCGAAGCAGGCGGGATCCGTCACTTCGTCGCTCTTCAGGAGATCAACGGCATCCTTCTGCGGCATGCGGCACTGATTGACGAGCGTGAGGCGCATCTTCTTCAGAGTGTCGTTCACCTCGTCCATGTGCGAGCCGATGTGGTCCGTAATCTGCGTGACGAGCTTCACGGAGAAGCGGATGGGCGACAGCGCATCCGACATGTCCTTGAGGGCGCTCCTGTAGGCGCGCACGTGCGCCGGATCGCCGTAGTTCGCGCGCACGCGCTCGAGGGCGCCGCGGGCGGCGTCAAAGAGCGAGAGCACGCGCTCGCGCATTTCGGAGAGCTGGTCGACCGTCATGGCGGCGGCGCCGATGTCGGTAGCGATCTCGTCGCCGTTCGTGGAGTCGGCCGTCTCGCTCGCTTTCTGAGCGGCGTCGTTGAAGCCGTCCACCACCGTGTCGACCGCGGTATTTTCGTCGCGAAGCACTTCTCCCAGGCGCAGGATTTCCTCCACCGCGCTCGGGTACTGCACGATCGTCGAAACGAGACGGATCGTGAACTGTTCGATCGACTTCGCAACCTCGATTTCGCCCGCACGGGTAAGGAGCTTGTGGGAACCCACACCCCTCAGATACGCGCGCAGCGGATCCTTCGAGAGGCCG
The DNA here is from genome assembly GCF_937923675.1 of uncultured Sutterella sp. Lineage (GTDB taxonomy): Bacteria > Pseudomonadota > Gammaproteobacteria > Burkholderiales > Burkholderiaceae_F > Sutterella. The sequence goes on along the minus strand of NZ_CALDXB010000061.1, from coordinate 58,111 downwards.
GCAGACTCTTCGGGCGTAAGCATCACGGCGGCATCGTCTTCGTCGATGTCGTCGCCCGTGTCGCCGCCCATGCCGTTGATGAGGATGTCGTCCTCATCGGGCGGGGTTTCAAAGACCTGAATGCCGAGGCGGCCGAGCTGCTCGGTCACTTCCTGGAGGTTTTCCGAAGTGCGCAGCGCGCTTTCGGGGAGATAGTCGTTGATGTCGGCGAGCGTCACCCAGCCGCGGGTGCGGCCGAGGCGCACGAGTTCGCCGTAGCCGTTCTTGGGCTGGGTGCCCGACTCGCGGACGCCGTCGCCGTCAGCGCCGGCCTCATCCTCGGGAACCTTTCCTTCCTGCCAGGCATCAACCTCAGCGGCATCCTCGTCCGAATCGTCAACGGAAATGTCGTCGGCTTCTGCGAGATCGTCCGGATCGATCGAATCGACGTCATCGGCAAATTCGTTTTCGTCCGAATCCTCTTCCTGAGCGGCGGCAGCCTTCTTCGAGGCCTTCGCCTTCTTGGGCTTCTCGGCCTTTTCCTTCTTGGCCTTCTTCGCCTTGGCGGGCTTTTCCGCGTCGTCAGACGCTTCAGCCTCACCCTTCTTCTTGCGCTTCGCAGGCTTTTCCTTCTCGGAGCCGGCAGCCTTGTCGGCATCCGCCTTCTTCGTTCTCCGAGCCTTGGCGGGCTTCAGAGCCTTCGCATCCTCAGCCTTCTCAGCCGGATCCGCAGCCTTGGCCGGCGTCTCGATCACGGCTTCATCCGCGTTGTCCGCAGTCGTCTTCTTTGTCGTCTTGCCCATAGTGCTCTTCCTCGGCGCAGCCGCTGCCCGCATGAAGCGAACAGAGCCCGCGCGTCGGGCGAAATCCTGTCAATAGCGTTCGCGGTTGCCGGATTGCCCGGGAGATTCATCGAAGACGAAAAAAAGCCCCCGGCCGCATGGCGCGCATGCAGCCGCAGAGCTTCATTCATTCAAACTGTCTCCTCGAACAGAAAGCCTCAGGCCTCCGGCTCGTCCCTCGCCGCGCTTCCGTTCTGATCAGCCTCTGCTGACCCCGAAAAGCATTCCGCAGAACCGGAACCACCCAAAGCGCACATTCAAGCGGATCAAAATTCCGCGCCAGCGATCCCCGCAGCAGCGCTTCGGCTGCCGGGCGGATTCGTTCTTCCTCCGTGCGTTCCGGCGGTGCCGGCATTCCCGGAAATCTCTTTTCGCAAAAGAGATCGGGCCGCGGCAAAAGGGTGGACAGGATAACCCGCACCCTTCAGTTTTTCAACTTTTTTTCCGGACTTTCTCAGTCCTTTCCCTCACCCTCGACGAAGCTCTTGAGCTTATCGGCGCGGCTCGGATGACGAAGCTTGCGAAGCGCCTTCGTTTCGATCTGGCGGATGCGCTCGCGCGTCACGTCGAACTGCTTGCCCACCTCCTCGAGCGTATGGTCGGACTGCATTTCAATGCCGAAGCGCATGCGCAGAACCTTCGCTTCGCGCGGCGAAAGGCTGTCGAGCACCTGCCGGACCGTTTCCGAAAGGCTCGAATTCTGCACCGCCTCAGCGGGCGCCACCGTCTGCGTATCCTCGAGGAAGTCGCCGAGATGCGAATCGTCGTCGTCGCCGATCGGCGTCTCCATCGAAATCGGCTCCTTCGCGATCTTCATGATCTTGAGGATCTTGTCCTCGGGCATTTCCATCAGTTCCGAAAGCCTGCGGCTGTCGGGCTCCACGCCGGTTTCCTGAAGTTCCTGGCGCGTGATGCGGTTCATGCGGTTGATGGTCTCGATCATGTGAACCGGAATGCGGATCGTGCGGGCCTGGTCGGCAATGCTGCGCGTGATCGCCTGACGGATCCACCAGGTCGCATAGGTCGAGAACTTGTAGCCGCGGCGGTATTCGAACTTGTCGACCGCCTTCATGAGGCCGACATTGCCTTCCTGAATGAGGTCGAGGAACTGCAGTCCCCTGTTCGTGTACTTCTTCGCGATGGAGATGACGAGACGGAGATTGGCTTCCGTCATCTCGCGCTTGGCGTTTCTCGCCTTCGCCTCGCCCGTCGCCATCTGCTTGTAGGTTTCAAGGAGCTCGTCGACCGTCATGTGCGAGGACCTTTCGAGCTCCGCCAGGTGCCGCTGCTCCTCCTCAACATTGGCGCGCACGTGAAGCACGGCCTGAGCCTTCGCCGGGAAGGCCGCCGCCACGTCGTCCACCCAGCCGATGCGGGTGGCGTTCGGAATGAAGTTGGCGAGGAACCAGTCGCGAGGGATGCCGATCTTGCGGACGTATTCGTCGTAGACGGCACGCTCGCTCGCGCGCACGTCGCCGATCGTTCGGCGAAGCGACTCGCAGAGCCTGTCGGCAGTCTTCGCCGTAAAGCGGATGCTCATGAGCTCCTGCTGGATCGAATCCTTGAGGGACTCGAGTTCAGGGGCCTTCGGACCCTTGTCGTCGAAGGCGCGCACGAGCGCATGGAAGTGCTCGCCCACCTTGTCGAAGATCTGAAGGCTCTTTTCCTTCAGTTCCTCAAGCTGCCCCACGGTCATGGCCGAAGCGCCCATGTCGGTCTCGTCCTCGTGGCTCCCGAGCACGTTCTTCTGATCGTCGGGCGAAACGATGCCGTCGACGATCTCGTCGATCGCCGCCGCCCCCGACCGGATGCGCTCGGCGCTCTCGAGAATCTCGCGCACGGTGACCGGACAGCGCGCAATGGCGAGCACCATGTGCTTGAGGCCGTCCTCAATGCGCTTGCTGATCTCAATTTCGCCCTGGCGCGAAAGAAGCTCCACCGAACCCATCTCGCGCATGTAGATGCGCACCGGATCGGTCGTGCGGCCGAATTCGCTCTCAACGGTCGAGAGCGCGGCTTCGGCCTCGGCTTCCGCATCCTCGTCGCTCACCGCTTCGCCCGCGCCCTGAATGAGGAGCTGCTCCTCATCGGGAGCAACCTCGTGCACGGCGATGTTGAGGTTCCCGAGAATGCTTACGATCGTTTCGATCGCATCTTCGTCGAGAAGCGTATTGGGAATGTTGTCGTTGATTTCGCTGTAGGTAACGTAGCCGCGTTCCTTGCCGAGCGTGATGAGCTTCAGAAGCCGCGAGCGGCGGTCCTCCTTCGACTCCTCCTGAGCGCCGTAGCCGTGCTGCATGGCTTCAAGGAGCGCCTTGTCGCGCGCCGCGCGCGACTTCTTCGTGCGGCGCACCTTCTTCGGGGCGCCTTCGCCCGGCGCACCGGTTTCGGGTTCAGGTTCGGCGCCGTCGCGGGACTCTGCGGCATCCTCGCCGTCATCGTCCTCGGGCTCGATGTCTTCAACGTCCTCAACGTCGGCAACGTCCTCGAGGTCCGGGATGTCCTCGTAGTCGCCGCTCCCGTCATCGTCGTCAATGACGTCGACGATGCCGCCGTCGTCGGCGAATTCGTCCGCATCTTCGGACTTCTTCGCCTTCTTCGACGTTTTCTTCTTCGCAGCCGCCTTCTTCGGCGCCTTTGCCGCCTTGGCAGTCTTTTTGGCCTTCGAAGCCCTGGCGGGCTTCTCTTCCGCCTCGCCTTCATCAGAATTCCCGGCTTCCGCTTCAGCGGCAGCCGCGGCTTCTTCCGAAGCCTTCTTTGCGCGCGGCTTGCGGGTTTTCTTTGCGGGCGCCGGAGCTTCCTCAGACGCTGAGGCGTCCTTTGCCTTCGCCGTTTTTTTGCGGGAGGCTGTCTTTTTTTCCGGAGCGGGTGCGTTTTCTGCCTTTTCTTCGAGAGGAGCCTGAGGCTCAGCCTCAACGGCCTCGACTTCAGCGGACGCCGCTTCTTCGACCGCCGTCTTCTTCTTGGCGGACTTTCTCAGCCGGGCAGGAGCGCGGGGCTTTTCCGCTTCAACAGACTCAATGGACAGCGTAAGGCCCGAGGTCTCGAGCTGCGCCGGCGCCTTGGTTTTCTTCTTGCCGTGCTTCTTCGAGCTCGTGTCGATCGCTGCATCCGCAGCGACATCCTTCTTTGCCTTTTTAGCCACCGCCATGTACCTCTCCTCAGGCCCTTCGCGGCATCAAAGCTTTGCTTGCCGCAGAAGTGAGACAGGCCGCCCGTCCGAAGCCTCCTTCAGAGAGGACGGTCTGTAGTGCGCAGCCGTCTCCGGGGAAAATCTGTGCTTCCCTCGAAGCCGGAGGATCCCGAAGCTGCCATTTACAAATGCAGTCCTGACGCGGAGAGCTCAGATCGCAGAAACTTTGAAAGAGAAATGTCATTTTTTCTCTCTCCTTTCCTGGCTGAGCACCCCAAAAAAATCAGGGGGATCGTTCTAAATTTTGCCACATGAACGGATTTTTAACCCGACAATTCGTGAAAACCACAAGGAAAATCAAGATCTGGCAAATGATTATTTGCAACAAGATGTAACCAATCTTGATTTCCGCATGCCGGATTGCGCTTCCGGTTTTCAGAAGCGGCCGGAACCGCGCATGTCGGGATCAGCACCGGGCATGTCGCCGGGAAGATTGTCCTGAGCCTCTTCGAGAAGGCCGGAGAACTCTTCGTCGGCCATATCAGCGCCGAAGCCCTCCGGCATTTCGGGCGGCATCGCGGCATCCGCATCAGCGGCGAAGGCGCCCGGATCCTCCGGATAATCCTGATCCGGGTCTTCGAGCCGCATGCCGGCACGCTTCTCGGCCTGCTCGCGCAAGGCCCTTGCAATGGCATCGCGGCGCGAGCGCGGCGAGTCGTCCGCAGCCCGGGCGGGAGCGGGAGCCGGTTCTGAAGGCTTCATCACCGGCACCCCGGGAGATGCGGCGGGAGGAGCGCCAAAAGGCGACGTCTGCGGCGCAGGCGGCGCGCCGAAGGGCGAAGCGACGGATGCTGCGGGCAGCTGAGCAGGCGCCGGAGGATTCCCGAAGGGCGACGGCGGCGCTCCGAAGGGAGAGGCTGCCGGAGGAGCGGCAGCGGCCGGCGCCTGCGCCGCAGCCTCGGCCGGAATTCGTTTCGCTTCCTTTCCGTCCGCGCGCATTTTCCCGAAGAGGAGCTCCTGGATGGCGCGCACCTTGGGGTTGTCGGAGAGAGCAGTCGCGCCTTCACCCAACTCGTTTTTTGCAAATTCGCGCGTGCGGGAGACATCCTCCTGCTCGCGGCGATAGACGCGCTCGTCCGCGACCGCCTTTTCAATGAGCTTCATCAGTTCCGTGCGGCGGCACTTGAGGCGCCTCAGCTCCTCAATCGCGGCGCCGGAACTCCCGAGCACGAGCTCGCGCGACTTGACGCGCTCGAGTTCCAGATCGAGGAAAGCGCGGCGCAGTTCGAGCCGTGCGCCTTCCTCCGGCGTATCGAGCGTAAGCTCGCCCGCAAGAAGGGACTCGTACCTCGCGGCATCCGGAGAATCCGAGAGCCGCATCAGGAGCGCGGCAGGCGACATCGGCTCCCCGTCATCCTCGCCCGCGGCAGCCCGCCAGACCTCAACGATCCGGTTGGCCGCGGGACTCGGACTCATGACGAATTCGTCTTCAATCTGAGCGCTGAATTCGCCGAGAAGCTGCGGATAGGCAAGAAAGCACTGCAGCATGCGGTCGCGCACGTCCTGGACGCCGATTCTCGGCTCAGGCGCCGGACGGCGCCTCCAGTCAAAGCGCGCGTCCCAGCCGCCGAAGCGCCCTGCATTCGGGCTGCCCGGACGCGGGAAAGCTGCAGAAGACGGGCGCTCCACCGTCTTTCTTTCGGTCGCCACGCCCCACTCTCTTTCGAGATCCTCGAGCTGCAGGCGCGCAAGCGCCGCAATCTCCTTCATGAGGGAGAGCTTCAGCACCGGAGCGCTCTTCATCGAAAGAATGAGGGGCTTCGCCTGCGCCACGAGCTTCGCGCGCTCCTCGGCGTAAATAAGCTCCTTTCCTTCGACGAGAATGCTCTTCAGAAATACGGTGAGGGGAAGCGACTTCTCCATCTCGCGCTCATAGGCTTCCGGCCCCTCGGCCTTGATGAGGCTGTCGGGATCGTGCTCCGGAGGCAGAAGCACGAAGTGCGCCGCCTGGTCGTCGCTGATGACGGGGAGCGCCGCGTCGAGCGCGCGCTTTGCCGCCTTTCTGCCGGCGCTGTCGCCGTCAAAGGAGAAGTAGACGGAGTCGGAGAGCTTGAAGAGCTTCTTCACGTGCTCGGGCGTGATCGAGGTGCCGAGAGCCGCCACGGCTTCGCGGAACCCCGCCTGCGAGAGCTGAATCACGTCCATGTAGCCTTCGCAGACGATGGCGCGGCCCTTTTCGATGATCGCCGCCCGTCCCTCATAAAGCCCGTAAAGTTCGCTTCCCTTGTGATAGATGGGAGTCTCGGGACTGTTGAGGTATTTAGGCTGCTCGTCCCCCTTCATCGTTCGGGCGCCGAACCCGATGACCGTTCCCTTGGGCGAACGGATCGGGAACATGATGCGGTCGCGGAAGGCGTCGTAGCGCCGGCCGTTCTTTTCGAGCACGAGTCCGGTGGTGAGGAGCTCCTGCGCTTTGTAGCGGTCGCCGGGGAAGACGGCTTCGAGTCCGTGCCAGCCGTCGGGCGAGTAGCCGAGGCCGAAGCGTTCCGCCGTTTCGCCCGAAATTTCGCGGGCCTTCAGGTAGTCGATCGCCTTTGTGGAATTCCTGAGGCAGGACGTGTAGTAGTCCGCCGCTTCCTTCATGAAGTCCGAAAGCGCGCGGGCTTTTTTCCTTGCTTCCTGTCTTCCGGGCGTTCGGTCCTCGGGCACTTCCATGCCGTAGATTTCCGCGAGGCGCCTCACGGCATCGGGAAAATCGAGGCGCTCAATGTCCATCAGGAAGCCGATGGCATTGCCTGCCTTGCCGCAGCCGAAGCATTTGAAGATCTGCTTCGAGGGGCTTACCGAAAAGGACGGCGTCTTTTCCTTGTGGAAGGGACAGCACGCCATGAAGTTGCGTCCGCCCTTCTTGAGGGTCACGTAGCGGCCCACCACGTCGACGATGTCGGCGCGGTCAAGGAGACTCGTAATGAAGCCCTCAGGGATCATGGAATGCGCAGGGAAGAAGAAAAATCAGATCCGGCAGAAATGCCGAATCGAATTCTGAGGGAAAAACGCTTCGCATGCAAAAAGAAAAACCCCGAAGATTGACTCCGGGGTCTTCCTTCTTTCCGCAGCGCCCTCAATCTTTCCGGAGAGCCCTGCGGCGATATGAAGCTTTCGGCCTCATCGGCATCCGGTGCTTTCAGCTTCCCGATGCCGGCGGCCTGAAGCAGAGCCGAACAGCGATTACTTCGCGGTGAGGCGGGCCTTCACCAGGGCGGAGACCTTGCCGAGATCGGCGCGGCCGGTAACCTTCGCCTTCACGGCGCCCATCACCTTGCCCATGCCGGCCATGCCCGTGACGCCTGCGGCAGCAACAGCTTCATCGATGATCGCGATGACTTCGTCATCCGTGAGCTGCTTGGGAAGATATCCCGAGAGCACATCGATTTCATTCTGTTCCTTGCCGGCCAGGTCCTCACGACCGCCAGCGCGATACTGTTCGACCGAGTCGCGGCGCTGCTTGACCATCTTGGTGATGATTTCCATCACCTGATCGTCCGTCGCATCGATCTTTTCATCGATTTCCCGCTGCTTGATCGCAGCGAGAAGGAGACGAATCGTGCTCAGACGGTCGGCATCATGCGAACGCATAGCGGCCTTCATATCTTCGCGGATTCTGTCTTTAATCATCACCATCCTTCGAGCGATATCAGATTATTTCTGAAAGCCGTTCCGGACCATCCGGAAGGCCAAAGAGAAGCAATTAGTAGAGCTTCTTCGGGAGCATCATGCTGCGCAGACGCTTGTAGTGGCGCTTGACGGCAGCCGCCTTCTTGCGCTTACGTTCAGCGGTGGGCTTTTCGTAGAATTCACGCGCACGGAGCTCGGTCAGAAGACCGGACTTCTCGATGGTGCGCTTGAAGCGACGCATGGCGACTTCGAAGGGTTCGTTCTCTTTAACGCGAATAGTAGGCATTCGACACCTGGTTGTGATGACCCGGAAATGTATGAAAAACTCGGGCACGCGTCTGGTTCCGGGGCAAGATGCGGCCGAGTACGAAGCGCGAATTTTCTCATAAAGCGCATGCATACTTCAACGCCGGAAGGCAATTTTTTTCTGCGTTTTTGAGCGCTGCGCCCGAAGCCTCTCTTTTTGCCGGTCCGAAGAGGCAGTCCCGCAGCTCTCCTTTAATTAGAATGACGCCCACTATGCTAGTTCTTGGTATTGAATCATCCTGCGACGAAACCGGCGCCGCCCTCATTTCCGATACGGAAGGGCTCCTCGCCGATGCGCTCCATACTCAGATCGACATGCACCGCGCCTACGGCGGCGTGGTGCCCGAGCTCGCGAGCCGCGATCACATCCGGCGCGTTGTTGCGCTCACCGATGAAGTTCTCGCCAAGGCGGGAAAGACCCGCCGCGACATCACGGCCATTGCCGTCACGGAAGGCCCGGGGCTTGCGGGCGCCCTCCTTGCCGGAAACGCCGTTGCGCACGCCATGGGCTTTGCGCTCGGGATCCCGGTAGTGGGCGTCCATCACCTCGAAGGACACCTCCTCGCCGTGCGGCTTGCGAAGCCCGCGCCGCAATTTCCCTTCCTCGCGCTCCTCGTTTCGGGCGGCCACACGCAGATCCTCCGGGTGGAATCCTTCGGTTCCTACGAGCTCTTAGGCGAAACGCTCGACGACGCCGCGGGCGAAGCCTTCGACAAGACGGCTCAGCTCCTCGGCCTTCCCTATCCGGGCGGCCCCGCCGTCTCTGCGCTCGCCGAGAAGGGTGAGCCCGGCGCGATCGAGCTCGCGCGCCCGATGATTCATGCGCCCAACCTCATGATGAGCTTCTCGGGCCTCAAGACCTCGGTTCTCACGGCGGTAACGAACGCCCCCGATCCGAAGGACGAAGCCTTCCGGGCCAATCTTGCCCGCGGGTTCGTCGACGCTTTGGTCGACGTCCTCGCCGCAAAGCTCGTGCGCGCCATCAAGATGACGCGCCTCAACCATGTCGTCGTTGCGGGGGGCGTCTCCGCCAACCGGCAGCTTCGCGAGCGGCTCACTCAGGAAGTCGAGCGCCGCCGCGGCAGAATCTACTTCCCGCCCATGCGCCTCTGCACGGACAACGGCGCCATGATTGCCGCCGCCGGCATCGCGCGCCTCGAATCCATGACGCAGGAAGAACGGGATGCGCTCGTTGAGAAGCTTTCCTTCGGCGTGCGTCCCCGCTGGCCGCTTGAAAGCCTCCCGAGGGCTCAGGTGCCTGAAGCGCTCACGGTTTGAGTGAGCGCTTCGCTTCTCCCCGACTCACGCGTCAAAACGCCCGGCGTTCCACACGGAATCCGGGCGTTTTTTCTTTTTCCATTTTTTCCTTGAAAACAAGCACGATCCAGAACTAAGCGCTTTTGCTCAATCTTGTTGAGAAACGGCACAAATGTTGTGCGCACATACCTCCAAACGATTACTAATCTCGTTTACCTTAGGGGTTTGGAGTACTCCAATGACTGAGCAAATGATTAGGATGCTTCCCGTGAAAGGGCAGTTTCTCCTTTCACATCTCTTTGGTAAACGAAGAGATAGATTCGAAAATCCAACATCCTTTACATAAAAAATGGAAACGCAGCAGCAAACTTCTTCAGCGTCTCTCTCCCGGGAGGAAGTAAAGACGCTCGGACTATCGTCCCTCGGGGGCATCCTCGAGTTTTACGACTTCATCATCGTCTTCTTCTTTGCGAAGATTATTTCCCAGCATTTCTTCCCGGCAGGAATCGGTGAATTCTGGGCGCTCCTCAACACCTACGGCACCTTTGCCGCCGGCTACCTTGCCCGTCCGCTCGGCGGCGTCGTCATGGCGCACTTCGGCGACAAGTTCGGCCGCAAGAACATGTTCATGCTTTCAATCGCCCTGATGGTCATTCCGACCTTCTCTCTGGCGGTGATTCCTACCTATGAAACGATTGGTTATGCTGCGCCGATCTTCCTCATACTCGTTCGAATCTGCCAGGGCATCGCGATTGGCGGCGAACTTCCCGGCGCCTGGGTCTTCATTCAGGAGCATGCCCCGCAGGGTCACAAGAACAAGTTCATCGGCATTCTGACGGCCTGCGTGACGGGCGGCATTCTGCTCGGCGCCATCGTCGCCCTCGTGATGAACACGATCTACACGCAGGCGGAGCTCTCCGACTGGGCGTGGCGCGTTCCCTTCGTGCTCGGCGGCATCTTCGGCCTGATCTCGATCTACCTCCGCCGCTTCCTTCAGGAAACCCCGGTCTTCAAGAAGATGCGCGAGAGCAAGGCGCTTGCCAAGTTCCCGCTTGCTGAAGTGCTCCGCACCTCCCGTTTCGGCGTCTACCTCTCCTTCGTGATCACCTGGGTCCTCACGGGCTGCATCGTCATCTTCATTCTGATGATGCCTGGCTTCACGGGCGGACTTCTCAAGTTCACGCCGGTTGAAACGACCTACCTGCAGATGGCCGGCATTGTCTCGATCGTCGCCTCGTGCGTGCTCTCGGGCATTCTTGCCGACCACCTGAGCCCGGCTCGCCTCTGCACCTGGTACGCGATCGGCTTCGCCGCCTCCGCGCTCCTCTTCTGCCACAACCTCTATACGGCTGAACCCAACACCGCGTTCGTCGCCTTCTGGTACGTTGCGACCTGCTTTTTTGCCGGTCTCTACAACTTCTGCCCGATCTTCATGTCGGACGTCTTCCCGGCCCGCATCCGCTTCTCCGGCATCTCGTTCGCCTACAACATCAGCTATGCGCTTTCCGGCGCCGTGACTCCGCAGCTCTGCTTTGCGCTTCACACCTACGGCAAGCTTCATCCTGATTCGATCGGCAGCCTCGGCCTCGGCTTCTACGTCGTCGTCCTCGGCCTCATGGCAATCGGCTGCGCCGTTGCAATGAAGCGCGTCTACGGGAACGGCAATACGAATACGAACACTGCGCTTTCGGGTGCAATGTAATGGTTCGCTGAAGCTCTGAAGCTTCCAAAAGAAAAGCCGCGTTTCCGTCCGGTTCGGATGGGAATGCGGCTTTTTTCATGTCCGGATGCTCTTATCAGCGTCTCTTATTCCAGATCGCCTCTGCTTTTTTAGCAAGCATCAGCATTGTCTCGGCATCTGCCAGAGCCTTCTCTTTCCGGGAGAGTACCCGGTCCTTCCGGGCGATTTCCTTCCTGAGTTCGGCCATTGACGACATCTGCGCATCATGCGCTTTCTTGTCCACGACATCCGGATGAGTTCTGAACCATTCGGCCCAGGCATCCACGTCGGCGGCGTCATAGCCATGCTTGCGGCAGAACGCTGCAAAGTCCGTTTCACTCAAAAATTCTTTGGCGCTCACTGCGGTATGGGCCTGAAGGTAGGTCACGCCTTCAGGAAGCTTCAAGGTAGCCATGGATTTCCATATTTCCTTTGCCGGGCAGCGTCCGGCGATGTCCTTCCCTCGCGACCTCAAGCCGGCCTGAAGGCATTGACGCGATGCTCGCGTCTCTTTACTGCTTCGAATATTGCATGTTTAGCCGCTTCCCGGAAGGCGGAGTAATCAGCGTCGCGTATTCAGGACGTTTTGCTTTTTGAGAGATCCGGATACAGCAAAGCCCGATGCCGAATAAACTGCACCGGGCTTTCTGCGGCCGTCCTCTCGCATGCCTTTCAGCATGCGCGGACCGGAACAGAACTCAAGCGGGAATTACTTGAGCTTCGTTTCCTTGTAGATCACGTGCTTGCGGGCAACCGGATCGTACTTGGAGATTTCCATCTTGCCAGACTGAGTCTTGCGGTTCTTGGTCGTGGTATAGAAATGACCCGTGCCAGCCGTGGACTCGAGCTTGATCTTATCGCGAGCGCTTTTCGCCATGGTGAAACTCCTTAATTAGATTTCGCCGCGGGCGCGAAGATCCGCGAGAACAGCATCAATGCCAACCTTATCGACCGTACGCAGGCCCGCATTCGTCAGACGAAGACGAACCCAGCGGTTTTCGCTCTCAACCCAGAAACGGCGATACTGCAGATTCGGCATGAAGCGACGCTTGGTCTTGTTATTCGCGTGCGAGACCTGATGGCCGACCATCGGCGCCTTACCGGTGACTTGACACACTCGTGCCATCTTTAACTCCAAAGAAAATACGTCTCGCAGGCGCTGAGCATCTTTTGAAGGAATGCTGTGCCAAACGAGCGCAATAAAAAGTTAAAACTAGTCACTCTCCGGATGCGTCGCCACCTGCATCGGCGCCGTTGAATCGGCGCGTCGCGGCTTGGCCCCCCACAGTGTCAGTACAGGGTTCCCGGCGGCGCGGAGAATATGACAGGGAGCGAATTGTACTCGAGTCCGCGCGTGATGTGTGCGAAAAAGCCCGTTTTTCTTTAATCTGTTGCCTCAGACTCCATTTCAGAGGCTTTCTCATGCAGGTTCTTCTTGCTCAGCCGCGCGGTTTCTGCGCCGGCGTCACGCGTGCCATCGCCATTGTAGAAAGAGCGCTCGCCATTTACGGCGCTCCAATATATGTTCGTCACGAAATCGTGCACAACCGCACGGTTGTCGAAAGCCTCCGCGCCCGGGGCGCCGTCTTCGTCGACAACCTTTCCGACGTACCGGAGGGCGCAACAGTCGTCTTTTCCGCTCACGGCGTTCCGAAGGCCGTTGCCCGGGAAGCCGAGGAACGCGGGCTGCGCGTCTTTGACGCAACGTGCCCCCTCGTCACCAAGGTGCATAAGGAAGTCGGGCGCATGCGCCGCGAAGGCCGCACCATTCTCATGATCGGCCATGCCGGCCATCCGGAGGTCGAAGGCACCATGGGCCAGGTCGAGGACGGCATCCGCCTCATTGAAAAACCCGCCGACGTGGCGAAGCTCCCCTATACGGACGCCGACACGCTCGCCTACGTGACGCAGACCACCATCAGCGCCGACGACAGCCGCGACGTGATTGAGGCGCTTAAGGCGCGCTACCCGCACATTCATGAACCCAAGCGTCAGGACATCTGCTACGCAACGCAGAACCGCCAGGTCGCCGTGAAGAAGCTCGCGGAGGCCGGTGTAGACGCAGTTCTCGTGATCGGTTCCGCCACGAGTTCAAATTCCAACCGCCTGCGCGAAGTCGCGGAGCGTGCCGGCGTGCGCGCCTGGCTCGTCGACTCTGCTGAACACGTCGACCCCGCGTGGCTGAAGGGCGTCAAATGCGTCGGCCTCACTGCGGGCGCCTCCGCTCCCGAAAGCCTCGTTCAGGGCGTGGTCGACTGGCTGAGGGAACATGCGGGCGCCACGGAAGTCCGCACGCTCGAGGGCGAAGAGGAAAGCGTCGCCTTTCCGCTGCCGAAGGGTCTCTGGGAAAGCGATCTTGAAGCCGCTCAGGCCGAGAAGGCAGGTAAATAACCTCGCCGCCTCTGACGCATCACCGTAGTCCCTCGTCTGACCGGCTCCGAAGAGGCTAGTATTAACCCGCAAATCATTAAACCAAGGGCCGGCCTGAAGCCGGCCGTCCAAAGCTTTTGAGTTGAGGTGAATGCCGATGTCAAAGTCTCAGCACCAGAGCCTTACGCCCGCGACGCAGTGGCTCAAGGAACACAAGATTCCCTTTGAAGAAAAGTCGTACGAATACGTCGAGCACGGCGGCACGGCGCTCGCCGCCTCCGCCTGCGGGCTCGACCATCACCACGTCATCAAGACGCTCGTGATGGAGGACGAGAACAAGAAGCCCCTCATCATTCTCATGCACGGCGACTGCGAGGTCTCTACCAAGAACCTCGCCCGCCAGATCGGCGTGAAGCACGTTGCTCCCTGCAAGCCCGAACAGGCGCAGAGGAATTCGGGCTACTTTGTGGGCGGCACCTCTCCCTTCGGCACGAAGAAGAAGATGCCCGTCTATGTTGAGGATACGATCCTCGAGCTCGATCACATCTTCATCAACGGCGGCCGCCGCGGCTATCAGGTCGGCATCGACCCGAAGGTTCTGACCGACGTGCTCGGTGCCAAGCCGGTGCACTGTGCAAATCCCGAATAAGGAGCGGCCGGCAGTTCCTGCCGGCTCCGGCCATCCAAAGAGGCGTCCGAATCGTTTCGGCGCCTCTTTCCTTATGGGCTGCGGCTTTCGCACAATAGAATAAAAGCTCATACCGACAGACTTATATTGAAGAACCCCGCCGCATGACCTTCCTTCTGCTTCAGATAGCCAGCGCCGTTGCACTCCTTGTCTGGGGCACCTATGTCGTGAAGACCGGAATCCTCCGGACATTCGGAGAGACGCTCCGGGTCGGACTGGCCAAATCGCTCAAAAACCGCTTTTTCGGATTCCTTGCCGGCTTTTCACTCGCCGCACTTCTGCAGAGTTCGACGGCGTCCGCACTGCTTCTCGCCGGTCTTCAGGCAGGCGGCCTCATCACCACGGCCATTGCGCTCTCTGCCGTCCTCGGAGCGGATGTGGGAAGCGCCTTCATGGTGCGCATTCTCACGCTCGACCTTTCAGCGGCCGCACCCGTCCTCATCATCATCGGCACGATCCTCTTTCTGCGGCACACGGACGAGCGCTCCGGTCAGTTCGGCCGCATTCTGCTCGGTCTTGCCTTCATCCTGATCGCGCTTCGGATGATCATGGAGAGCACGCTGCCTCTGCGCGAGAGCGAAGCGCTCGTCAGTGCCGCCGCCTGGATGGATGCCTGGCCTGCCGCAAGCGTGCTCCTCGGCATCGTCCTCGCGCTTCTCTTCTTTTCGAGCCTCGCAGTCGTCGCCACCGCAGCGGCATTTCACGCTTCAGGCATTCTCTCGGGCGAAGCCGGCCTCTGGCTCGTTCTCGGCGCCAATCTCGGAAGCGCCCTGCTTGCCATTCTGACGACGACGGGGAGCTCGCGCACGGCAAGGAAGGCGCCCCTCGGAAACGGCCTCTTTCGTACGGCGGGCTTTATTGCCGGCGCGCTCGCGCTCGGCTTCTCAACGCCTCTGAAAGCGTTCTTCGGATCTCTCCCCGACGGGATCATTCTCTTTCATCTTGCCTACAACACCGTAATCTGCGCGCTCGGCCTCATCTTTGTCGGCCCGGCTTCGAGATTCATTGATGCGCGCCTTCCGTCCAAACCCTTCCCTACGGAAGGCGAGGTCGAGCTTCTGGCGGAAGAAAATCTCCTTTCCGCGAAAACATCCCTGAGGCTTGCCCGCGGGGAGATCCTCAAAACGGCGGAGATTCTCGAGCGATACTGGGCGGATCTGCGCCGGATGCTCGCCATCAATCCCCCGGCCGGCGAACTTCTCATGATGGAAAGCCGCAGAAAGCTGCTGCGAAGGCGATGCCGGGCAGTCTCCTCGTACCTCGCCGCAGTGGTCCGGATCGGGCTCACCAAGGAGGAGTCTCTCGAGTGGGACAGGCTCTCGAACTTAAGTGATTCGCTCGGCTTTGCACTCAGCGTAAGCACCCAGATCTTCAAATCCGTGCGAAAGAACAAATGGCGCGACAGCCGGTTCTTTTCGCCCCCGGGCCTGAAGGAGCTCCTTGAAACTCACGACGACGTCGCAAAAATGCTTCACGGCGTATGCGAACTCATCGAAACAAATGAGAACAAGGCGCTCCTCCGGAAGATTTCAGGCGACGAGGAAAGTCTGATGAGCCGGGACTTTGAACTTGTCGTCCGGCACATGAGCCGCGTTTCGTCGGGCGTTTCCGAATCGATTGAAACGAGCGCGCTTCATGTGGAGCTCCTTGCGCTCTACCGGCGTACGGCATCCATTCTTCTCAACGCCGCACGATCCGCCTGATTTCATCAATCAATTGATTTTTCAGTAAAAGGCTAATCCGCTATGGCAAAGGAAATCGAAAGAAAATTTCTTGTGACCGGCGACGCCTGGCGAAAGCTCGCCCCAGGCGTTTCCTATCGACAGGGATACCTCAACAGCAGCAAGGAACGGAGCGTGCGCATCCGGACAATGGGGGACAAAGCCGTCCTCACCGTGAAGGGGCCGACGAGGGTCGTCACCCGGCTTGAGTTCGAATACGCCATTCCCTATGACGACTGCGTCGCCATGCTGGAGAACCTTGCGGAAAAGCCGATCATCGAAAAGATCCGCTACAAAATCCCGATGGGCGCGTTCACCTGGGAGGTGGATGAATTCCTCGGCGTCAACGAAGGACTCATCGTCGCGGAAATCGAGCTGCCCGACGAGCAGACGCCGTTTGAAAAGCCCGAATGGGTGGGAAAGGAAGTCTCGGACGATCCCCGCTACTTCAATTCCAACCTGGTGCGGCACCCGTTCAGCACCTGGAAGGACTAACTCTTGATCGGAACGAGAAAGACGGTCTTCACCCGTCCTTCTGTGTTTTAAGTGCCTTTTTGCGACGAAGGCCCGGAACTTTCCGGGCCTTCTGGTCTTTTCAGAGCAGCGCTTTTTCAGCGCTGCGTGTTATTCATCGCGCTCGAGCACGGCAGCGAAGAAGCCGTCCGTGTTGTTCACGTGCGGCAGGAGCTGCATGTAGCCCTCGAAGCGCTCGAGCTGGCCGGGACCGAAGTGAATCCCCTGCTGCTCGAACACTTCCTTCACGGGAACGAGACGCCAGCCTGGATTGGCCGCGAGGAAGGCCTCCACGACGTCCTGGTTTTCGCGCTTCAGAAGCGAGCAGGTCGCATAAACGAGGCGTCCGCCCTTCTTCACGAGCTTCGCTGCGCTCGCGAGCACGCTCTTCTGGATGGCGTTGATGCGCTCGAGCTCCTCGGGCGAAAGACGCCACTTGAGGTCGGGGTTGCGCCTCAGCGTTCCCGTGCCCGTGCAGGGGGCATCGACGAGAACGCGGTCGAACTTGCCGTTCAACCTCCTCACGCGCTGATCCTGTTCGCTTCTGATCGCGATCGGATGAACGTTCGTGAGGCCGGCGCGGCGCATGCGGGGAGCGAGCCCAGCGAGGCGCTTCTCATTCACGTCGAAGGCGTAGAGACTGCCGGTCGAGCGCATGAGAGCGCCCAATGCAAGAGTCTTGCCGCCCGCGCCCGCGCAGAAGTCGCAGACCATCTCGCGGCGGCGGGGCGTGAGGAGGCGCGCGATCAGCTGCGAGCCTTCATCCTGCACGTCGACGAGGCCGTCCTTGTAGATCGGCCAGCGGGTGAGGCCGGGCTTTGTCGGAAGACGCACGCCGTCGGGCGAAAGCGGCGTCGGGAGCGCCTCAACGCCGTTCTTCGCGAGCTCGGCGAGCACTTCCTCGCGCGTCGCCTTCAGGAGGTTCACGCGAAGATCAAGCGGAGCGCCCTCCGTCATCGCGCGGTAGAGGTCCTGCGAATCCGGGTACTGCGCCTCAATCAGGTCGAAGAGCCACTGCGGAAGCTCGGCGCGCACATGCGCGGGCGCTTTTTCTGCATCAAAGGCGAGGACATTCTTCAGGGGGCCTTCCTCGGAGCCGATGGCGGCGGGCGAAATCGCTTCGATGCCGTGCTGACGGGCAAGGACGGCAAGGGCCGCAAGCTTCGGCGCGCGGTCCGGATGCACCGGACGCATGGCGGCGCGAAGCGTGCCGTAGCGGCGAAGCGCATCGTAGATGCCTTCGGCGATGATGCCGCGGTCGCGCATGCCGAGCTGCGGGTTGCTCTTGAAGAAAAGCTTCATCAGTACGTCGGCCGGGCCGTCGAACTTGAGAATCACCTTGAGCGCGCGGGCGAGCTCGTCAACGATCAGGGTCGTCACGCGGACGCGGCCGGGCGCGCGGGGCGCCATGCGGTGTTCGGGAGTCTTCGGGCCCGAGTGCTTTACGAAGCCTTCGCGGGCGCGCTCCTCGCGGCGGCGCTTGTCGGCGGCAATCTGGCGTTCAGTGCGGCGGCGGCCCGGTTCGGCGCGCTCCGTACGGCGGGGCTTCTGCATTTCAAAGGCGCGGCGCCGGGGATGATTTTCAGGCATGTTCTGTCTCGGTCAGGGGGACGTTGGGAGGAAGCGCCTTCGCTTCACTGAGCGTCCCGAAATAAATAGGGTTCAGAGCGGAAAGCGTTATTCCGCGTAAAAGACGGCAAGTTCGCGCGCGGTGGCGTCGTCCATCACGGCGCGGCCGTCAACGAGCTTCACGCGGCCTTCGGCAACCGCCTTCACGCACTTCGGATACACCTTGTGCTCATAGGGAAGAAGGCGGGCGGCAAGCGTATCGGGCGTGTCGGTCGTCATCACCGGCACCACGGACTGACCGATGATCGCGCCCCCGTCGAGAACGGCGGAGACGAAGTGCACGGTCGACCCGTGAACGCGGCAGCCCGCTTCAATGCAGCGGCGGTGCGTATCGAGCCCCGGGAAGAGGGGCAGGAGCGCCGGGTGAATGTTGAGAATCTTTCCTTCCCAGCGGGAAACGAAGCCCGCCGTCAGGATGCGCATGAAGCCCGCGAGCACGATGACGGCGGGTTCATAGGGCTCGATCTGACGCGCGAGCTCTTCTTCAAAAGCCTCGCGCGTGGGGAAGGCCTTGTGGTCGACCGCAAAGGCGTCCAGGCCTTCGGCGCGGGCAGTCGCGAGCCCCTTGGCGTCCGGGCGGTTCGAGAAGACCGCGGCGATTCTGAGGCCGGCGGCTTCCCAGTTTTCAGCGCGCGCCGTACGCAGGATGGCTTCAAAATTGCTTCCGCGGCCGGAAAGCAGAATGACGATGTTCTTCATGAAAGAGTCCCCGCACGGGCGAGAAAAGAAATGGAGGGTATGGAGTGGGCGGACATTCTAAGCGCGCGGGCGCTTTCGGATTGCCGGGAGCCCGGGATTAATTCTCTGCGTCTTGAGTGAAATCCCCTAGTCACTCTGGCCTCGATTCAGAATCAGAGCGGGTCGGGAGGGCAAAACTCTGCTTCCGGGAGAAGTGCCAGCCGCTCAACAGTATAATTTTTCGCTCCAGAAATTCCTTTTTATTCCGTCATTCACATGCACGTTTTCCGCGGTCTCCCTGATCCCCGCCTGCGCGTTCCGAGCGCCATCGCCATCGGCAATTTCGACGGCGTGCACACGGGCCACCAGGCGCTTCTTCACGGCATGGTCGATGCCGCCAAGGATCGCGGTCTCGTGCCTTCCGTGCTTACGTTCGAACCCCATCCGCGGGAATACTTCCCGCATCTTGATCCGGTTCCGCGCATTTCGACGCTTTTCGACAAGGTGAAGCGCATTCTCGACTGCGGCGTGGAGCGGATCTACATGCTGCCCTTCAACGAGCGCATTGCCCGCGAAGGGGCGGAGCACTTCGTGAAGGAGGTGCTCGTCAACGGGCTCGACTGCCGCTGGATCACCGTGGGCGAAGACTTCCGCTTCGGGAGCGGCCGTGCGGCCGATGCCCATGACCTCGTGAATTTCGGAAAGGAACATCATTTCGAAACGTGGATTTCGCCGCTCCTCTTTCACGGCGAAAGGAAGGTGAGCTCCACCCGCGTGAGGGAAGCCCTGGCTGCCGGGGACTTTTATGAAACGGCCCTCATGCTCGGGCGCCCCTACACGATGTCGGGCCGCGTGATTCACGGTCAGGCGCTCGGGCGCACGCTCGGCTACCCCACGCTCAACATTGCTCCGATTCCGCCCGGAAGCCGTGCGCGTCCTGCGCTCTCGGGCGTCTTTGCCGTTCGCGTCGAGGGGATTCTCCCGGGCGCGAGCATTCCGGGCGTTGCTTCTCTCGGGCTTCGCCCGACGGTGACGAGCTCAAAGCGCTGGCTCCTTGAGACCCATCTCTTTGACTGGCACGGCGACGCCTACGGCAGAAACATCTGCGTTCGCTTCATAGAGCGAATACGTGCGGAACAGAAATTCAGCGGCCTCCCCGAACTTACGGCCGCCATCAGAAACGACGCCGCCCGCGCGCGTCAGATTCTCGGGCTTGCCCCGGGAACGCCTGAGTGAATTCCAAAGGGAGAGATCCCGGACTCATGAAAAGAGTCCGCCAACGGATCTCTCCCGAAACGGAAGTCTCAGGCGGCAACAGAAGCACGGGGATTTTTCCTTGAAACCAACTGAACGCACTCACGCGCCGCGTCCCGCATCAGGGGCCGCCCGCAGCGTTCGACCTGAAGAGCCCGAGGGGGCCAGGAGTTTTGACCAAAATGGCACAAGCTGACGATAAGAAGTATCCGCTCAACCTGCCGGATACACCCTTCCCGATGCGAGGGAACCTCCCCAAGCGCGAACCGGGCTGGATTCGCGAATGGGATGAAAAGAAGATTGTCGAGCGCATTCTCGACGCACGCCGCGACGCGAAGAAGTTCATTCTTCACGACGGCCCTCCCTACGCCAACGGCGCAATTCACCTCGGTCACGCGGTCAACAAGATCCTGAAGGACATGATCGTCAAGGAGAAGACCCTCGAAGGCTTCTGCGCGCCCTACGTCCCGGGCTGGGACTGCCACGGCATGCCGATCGAAGTGCAGATTGAAAAGCAGCACGGCAAGAACCTCCCCGTCGACAAGATGCAGTCGCTCGCCCGCGCCTATGCGATGGAGCAGTCGAAGCTCCAGCTCGCCGACTTCAAGCGCCTCGGCGTTCTCGGCCTCTGGGACAATCCGTACCGCACCATGCGCTACGACACGGAAGCTGCTGAAATCCGTGCGCTGCGCCTCATCATGGAAAAGGGCTACGTCTACCGCGGCCTGAAGCCCGTCAACTGGTGCTTTGACTGCCAGAGCGCGCTCGCTGAAGCGGAAGTCGAATATAAGGACAAGGAGTCGCCGATGCTCGACGTCGCCTTCGCCCTTACGGACGAAGACCACGAGCGCGTCGAGAAGATCTTCGGCATGAAGATCGAAAAGCCCTGCTCGATCGTCATCTGGACGACGACGCCCTGGACGATCCCCGCCAACCAGGCGCTCAACATGCACCCCGAGCTCGAGTACGCTCTCGTCGACTGCGGCGACCGCTACCTCATCCTCGGGAAGGACCTGACGGAAGAATGCCTCAAGCGCTACGGCCTGACAGGCAAGGTTGCCGCCACCGCCATGGGCGCCGAATTCGAGGGCGTGCGCTTCAAGCACCCGCTCTACGACATGCACGAGGGCTACCGCCGCTACTCGCCCGTCTACCTCGCCGACTACGTTGAAGCCACGTCCGGTACGGGCATCGTGCACTCGGCTCCGGCCTACGGCGTGGACGACTTCGTATCGTGCAAGAAGCACGGCATGACGAACGACCAGGTGCTCAACCCGGTGATGGGCGACGGCACCTATGCCGAATGGCTTCCCTTCTTTGCCGGCATGAACATCTGGCAGGCCAACCCCAAGATCCTCGACACGCTGCGCGTTGCGGGCGCTCTTCTCTCCTCCGGGAAGATGACCCACAGCTACATGCACTGCTGGCGCCACAAGACGCCGCTCATCTATCGCGCGACCGCCCAGTGGTTCGTCCGCATGGATGCGCCCGATGAGGATACGAAGAGCGTGCTCGGCCTTCCCTCGTCCGAAAAGACGCTCCGCGAAGCGGCGCTCGAAGGCGTGAAGGCGACGAAGTTCTTCCCCGAGTGGGGCATCAACCGCCTCTACGCGATGATTGAAAATCGTCCCGACTGGTGCATCTCGCGTCAGCGCAACTGGGGCGTGCCGCTTCCCTTCTTCCTTTCGAAGTCGACGGGCGAACTTCACCCCGACACGCTCGAAATCATGAAGAAGGTCGAGAAGCTCGTCGCTGAAGGCGGCATCGAAGCCTGGGCCAAGGTGAAGCCCGAGGACCTCCTCGGCGAGGACGCCAAGGACTACGTGAAGTCGACCGACATTCTCGACGTCTGGTTCGATTCGGGCACGACCCACTACACGGTGCTCCGCGGCTCCCACAAGGACATCCTCTCGTGGCCTGCCGACCTCTATCTTGAGGGCTCCGACCAGCACCGCGGCTGGTTCCATTCGTCGCTCCTCACGGGCACGATGCTCGACGGCCGTCCGCCCTACAACCAGCTTCTCACCCACGGCTTCTGCGTCGATGAAAAGGGCGAGAAGATGTCGAAGTCGAAGGGCAACATCGTCCGTCCGCAGGAAATCAGCGACAAGTTCGGCGCTGAAATTCTGCGCCTCTGGGTTGCCTCCACCGACTACTCGGGCGAACTGCGCCTCGGTCCGACGATTCTGAACCGCGTCGTGGAATCCTACCGCCGCATCCGCAATACGCTGCGCTTCCTCCTCGCCAACACCTCGGACTTCGACTACTCGAAGGAAGCCGTGGCGCTTGACGACATGCTCGAACTCGACCGCTGGGCGATCGCCTATGCGGAAGACTTCCAGAAGCGCGTGCTCGCCGAGTACAAGGACTACCGCTTCCACAACGTGGTGACGCTCCTGCAGACCTTCGCCTCGACCGACCTCGGCTCCTTCTACCTCGACGTTCTCAAGGACCGTCTCTACACGACGGCCCCGAAGAGCCTCGCCCGCCGTTCGGCTCAGACCGCGCTCTACCTCATCACGAAGATGCTTCTGCGCCTCATCGCGCCGATCCTCTCCTTCACGGCCGAGGAAGCCTTCAAGGTCTTCTCGCCCAACAAGGCCGAGACCATCTTCGTCGAAACCTTCGAGCACCTCCCCGAAGTGGGCGGCGACAAGGATCTCCTCGACAAGTGGGCGAAGATCCGCGCCGTCCGCGCCGACGTTCAGAAGGCGATCGAAGACGAGCGTGCGAGCGGCACGATCGGGTCGTCCCTCCAGACGACAGGCGAAATCGCGGCGCCCGCGGGCCTCTACGAGGTTCTCGAATCCCTGGGCGACGAACTCCGCTTCGTGATGATCATGTCCGAAGTGAAGCTCGTGAAGGCCGAGGGTGACGAGGTGAAGATCACCGTTCGTCCGTCGGAAGAAAAGAAGTGCGAACGCTGCTGGCACTACGTGCCGGGCGTCGGCAGCAATGCCGAACACCCGACCCTCTGCCCGCGCTGCGTCTCGAACCTCTTCGGCGCCGGCGAAAAGCGCCTCTTCGCGTAAATGGCTCAGAGAGTTGACATGAAGCGCGCCGCCCGACCGGCCCCCGGCCGGGCGACGCCCCTGAAATTCAGCCTCTGGACGCTCTTCGGGTTTGTCGTTCTCTCGCTCGACCAGGCGACCAAGTTCTGGTTCGAGCGGGCGTTCGACCCGGGCGACATTCATCCGGTGCTGCCGGGCTTCAACCTGGTGCTCGCCCACAATTACGGCGCGGCCTTCTCATTCCTTGCTGAAATGGGCGGCTGGCAGCGGTGGGTGCTCTCCGCCTTTGCGCTCGTCGTCGTCTTTGTGGTGCTCAGAATGCTCTGGCGCCACAACGCACGGTTTCTCTTCAGCCTCTCCCTCACGCTCATCGGCGCGGGGGCGCTCGGAAACCTCTGCGACCGGATGACTTCCGGGTACGTGATCGACTTCCTCGACTTCTACTGGAGAAACTGGCACTGGCCCGCATTCAATGTGGCCGATATTGCAATCTGCATGGGAGCCGCGGGCATCGTCATCGATGAATTCCGTCACGTGAATAAGGAAAAATAGGCTTTTGCCAAAGCTTTTCCCTTCGAAAGCGCTTTCTTCCATCCCGGAAGGAGGCGCTTTTTGTTGCCAATTTTCGTGCAGAAAAGGACTGCCTCTGACGACCTCTTTCAGGCAGAATTCAAGCATTTCTTTCATCTGTCAGCCGTCAGGGGAATTCATGCTCCAGGGCAAACGCATCACGCTTATCGTTTCGGGCGGCATTGCCGCCTTCAAGAGCTGCGAGGCAGCGCGTCTTCTGATGAAGAGAGGCGCCGAAGTTCAGGTCGTGCTCACCGAACACGCCGCGGAATTCGTGACGCCGCTCACCTTCGAAGCGCTCACGGGCAAGCCCGCGCTCACGACCGAATGGGCGAAGAACCCTTACTCCGTGATGCCCCATATTGAGCTTTCCCGCACGTCGGACCTCATTCTCGTGATGCCCGCTACTGCGAACCTCATCGCCAAGGCGGCAAACGGCATCGCCGACGACCTCGCGAGCACGCTCATTGCCGCGAGACGCTCTCCGATCGCCTTCGTCCCGGCCATGAATCAGGCGATGTGGGCCAATCCCGCCTTAAAGCGCAATGTGGAGCACCTGAAGCTTGACGGCGCCGCGTTTTTCGGCCCCGTCGAAGGCCTTCAGGCGTGCGGCGACAAGGGAGCCGGGCGCATGATGGAGCCCGCCGAAGTCTGCGAGCTTGCGGACGCCCTCTTTTCGCCCAAGACGCTTGTCGGGAAGCGCGTCATCATTACCGCCGGCCCCACCTACGAAGCGATCGACCCGGTGCGCGGCGTCACCAACCGCTCGAGCGGCCGCCAGGGCTTTGAAATCGCGCGCGCCGCGAGAAATGCGGGCGCCGAAGTCACGCTCATCGCGGGACCTGTCAGTCTCGCGACGCCCGTCGGCGTGCGCCGCATTGACGTGGTTTCCGCCCGGGACATGGATCAGGCGGTTCAGACCGAGCTCGACCAATCCCCCTGCGACCTCTTCATCGGCGTTGCCGCCGTCGCCGACTGGCGTCCGGGCGCGGTGTCGATGCGCAAAATCAAGAAGGATGCTTCCGGCCACTCGGCGCTTCAGGACCTCCTCTGGAGCGAGAATCCCGACATCCTCGCCCGCGTGGGCGAGCGCCCCGGTGCCCCGGTCACGATCGGCTTCGCCGCGGAGACGGCAGAGGGCGCAACGCTCACTGCTTTTGCGCGCGAGAAGCTGATCCGCAAGCACGCCGCGCTCATCGTCGCCAACGATGCGCGCTTCGCGCTTCATTCCGAAGAAAATGCCATCCGCATCGTGAGCGCCTCTGAGGAGGAGCATTTCGGCCCTGCTTCCAAGCGCGAGTGCGCTGAATTCATTGTGGCGGCAGCTGCACGGGAGCTCGCGCGCCGTGGATAATTCCACCTTCGATTCACATTGAAGCCGACACGGAATTCACAGACACCATGCTCATCGACCTCAAGATTCTTGACGAACGCGCCCGCGAACATCTTCCCAAAACGGCAACGCCGGGCTCCGCCGGCGTCGACCTGCGCGCCATTCTGGATGCGCCGCTCGTGGTTGCCCCGGGCGAAACGAAGCTCCTTCATACGGGTCTCGCCATTCACGTCGCCGACCCGGGCTTTGCCGCGCTCATTCTTCCGCGCTCCGGCCTCGGACATAAAAAGGGCATCGTGCTCGGCAATCTCGTCGGCCTCATCGACAGCGATTACCAGGGCGAACTCATGCTTTCCATCTGGAACAGAAGTTCCGAACCCTATGAAGTGACGCCCTTCGAGCGCCTCGCGCAGCTGATCGTCGTCCCGGTCGTTCAGCCTGAGTTCCGCATCGTCGAGTCCTTCGACGCCTCCGAGCGAGGCACGGGCGGCTTCGGCTCCACGGGCGTTGAATAAACACCTCAATGCAGAGCGCATCAACGGGTTGAAGCGCTCAGCATTTCTTCGGCAGGGAAGTGCTGCGAACCCGCTTCAGCACTTGCTTGCCGCGCAGTCCTGAGGCCGCTCAAGCCGATGCCGGCCGCACCGGCATCGGCTGAATCCTGCAGGCAAAAGAAAAACAACTGAGGATTACTCTCTTCAATCCGGAAAAATTTTATTTATCAATCAAAGGCTAACAAATATTTAATAAAATCTTTAATTATTATCCCATCTATGGATCCTTCTGCCATAGGACTCATCGTAAGAAGGAATTTCGGGTAGTTGTCCTTGATTTTCTGAAGCGGGGCAAGCTCCCGCGCCCGGCTCTCATCGGTGAGCAGGTAGCAGACCTGGATGTAGATCTGCTCTTCGCGCTTCCTGGCGATGAAGTCAACCTCGAGCGCATCGAGCTTCCCGATGGTCACGTCGTATCCCTTCTGCCTCAGATTGAGATAGACGATGTTTTCGAGAAGCCCGGCGATGTCGCCAGGGCGGAAGCCGACCACCGCATTGCGAATGCCGGTATCGCAGACAAAAATCTTTTCCTGCGTCTCGAGAAGTTTTTTGCCCTTGAGGTCGAAGCGGCTCGCCTTCTCAATGATGAAGGCGCGCTCGAGAAAGCTGAGGTAGTTGTATACGGTTTCCGTGCTGAGCTTTCTCCCCTGGCTCTTCAGAAAGTCCGATACAGTCTTCGCGGAAAATGGGCTTCCAATATTATCCATTAAAAACATGATAATTCTTGAGAGGAGCTCGACATCCCGCACCTTATTGCGCTGCACGACGTCTTTGAGCAGCACGGCGTCGAAGATGTCGCCCAGGTACTGCATCCGGGCTTCCATGCCGCCGCTGATCTGGTGCAGCCCCGGGAGGCCTCCCTGACGGACAAAGGCGTCGAAAGCCTTCTGGAGGTCGCACGATTCGATCTTCAGGCCGTTAAAGAGCAGAAATTCCGCAAAGCTCAGCGGCCAGACGCGGATTTCGACGTAGCGCCCGGCAATGAGCGTTGCAAGCTCACCGGACAGGAGCCTTGCATTGGAGCCGGTAATGGTAATGTCGGCATTGAGATCCACCCGGAAAGCGTTGACGGCCTTCTGCCAGCCTTCCACTTCCTGAATTTCATCGAAGAGAAGATAGACCTTTTCTTTCGTCTCCCCGGCATTCGCCATGACGCGCTTGTAGAGCGCCATATAGTCGAGCAGATCGGCATTAGCGAGAGATTCAAAATTGAAGCTGAAGATTCTTTCAGGGGGTACGCCGCTATTGAGCAATGCATCCCTATAGAGCTCAAGCAGCGCGCTTTTCCCGCAGCGGCGCATTCCCGTAATCACCTTGACGACGGGACTGTCTCTGAACTGAAGAAGTTGTTCGAGGTAGAGCGGGCGCGGATACATATGCATGAGATCAAAAGAAATTCTTTTATAAAAGAATTTTACTGCATTTATTCGATATTTTTCTCTTATAAAAGAATTCTCATAATAATCAATATAAAAACCGCAGATTCCAGCGAAGAGAATCTGCGGTTCTTCCTGTTGAGAAAGGCCTTCGGGAGCAGAGATCCGAAGCCTTCCTCATGCGAATCACGCGTCAGGCCTGAAGCACGCTTTCAGGCTGATCGTAGACGTAAACGCGCGGCAGCGCCTTCGTCCACTTTTCCACCTCGACGAGCGCAGTCGAGGCGATGTTGCCGCAGGCGAGCGACGACGTCGGTTCGTCCATCGTGAGCGTATTGGAGTTCCCATGAACGTCGACGCGGAGTCCGTCGATGTCGAGAGGGGCGAACCAGGCGCCATGATGCACGACCACAACGCCCGGCTGCACGCGGTCCGTGACGTAGACGCCCGCAAGGAGCGCGCCGCGGTCATTCTTCACGAGCGCGACGTCGCCCGACTTCAGGCCCCTCGCCTTCGCGTCCGCAGGGTTGATCCAGCAGGGTTCGCGGTCGTTGATGTTCGCGAACTGGTGGCTCACCGTGCCGTCGAGCTGGCTGTGCATGCGGTAGCGGCTCTTGCAGGCCATGAGGGCGAGCGGATGCGCCTTGGTCTTCGTGTTGACGCCTTCGGTCGGCACAAAGTACGCGGGGTGCCCCAGGCAGTCCTTGTAGCCGTAGGAGGCGATCTTCGGCGAATAAAGCTGAATGAGGCCGCTCTCGGTTGCGAGCGAATTCGCCTTCGGATCCTTGCGGAAAGCCTCGTAAGCCACAAAATTGCGGTCCTTTTCGGCCACGTCGAAAAGGAAGTAGCCCTTCTTCCAGAATTCTTCGAAAGCGGGGAGCTTCACGCCGATGCGTTCGCCCATCTTCTGCGATTCGCCGTAAAGACGCTTGATCCAGCCCATCTCGTCGAGACCTTCGGTATAGGCCGCTTCAAGGCCCATGCGCTTCGCAAGTTCACTGAAGATCCAGTAGTCGGGCTTCGATTCCCACTGCGGCTCAATCGCCTGCTGCATCGCCACGAGACCGTCGTTCGAATAGGTGCCGATGTTGGTGATGTCGTTGTGTTCGAAGACCGTTGCGGCCGGAAGCACGATGTCGGCGTGACGCGCCGTCGCCGTCCACACCGTATCGGTGACGACAACCGTTTCGGGCTTCTTCCAGGCGCGTTCGAGCTTCATCGTGTCGGGCTGGTGCGCAAAGGGATTGCCGCCCGCCCACATGACGAGGCGGACTTCCGGATAGGTCACCTTCGTGCCGTTGAAGTCGATGGTCTTGCCGGGATTGAGGAAGCAGTCGACAAAGCGCGCGACCGGAATCGTCTGGCTGCCCTTCCAGGGCAGAGTCGACGGCTTCACGGGCTTCACGCCGCTTGAAATGCCTCCGAGGAACGGTCCCGTGCAGAGGGGCGAGCCGCCGTTGGAATAGTGATAGTTGGTGCCGATGCCGCCGCCCGGAAGGCCGATCTGACCGAGCGCCGCCGCGAGCGCAAAGCCCATCCAGTGCGACTGTTCGCCGTACTGAATTCGCTGGATGCCCCAGCCCATCATGATCATCGTGCGGTGTTCCTGAAGCTCGTGCGTGAGGCTCACGATTCTTTCGGCCGGCACGCCGCATTCGCGGGCGGCCCAGGCCGGAGTCTTCTCGACGCCGTCGGTCTTGCCGGTAATGTAGTCATGGAGTTCCGGCCAGCCCGAGCAGCACTTCGTAAGGAACTCGGTGTCAGCCTTCTTTGTTCTCACGAGTTCGTGGAGCATGCCGAGCATCATGGCGCAGTCCGTGCCAGGGCGCGGCGCGATCCATTCGGAGCCCAGATATTCCGCGGTGTCGGGCTTCAGCGGATTGATGGCGATGGTCTTCGTTCCCTTTTCCTTCAGCGCGCGGAAGTAGCCGTAGCTGTTGTGAAGGGTCGTGAGCCAGTCGATGTCGTTCGTCACGATCGGGTCGCACCCCCAGAGGACGACGCGCTCGGAATGCTTCATCACCACGTCCCAGCTCGTCGAGCGCGGGTCGCCCGTGCCGACGACGTAGGGCAGGATGCGGCTGATGGCGGCCGTCGAATAGCTGTTGATGCACTGGATGAAGCCGCCTCTCAGATTGAGAAGACGCTGCTGGAGGTTGATCGCGGCATTGACCTTGCCCGTCGACATCCAGCCGTAGGAACGGCCGAAGACGGCGCTCGGGCCATAAGCGTCGTAGACGCGGTTCATTTCCTTTGCGACGAGATCAAGAGCCGTCTCCCAGGAGACGCGCACGAACTTCTCTTCGCCGCGGTGTTCGCGGCTCGCGGGGCCGTTCCTGAGATACCCCTCGCGCACCATCGGGTAGCGGATGCGGGAGGAGGAATAGGGAAGCTCGCAGAGACCGTTCATGTTGACGGAGGGTGCGTAGTCGTGCTCGAAGGGCGTGAGGTGCGTGAGCTTTCCGCCCTGAACATGCGCGCGTACGACGCCCCAGCGGGACGCCGTGATCACTTCGTTTTCGTCGAGCGTCGACTTTCCGAGGCAGAAGGTATTGGAGAGCTCCAGGTCCTTCTTTGTCGGAACGGAAAGCGGCTTCTCGCGGAACTGTGCGGCGCTCTTAACCGCCGCGGGATTCCCCGGTTCAACCGGAGCGGGCTTCGCGGCCGCATTCGTCTGAGGCACGAAGGCGGCAGCCGTGCCGGCAGCGCCGGCGGCGAGGAAGTTTCTGCGTGTGAGACGGGACATAGCAATTCCTTTTTGTTTTTGGAATGGAATGTCGAAAACTTTACGGTTCTCGTCTCTCTCGCCTCAGATGAGAATTGCTCTCGATTGATTCAGATCGAGCTCATCGCCCGATCTTAACCGAGTGTTATTCCTCAAATGAATAGCGGCTTCAGGCTTCCGCCTCATCGTCCCCTTCCTCGTCATCGTCGCCGAAGAGCTCCCGGTCGAGCGCTTCATGTTCGGCGAGCGACATGCCGCGCGCCTGCTGCATGCCGAGGTCTCCCTCGAGCACGCGGATTTCCGGACGACGGCCGGCGTGGAGCGTGAGCTCAACATTCGCGCCGAAGGCTTCAGGCATGCCGGGAATGTCGTTTGCGAGGCGTCCCGCAATCACGCGGCCTTCGACGGCCTCGGTCTGAAAATCCCTCACATAGGCGTCGTGGTCGCCCGCAGCGACCTCCGCCCAGACGCCCCAGGTAAAGCTTCCGTCCTCTTCCGTGAAGGGGATTTCAATAACGCCGAAGAGAAACTTCTCGCCCGTTTCGAGGGCCGCAAAGTCCTCGTTGAACTTTCCCGCGCGGTAGCGGTTGACGTAGTCGAGCTGCCAGAGGCAGTCGGGAAGCTTCATCTGAATGTCGCGGCAGAGTTCGTCTTCATTCGCTTCGGGCGTCTCTTCATAGTCTTCAGTCATGGCATTGCTCCGGAAATCCGTACTTTTGAAAGTGTCCCGAAACTATACCTGCCTCGCGAAGCGCATACTTGAGAGAAATCCTTTTCCCCGAAAGTCCTCCCATGGCGCTTTTTCTCCATCACATTGCGCTCTGCGCACCGCTCTTCATTCTCGTTGCGCTCGGCTGGGCGCTCATCAAGGCAAAAGTCTTCACGCCGGCGGTCACGAAGGCATTGGGAGGCTTCACTTTCCGGCTTCTGATGCCGGTGATGCTCTTTGAGCTCCTTTCGAACCTCTCCGAGATGCCGCCCATCGACTGGCGCATCCTCATTGCATTCTTCGGCTCCTGCGCCATTGTTTATCTCGCGGGGCGAAGCGCCGTGAAGCGCCTCTTTCATTCCGACGCCGCCGGCACGACGGTCCTCGCCATGGCCGGGATCTTCGGCAACAACGTTCAGCTCGGCGTCCCCATCGTGCAGGTGAGCCTCGGCGACGCGGCAATGCCCTCCATTTCGATCATCATTCTCTTCAACGTGCTCCTTCTCTGGACCGTTGCCATTGCATCCGTCGAATTCGGACGAAGCGGCCGGATCACAAACCCGAAGGAAGTTCTCGCGCCGATGCTGCGCGTCTTCCGCAATCCGGTCGTGCTCGGCATCATCGTCGGCACCGCCTGGGGGCTCACAGGGTGGCACCTTCCGGGCTTCGTCATGCAATCCGTTCATTACGTGTCGTCGGCCACGACCCCCATGTGCCTCATCGTGGTCGGCATGGGACTCGCTGAACACAGCTTCTCGTCAGCCCTCCCGAAGGGCGTTTTCGTTACGGTCGTGAAGCTCATGATCCAGCCTTTTCTTGTCTGGCTCATCGCCCGGCTCCTTGGGTTGGGATACCTTGAAACGAATGCCGTCACCCTCATGGCGGCGCTCCCCGTGGCGATCAATGCTTACCTGATGGCGCAGGACTTCCAGGCCGAGGAAGGCGGGGCAAGCAATGCCATCTTCGTCTCCACCTTTGCTTCAGCGATCACGGTTCCGCTTACGCTGACGCTCCTCGGCGTTGCGCCCTCTTTGTAGCGGAGCCTTTTGCTCATTGGCATTGACGGTCGTTGAGGTTGATACGAACGGGAACGATAGTGAGCGGGGAAAAGCCGTCGTTTTTTTCCTTCAATAAATTTACCTAAAGTTATTTAAGGTAAAATAATTGAAGGAAAACTAGAGCAAGGATACGACATGCGCTTTTATGGTCGGGAGGAAGAAATCCGTCTTCTGCGAAAACAGCTTGAACTCGCTATGAGGAACGAGGCTGGACGTCTCACTGTTGTCAGCGGCCGAAGACGCATTGGGAAGACAACTTTAATCCTGAAGGCGTTTGAGTCAGCCGCATGCCCAGTCATTTATCTTTTTGCTGAAAAGCGCGTGCAGGAAGCTGAACTTGTAGCCTCATGGACGGAAACGCTCGAGAAAACGCTGTCGCTCCCCTATAAGCCAGCGTTTTCAAATATCAATGAGATTCTTGAATTTCTCCTGAAAGCATCAACGAAAAATCCTATGGTCGTCATTATTGACGAGTGTCAGGAGCTCGACCGTATAGTCAATGCCTTCTGGAGTCGTCTCCAGAAAAGCTGGGACATCTTTCATCGGGGAAGCAAGCTCGTACTTGTCATGAGCGGTTCAGTAGCTAGTGCGCTCAGGCGAATTTTCAGCGATGCGAGCGAACCTTTGTACGGGAGGACAGATCTGCTTCTCGAAATTGAGCCTTTTGACAACGTTCTCCTCTCCACCATTGCGCGGAATGAATTTCCGCAAATCTCGCCGGAGGATCTTCTGACGCTTTATGCGCTCACAGGCGGCGTTGCCCGTTACGTCGAATTTTTTGTCGACAACGGCATCGGAAGCACGAACGACACGATCAATCTGGTCTTTTCACCTGAAGGCGCCTGGTTCCGCGAAGAAGGAACAGTTCTTCTCGCGAATGAGTTCCGAATGGAATCTCCCGTATACCAGACCATCCTGACAGCAGTTGCGCGCGGCGCAAATGAATGGAGCGCCATCAGCGGGAAAACCGGGAAAGCCGATGTAACGGTATACCTCTCCCGACTCGAAAACATCTTCAAATTGATTGAAAAAAGAGCGCCGCTCAACGGCCGGCTCGCCGGAAAAGGCGTTCGCTATTACCTGAGCGACCCGTTCTTCAAATTCTGGTACCGCTTTGTCGACCCGCTGGACCAGAGGTCTCTCGCCGCCCGCGCTCAATGGCCGCGGCTGCAGGAGTACTGCCGGGAAAACTGGCCGACCTATACGGGACGAACGCTCGAGGACTGGTTCCTCGCCCGATACCGCAGCGACCGCGAGTGGGATCAGGTCGGACCGTGGTGGGACAGACGCGGGGAAAATGAGATCGACCTCGTCGCCGTTTCTCATGCCGGCAAAAAAATCTTCTTTGCAGAGGTGAAGCGGAATCCTGAACAACTCGATATGCATGCGCTACACGTCAAGGGAGAGGCGTTTCTGAAGGCCAACGGCTCATTCGCCGGCTACACGCAGGAATACCGCGGTCTTTCGCTCGGGGACATGTAAGTTTTCCGACGCCAACCCGGCAGTTGGGAATCGGCAGAATGCAAACGGGGACGTCCGGAACGGAAAAACTCCGCCCGAAGCGTCCCCGCGAGAGATCGCTTCTCTTTTCAGAGTCGAACGCTTACTTCAGCGTCGCCGCATTCGTGCCGGCCGTACGACCGAAGACCATCACGTCCGCGATGGCGTTCCCGCCCAAACGGTTGCTCCCGTGAATGCCGCCCGTCACTTCGCCCGCGGCATAAAGCCCCGGAATGACGTGGCCTTCGGCATCAAGCACCTGCGCCTTCACGTTGATGCGGATGCCGCCCATCGTATGGTGCACGGTCGGGACCTTCCGGCAGGCGTACCAAGGACCGCCGTCGAGGACCTTGTCCGCGGCATTGTTGGCGAGGAACCCGAGCGGATCCTTGGCCTTCCCTTCAACAACGGCGTTGTAGCCAGCAACGCTTGCCTTCAGCTTGGCCGGATCCATGCCGGTCTTCTTCGCGAGGTCGTCGAGCGTATTGCCCTCAACAACGCTGCCGAGCGCGAGCATGTTGCGGATCGTTGCGCCGTTCGCGTCCACGAAGTCCGGGCTCGGATAACGGAGCTTGTTGACGACGATCCAGTAGGTGCCCTTGGGCTGCGCGAAAATCGCCTTCGCGAGCACGTCGCGCGCGGCGCCTTCATTCACGAACCTCTCGCCCGAAAGGTTGACGAAGATGCGGTTGCGCCCGGACGTGCGGATGTTTTCCATGAGGCCCGTACCCGGCGTGCCGCACGGATGAATCTGGATGTCGTCAAGGCCGATCAGCTCAGCGCCCACCTTCTTCGCCATCACGAGACCGTCGCCCTGAGCGGCCTTGGCAAGATTCGTGCAGCCGATCGAATTGTCGAGCTTCACTTCCTTCCAGACGCCGGTGTTGTATTCCTGACGCATCTTGATGTTGGCGCCGAAGCCGCCGGTGGCAATCACCACCGCACCCGCATCCACCGTAATCTTGCGGCCGAAATTCTCGGCCATCACGCCCGTGACGCGCTTGTTGGCGGTAATGAGATCCGTCACCTTGGTATCCGTGAGGACCTGAATGCGGCCGCCCGAATTCTTAATGACGTCTTCAAACGTACGGATGTAGGTATTGCCCGAAGGCGTCGCCGGATAGTGGCTTCTCTGCCAGAGGGCGCCCGTTGCGGTGCCGATCTCATCCTTAAACTTGACGCCCAAGCCTTCGAGCCAGTTGACCTCGTCCATTGAATGAGACGTGAGGTACTTCACGAGTTCAGGCGTTCCCTTGTTGTGGCCGCCCTTCATCGTCTGGTCGTAGAACTTCTGAACCGAGTCCTCGATGCCCTGCTTGCCCTGGCGAACCGGGTCGACGGCGTTCAGAGCACCTTCGGACACATTGGTCGAGCCCCCGAGGAACCCGAGCTTCTCGAGCACGAGAATGCGCTTCGCGCCCGCTTCTTCGGCAGCGATGGCAGCAGCAAGACCCGCTCCGCCGCCGCCCACGATGACGACGTCGGCCTTGTAGGTCTTTTCAACCGCCGGGTGCTTCTCGACCTTCTGACTGAGCGCCTTCATGTCGCCGCCCGCCTGCTTGAGGCAGTCGCGAACGCCCTGAAGGAGCGCGAAGCTCGAAATAGTCGCGCCGGTGACGGCGTCAACGCCCGTCGACTGGTAGTTGAGCACTTTCTGGCTCACGAGGTCGAGCGCGACCTTGCCGACGCCGATCGTTTCCAGATTTTTGGAATAGTCGATCTTTTCAATGCGGTTCTTCGAAACCGTCACCTTGACGGTCATCGGCGCATTGTGGCCGTTGACGGTCGCTTCGTAGACGCCGGGCTTGAAGGTGCTCGGCGCCGTGGCGGCAGCATTCGCCGTCGCGGCGGCGCTCGCGACGCCGAAGAAGGCGGCAAGGACTGCTTTGCCGAGCAGATCGGTATGCATGGACATGTTTTTTCTCTCCTTTATGAGAAATGCAGAAATTTCACGCCTCTCTCAGCGTCAATTCGGCATTTCTGTTTCAAGTATGAGCGTAACCGCGCCGCTGTGTAAACGACCTCTTTTTTCTTCTGAATTTCCCTTAGATGACGAGGATCTTCATCAAAGAAGGATTTCTCAGAGAACAAAAAAGCGGCCCGGGATGAATCGGACCGCTTCTTCTTTGCTTCAGGGCTTTTTAAAGGCCCGGCTGCAACGCCTTAGAGCGCGAACTGCGCTTCGGCAAACTTCCAGTTCACGAGCTTCGAGAAGAAGGCTTCAATGAACTTCGGACGGGCGTTGCGGTAGTCGATGTAGTAGGCGTGCTCCCAGTCGTCGAGCGTGAGGACGGGGGTCTTGCCTTCAGCAACCGGCGTGCCGGCATTCGAGGTATTGACGATCGCGAGCGAACCGTCGGCATCCTTCACGAGCCAGGTCCAGCCGGAGCCGAAGTTGCCGGCAGCCTGCTTGGAGAAAGCGGCGACGAAGGCGTCGAACGACCCCCAGGTCTTTTCGATCGCGGCGAGGAGCGCGCCTTCCGGACGGCCGCCGCCATTCGGGGTGAGGCACTTCCAGAAGAAGGAGTGGTTGAAGTGCTGCGCGGCATTGTTGAAGAGACCGCCCGCGGAGCCGCGGATGATGTCTTCGAGCGCGCGGCCTTCCCATTCGGTGCCCTTCACGAGGTTGTTGAGGTTCGTCACATAGGAGCGATGATGCTTGCCCCAGTGATATTCAATCGTCTCGGCGCTCATCGCGGGAGCGAGCGCATCGTGAGCAAAGGGGAGCTCGGGAAGCGTGAATTCGGTCATTTTTTGTCTCCTGAATAAGGAAAGTCTTGGTGCCCTTCATCATATCATTCGGGTTTTCCCTTCTGCCCGGATTACAGCTTGATATCAGAAATAAATTTGTTGCGAAATCCGACAGATATGATTTTTCTACCCTGACGATAGAAAAGACCTTTGCCGCAAAGCCTCTGATCACTCCTTCCCGGAGCAAATGCTTACACGCTCAACAACCGCTGCCGCCTCGCCGTCGAAGAACTGGACCTCAATCGAGTTCCCGCTCGAGAGATCCCGGGCCGCGCCGACAACGCGGCCGCCCAGGGAGATCCGGGCATAACCCGCACGGAGCGGCCGGTCGGGGTCGGCAAGCTTCAGGGCCGTCTCCGCCTGAGCAAGGCGCAGACCTAGCTGAGTCACGGTCCGCATGGGATCGGGCTTCTGCTGAAGCGCCCGGCGGTATTCCCTCTCGGCGTCGCCGAGCTTTCTCTCAATCGCGTCGCTGAGACGCTCTCCGGGCCATCCGAGGCGTTCCCCGCGCCTCTTTTCCTGAAGGTCCGCCATAGCGAGGAAGTGTTCGGCACGATCCTCGAGCACCCGTTCCGGCGCCGAAAGAACGCGCTCCGGATCAGCGAGGAAGGCTGCGGCCCGCTCCACACGCTCCGAATGCGTGCGGAGCACAAAGTCCGCCGACCTGAAGCGCTCCGCCATGAGGCTCACTGCCCTTTCGGCATTGGCGAGCCTCAGATCCATATCAGGCATGAGGGCCTGAGCGCGGTCGAAGCGCTGCATGGCGTGCTCGATTTCGCGGGTGAGGCCGCTCGAAAGCGTGTCGAAAAGCTTCTCGAGGCGCTTCATCCAGTATTCGCGGTCGGGACCGATGGATTCGGCAGCGGCCGTCGGGGTCGACGCCCTCAGATCCGCCGCAAAGTCCGCAATCGTAAAGTCCGCCTCGTGCCCGACGCCTGAGATGACGGGCGTTCGCATCGCGCGGATCGCGCGCGCGAGCTCTTCGTCGTTGAAGGCCTGAAGGTCCTCATAGGCGCCGCCGCCTCTCACGAGAAGCACCACGTCCGCCCCCGTCCGGTCGGCAGCCCGAAGGGCGGCAATCAACCGTGCAGGCGCATCCGCCCCCTGGACCGGCGCCTCAACGTGGAGAATCCGCACCCAGGGGGTTCTGCGCTCAATCGTGCGGCAGACGTCGCCGTAGGCGGCCGCGATCGAGCTCGTTACGAGCGCAACCCGTTTGACGAACCCCGGGATGGGGCGCTTCTTCGACTCATCGAAAAGCCCCTCGGCCTCGAGCTTCGCTTTGAGCCTCAGAAAGGCTTCGTAAAGGCTTCCCTGTCCCGCCGGCCGCCATTGCGAAGCAATGATCTGAAGCTTTCCTCGCTCGGCATAGATGTCCGTTCTTCCGCGGATTTCAATCTTGTCGCCGACCACGAAGAGGCGCCGCCCCTGCCGGGCGCCGCCGAAAAGGACGCAGTCGATGAGTCCTCTCTCGTCCTTGATGCTGAAGTAGACATGCCCGGCCCCGGACGTCTTCACCGCCGCGACTTCGCCCGAAATCCATAAGCCGTCGATGACGCCGTCGAGCGCATTCCGGATCCGTACGAGGGTCTCCGAAACCGTCAGAGGCTTTTCTTCCGCGACCGCGCCTTCGCGGTCGGGCGACGTGCGGTTCATGAGCGCGGCAGTGCCCTCAAAAGCCGGAACCGTTTCCCCGCGCTCTGCGGCCATCACCGACATCAGGGAGGGGGGCTCTTTCGGATAAGCCGGAGGCGGCATGAAGGGACTGCCCGCAGCGCCCGCGGAAACGCTCCTCGACCTGCTGACGCTCGAGGAATAACTCCCGAAAGCCGCCGTGCGGGACCGGGAAAAACGCGCGGAGGCCGAGTTCACAGAATCCGACGCACGGTTGGGCTCTGCTGAGGCTCGCCGCCTGAAGCTTTGCTCCTCCTTCTTCGCCTTTCCCGCGACAGCGTCGGAACGGCTGCTGCGGACCTGCCGAACGGTGCGGACCTCCCGCTCGGCCTCTTCAAAGAGGCTCTCGAAAAAGAGTGCATCGTCCGCCCCGGGATCATTGAAATCGTCGGGCGGTCCGCTGTGGAATCGGCTGGCCATGGAGGATCTTCTGAAAAGGAATAAGAAGGACTTTTTCGCGCGCTTCATTATGACAGCGTGGCATCCGGCTGTCGGAATCGGGGCGGTGGATAACCGCCATTCCTTTTCCACAGGTTCGCCCGGCCTCATCTCAAACGTCCGGCACCTTGCGGATCAAGGCGTCAGCGCCGGAAGGCGAAGGAGCCATCCACAGGAAATGTGAATAACTCACGATTTGCACAAAAAATAGGCAACGGAAAAATTTTAAGAAAACTGAAGACGTTGAAATATTTCTCCCAAAGTTGTCCACATGTCTGTCCACGGGCATGGAGGACAACCCGCAGGCAGAACTTCCGCACCGATTTGTCCACAGCAGATTCCGGCGGATTTGTCAAGGGAGAGACCTCAGCGCAGAGGATCATCGGACACGCCTATTAATGCCGAACGCCTTACATAGAGAGGAGAAGAGAAGAATGATACGGGTATCACTTCGAAGCTCATTTCCGCCTTTGGGATTCATTTTTCTCCCGGAACCCCTTTCTGTCCACAGAGTTATCCACAGACTTGATTGCGTTTTCCCTTTCCATGACGAAGGCCCGCCATATAGGGCTTTCTAATTAGTTCCGATAGTTGCAGATTCGGAAAGAGAAAAAGCCGGCAGAAGTTCTCCACTTTTCCACATGAAAAGTTGTCAACCGGAGCTTTGTCCGGACGAGAGATCCGGACCTCCTCCGGCAGCCCCCAAAAGACAAGCAGCTCCGGCTGCCGAACATTCAACCGGCAAAACGGAGCTGCAGTCTCTGAAGGACCTTGAGAACCCGAGGCCCCTGATGCTTTGGAAGCGTTACTTCGAGCTCTTCATGACCTCTTCGCCCGCGATGTGGCCGAAGACGAGAAGGTCCGTGAGCGCATTGCGGCCGAGGCGGTTGCCGCCATGAATGCCGCCCGTGATTTCGCCCGCGGCGAAGAGTCCCGGAATGGGCTTCCCGTTCTGGTCGAGAACGCGCGTTTCCTCATCGATCTTGAGGCCGCCCATCGTATGATGGATCGTAACCGTGATGGGCACGCAGTAGTAGGGCGCCTTGTCGACGGGCCAGCCGATCACGGCCTTCGGCACGGAGAGCGCGGAGTCGGACTGGAGCTTCGCGGCTTCGTTGTAGACCGCGATCGTCTTTTCAAGCCCCTCGGCGCTGATGCCCGCAGCCTTCGCGAGTTCGGGGAGCGAATTGGCGCGGAAGGCGTAGCCGTGCGTGATGGCGCGTTCGATATGTTCCGGACGAACCTTCTTCGCATCGATCGTCTTCTGGTCGTAGATCGAGAAGGCGACCTTGCCGGGCTGCGCGAGGATGCCGTGCGAAATGTCGTCGCGGCGGCCGGTTTCATCGGCAAAACGGAGACCGAGCTTGTTGACGTAGGGCGTGTCCTGCGGACGGCCGGCAATATTGGATTCGAGGTCGCCGTTCTTCGGATTGCCGTGCGGATGGATCTGGATCCAGGCCATGCCTTCGAGCGCCGCGCCGTCCTTCACCGCTTCCTCGATCACTTCACCCGTCGTGCCGGGCTGGTTCGAGGTGGCCGTCACGCTGATGCCGTTGTACTTCTTCACCATCGCGAGATTGGCGCCGTAGCCGCCGGCAGCGAGAATCACGCCCTTCGAGGCCGTGAACGCGTGCTTCTTCCCGTTCTTGTCCTGTGCAATCACGCCGGTGACGCGGCCGTTTTCGCGCACGATGTCGACCACCTGCATGTTGGTGAGGATGCTCGAACCCGCGGCCTTCACCTTGTCGGCAAGCGGCTTGATGTAAGCGTCATAGGTCGAGATCGGGGAGACTCCGTCCTTGGCGCGCGGGAACTGAGCGCGCGGGTAGAGCGCGCCGATGCCCATGTCGACGTACTTGCGGGCGATGTGCTCCCAGGTCATGTCGGACTGGTCGTCCAGCCACTGCATGGCGCGCGTGGCGTTTCGCGCCATCACGAGCACGAGCTTGGGATCCGCCTTGCAGTCGCCGCCGATGAGAGTCTGAAGCGCAAAGAGTTCAGGCGTATCGAAGATTTCCTTGCGGCCCGAAGCCTTGTAGTCGGCGTACTGCTTTCTCACGGTGTCCTGAATCGCCTGGATTTCCGCGGTCGGCACCTTGGCGTTGAGATACTTCTCCACAATCGCCTCGAGCGCCGGCGTCATCGGCTGGAGCTTTTCGGGTTCAGGATCGATCGCCGACATGTTGCCTTCGCTTCGTGCGGTGTTGCCGCCGATCATGGCCATCTTTTCGAGAACGATGACGCGTGCGCCCTGCTCAACCGCCGTGGCGGCAGCAACAAGACCCGCGCCGCCGGCGCCCACGATGACGACGTCGGCCTGGGTCGGGAAGGAAGCCGTCGCGGCATCCTTATGCGCCGCCTTCGCCTTCATCGACTTCGGATCGGCGCCCGCCTTTTCAAGCGCCTTCGAAACGGCAGCCTTAATGGCGTCGGACGTGATCGTTGCGCCCGAAACGACATCAACGTTCGGGGACTGGGCGGCGACGATGGCCGCGGGGAGCGCATCGGTCGCAAGCGACCCGATGCCCGGAGTTTCAGTGCTTTTCACGATGCGGACGGCCTCAATGCGGTTCGCGGAGACGTCGACTTCAACGGCGACTTCGCCGTTTCTGCCCGTGGCGGAGCCGGCGAAAGTACCGGCCGTCATCGCCTGAGAGACGCCTGCGGCAAGGAATGTGAGAGAAAAGAGGACGAGATTGCGGGAGGTGTGCATGATGCTTTTCTGAGTTCTTGTTCGGGTTCTTTTGTTTCTTTCGCGACTGACCGGACGGCCTTCTCGCGATGGACGAAATGCTAAAGATGTCCCTCAAATCGGAAAATGCGAAAATATCCTGCTCCCGGCATCAATTTTCGAAGCGACATCCATGCAGAAATCGACCTCAATCGACACCTATGCGCTTGAATTCTTTCTTTCGCTCATGGAAACCCGGTCGCTTGCCGCCTCGGCCGACGACTTCGCCGTGAGCTCCGCCACGGCGCAGCGGATGCTTCAGAAGCTGAGAGCGCATTTTTCCGACCCGCTCTTCACGCGCGAAGGCTTCGCGATGCGCCCGACGGCGAAGGCCGAGAGGATTGCCGTGAAGCTCCGGCCGCTTCTAGCGGGATTGCGCCGCCTCGGGCGCGATGCGGAAGAGGACTACAGCACCCGCCGGGAAACGCTCCGGTTCGCGGCCTACGACAATGCGTGCGCATCGATCTTTGCGCCGCTTTTTCCTCGCCTCATGGCGCGAGCTCCCAATCTCACGCTCCAGTTCCTGCAGGCAGACGAAAGAATGTTCGAGCTTCTGCGCGCCGGAGACCTCGACTTCGTGATTTATGCGAGGCAAGGGCTTTCGCCCGACCTCCGGTCGGCGGCGCTTCTCACGACGCCCTACGTCTGGGTCGCCCGAAAATCCCATCCCCTTGAAGGAAAGGTGCTGAAAAACGGCTTCATTTCGCCCGCCGACGCGGAAAGCTTCCCTCAGGTGATCGCGAACGCCCAGCCCGACCGCAGAAGAACGCCCAACGGTCCCGCCGAAGGGTGGTTCCAGCCGAAGCACGGGCGCGCGCCGGTGCTCCATCTCCCGTTCTTTCTCGCCGCGCCTTATTTCCTCGAAGGCTCGGACGCGCTCTGCGTGCTCCCGAGGGCGCTCGCGGAGCTCGCGCTCGACCCCGGCCGCTTCACGCTGCTTCCCGCCCCCGCAAACGCACCCACGCTCACGATGCGCCTCGCCTGGCATAAGCGCACGGATGAGGACCCGTACTTTCAATGGGTGCGGGGACTCTTCGAAGTACTCCTCAGAGAAAGAGAAGCGCAGCAGCCTGCATTCGACCGGACCTCCTCGAAGTCCCTAACGCAAAAAGGCGGACTTTCTCGGGAAGAGAACGGGACAGCCGGCGCCGGTACCGATTAAACTTTCAGTTTCGCTTTGGCTCTGAGGCTCGTTTTAAAGCCCACTTCTTTTGCTATATGTCTGACGACAAACCACCGCGAAGATCCGCGGCACTCTCCGGAACCGGAAAGACCGGCTTCCATTCCTCATTTCTTTTTTCGAGAGCGTGCCGCCAATGAGCAACCATCCCCGGCTTGAATCCTGGGTGCACAGCGTCTGGTCCCATCGCGGCCCGGTCGCCTGCCTCCTTTATCCGCTCTCCCTCATCTACCAGGCGGTAAGCGCTTCGCGCCGCCGCAGAACGGTGGCGAACCACCTCCCGGTGCCCGTCGTGGTCGTCGGGAACATCTACGTGGGCGGAACGGGGAAGACCCCCGTAACGATCGCGCTCGTGAGAGCGCTGCGAGCCCGCGGGTGGACGCCCGGCGTCATCTCGCGCGGGTTCGGGCGCTCTGAAGACGGGGTCCGCCTCGTGACGCCCGATTCCGACGCCTCTCAGGTGGGGGACGAACCGCTTCTCATCGCGCGCGAGTCGCTCGCCCCCGTAGCGGTCGGCCGCGAACGCGTGAAGGCGGGGCTCGAACTTCTTCGCGAGCATCCCGGCGTCAACATCATCATCTCGGACGACGGCCTGCAGCATGCGGCGCTTGCCCGCGACGTGGAGCTTGCCGTCATCGGCGCGAGAGGCCTCGGAAACGGCTGGCTTCTGCCCGCGGGTCCCCTTCGCGAACCCGTTTCCCGTCTCGACGACGTCGACGCCATCATCCTCAACACCACGACCGAATCCGTTGTGGAGAGCCGCACGCCGCGCTTTGCCGCCTCGAGCTGCTTCGGCGCCTGCCGGCGGCTTTCGACGGGCGAGGTGCGCGACATCGACACCATTGCCGCCGACCTTGAACGAACGGGCGGAAAGGCGCTTGCCGCTGCGGGCATTGCCGCGCCGGGGCGGTTCTTTGCGATGGTGCGCGGTCACGACATCGACTGCGCGGAGCTTGAGCTCGGCGACCACTTCGACTTTTCGAGCAATCCCTTCAGTGGCAGAAAGGAAGACGTCATTCTCATTACGGGGAAGGACGCCGTAAAGTGCGCGCAGATCCCTGAGATCAAGGGCGACGACCGCATCTGGGTAGTCGGCCTCGAGGTCGTTCTCGACCCTTATCTCATCGACCTCATCGACACCCGTGCTTCTGAAGCCGCGCGCAGGCTCGGCCGCCATCCAGAAGCCCAGAACGACAGCATCGAATAATTTTTTCTTCTAAAAACATCCATGACCCAGCGCATCCCCGAATTTTTAGTCTGTCCCGTCTGCAAGGGCAAGCTCATTGCCGGCAAATCCGAAGCCGCAGCCTCGCCCGAGGAACTTCTCTGTCCCGCCTGCGCGCTTGCCTTCCCGATTCAGGACGGCATCCCCATGATGCTCGCTCAGGACGCACGAAAGCTTTCGGACGAGGAAGCCGCGAAGGTCAAGCTCGAGGCCGAGCGCCTTTCGGGGAAGGCCCCGCGCCCCGGTCAGTTCTGATTGCCATTGAATGAAGAGGTTTTAAGCATGAGCTTCACCATCATCATTCCGGCGCGCATGAAGTCGACGCGTCTCCCCGAGAAGCCCCTGAAGGACATTCTCGGGAAACCCATGATCGTTCGCGTCGCTGAAGCCGCCCGGCGCACGAAGGCCGCCCGCGTTGCGGTCGCGACCGACCATGAGGCGATTCTCGAAGCCTGCCGCGCTGCGGGCGTTGAAGCCGTTCTCACGTCGCCCGATCATCCGACCGGCACGGACCGGCTCGCCGAAGCCGCGCGCCTCCTCGGGCTCGGTCCCGACGAAATCGTCGTGAACGTTCAGGGCGACGAACCCCTGATGCCCGCCGAAGTCGTCAACGACGCGGCTGAACTCCTCGCTTCCCGCCCCGAGTGCGCGATTGCCACAGCGGCGCATACGCTCACGTCGATCGAGGACTTCTTCAGCCCCAATGTCGTCAAGGTTGAGCTTGACGCCCGGGGGAATGCCCTCACTTTCTCGCGCGCCCCGATTCCGTGGCCGCGCGACGCTTTCCGGAAAAACCAGTCGAAGCTCCCCGAAGGCTTCAAGCCCCTCCATCACCTCGGGCTCTACGCCTATCGCGTGGCGTTCCTGGAAAAGTTCCCGACGCTTCCGCCCGCTCCGATTGAGGAGACGGAAAGCCTCGAGCAGCTGCGCGCCCTCTGGAACGGCGAAAAGATTGCCGTGCTGGTGCTTGATGAAGCGCTCCCTGCGGGCGTGGATACCGAAGCGGATCTCGAGCGCGTAAGAGAGGTCTTCAAAGCCCGCCTCGGAGCGTAAGACGCTCTTCGAAGCTCGCATGCTTCTACAGGCTCTCAACAAACGGCGCATTCCGTCAGCGGGTGCGCCGTTTGGCGTTTTTCATCTCCACCCTGACCCGCTCTCTTCTCCAGAGTGTTGTTATTCCGCCTGTTATCATCCATTCAGGCAAGAGAAGATAAACAATTTTTCTGTTTATCTTCTCAAAAACAGCCCAACACGTCTTAGCGAGCGCCGTCATGATTTCACAGGTCTTAATTCGAAATTATAAAAATATCAAAGATCTATCTATCGGCTTCAGCTATGCGCAGAAAAAAGCTCCCAACGGCTACGCTGACTTGCCGACACTACCCTTTATTGAATCCGTTGGATTTCGGCTTGTTCCCTGCATGGCACTATTCGGTCCGAATGCCTCCGGCAAGACGAGCGTCATTCAGGCAATCGCTTTGCTCGCCTTATTCGCGCAAAACAATCCGTTTTTTCACCCCCTGCGTCTTTTTCAGCCTTATCTGCTCAAAGAGCACGCAGCTCAAACTACCTGTATCGGACTTGAGTGGACTGACCGCGAACAGCGTTTCTGCTATGTCGCACAGGTCGCGGCAGATCGCATCGTCGAAGAAACGCTTCTGGTTGGCGGCATGCAGAAATTCTCCATTCGCGACGGCGAAGTCTTTTTAGCGCATGCTGATGGATGGGAAGAAGTCGAACGAGGGATGCGCCTTCAGTGCTTCGATGCCTCGACCAAAAAGCAATTGCGTGCTGCACTCCCCGTCATTGCCGCAAGCTTCCCGGGTTTTGATTCGGCAATCAATAAAGCCTTCCACAGTCTCACCACCCGGATGATCTATTTTGATCAAAGCATTCCGACAGGCAGCGGCGTCAGGCTGCTTGCAAATACTTTCGATTTGCCGACGGAACAGGAACGAGAGAATGCTGCTTTAGCTTTGATCTCCAAATATCTGCAGAAGCTTGACGTCCGTATTCGCCGCATCGAAATGGAGAAACCCATCGAGCCTCATAACCCTCTGGCTCCCGAAGCACTGCGGCTTCTTCCTGCTTTCGCAAAAGACAAGGCTTCTCCAGCCTTCTCGGAGCCTGAATTTAAAACCTTTCACCAGGCAGAAAACGGAACAGAAATCCCCTT
This sequence comes from uncultured Sutterella sp., assembly GCF_937923675.1. Classification (GTDB taxonomy): domain Bacteria; phylum Pseudomonadota; class Gammaproteobacteria; order Burkholderiales; family Burkholderiaceae_F; genus Sutterella. The sequence goes on along the minus strand of NZ_CALDXB010000061.1, from coordinate 13,335 downwards.
CAGTCTGCGGATGGAGTCCCGCGGCCTGCAGAAGCTCTTCAACCTGCTTTCATTCCTTTTGACAGCCGTTCGAAGCGGAGGCACAGTCATTGTGGATGACTTTGATGCTTCCCTCCATCCAGCCTTGATGAATGAAATCATCAAGCTCTTCCAGGTTCGCGACTTCAATACTAAAAAAGCTCAGTTTATCTTTACATTGCATAATCCGGAGCTTCTCTCACCGGATCAGCTGTCAGTGTCTGAAATCGCTTTCGTATCTCAAAACGGTTTCAGTGGAACGAATATTCGAAGATTATCGGATTTTGAAAAAGAGCGCAACGTCAATAACTTCAGAAAACGCTATTTGATGGGATATTACGGCGCCATTCCCTCAGCCTTCATTTAATTGCCGCCACTATCGCTGGAAAGTATTTTTCAGCATCCGGCATCTCACGCGGAATCTAACGGACCTAACAGTTAGATTGTAAGATTTTTTACGTCACTCTTAGATTCACTGAACTGCAATGAAATTTTTGATGTGAGATCATCTATTTGATCCTGATTGAGGCCAGGAAAATCTGAAAGAAAAGTGCTGGGTTTGCTTTCAACTCACCATGATTCCCTCGCTCAGCAGATCTCGCCCGAGCGTACGAAGCCTGTTGCAGCGCGCGATCTGGCCATCACTCTTTCGAAGACAAGGTTCCGCCGTCCGATCGAATCCCGGGCACGAGAAGCTGCGGGCGCACGCCTCTGCGGGTGCAATAGTCGTACACCCACTTTCGGTCCGTGCTTGGAACGCAGTGCGTTCGGGCAGCCATGATGCCGTCGAGGCAGTGGGCGCGTTCTCTTCGATGCCTCCACGCGCTTGCCGCATCCGCGAGGATGACCGGGCTTTTTGATGCGTGACACAACCAAAATACACATCTAGTGTTAATTAATATACATAAGATGTGTATAATCATCCCTGTAACTTGATAGGAGGCGTTATGACAAGCGCAGAAATGATCAAGTTACTTGAACGACTGGGATGGAAGGTGGTTCGCCAAAGCGGATCACATATCCAACTCAAAAAGGATGGAGTCGAAAAACTGATCACCATCCCTCATCCTCGTAAGGACCTGAAGAAGGGCCTTGTCGAGGATGCGAAGAAAATCGCAGGCATCAAGTAACGATCTAAGCAAGAGGGGCAACCCCGCCCCTTTCGCGACTGCATTAGCGCGCCTCGAACAACTAAGAGCGAAGGAGTTCTCATGAATTACGTTGTCGCGATCGAGCCGGGAGATGCAGATAATCCCGACTTTGGCGTTATCATCCCCGACCTTCCCGGTTGCTACTCTCAAGGGGACGATCTTGATCAAGCCATCCGAAACGCGACTGAAGCCGCCGGACTCTGGCTTGACACCGCTTTCGACGAGGGCAGATCGGCTCCGAAGGCCACTCCGTTTGCCACGCTTTATGCTGAGCATCCGGAATGGCACAACTGGATTTGGGCGGTTGTTGAGGTTGATCTCAGCAAGCTCAGCGATAAGACAGAGCGCATCAATATCACCATCCCTCAGCGCGTGTTGCGCCGCTTGGACGCGACGGCTCGTGCGGCTGGAGATTCAAGATCAGGCTATATCACTCGCATGGTTATGAGTGGAAATTGGACCTAATTAACCTATCCGAGGCCTCCTAGGCGCTTGTCACTCGGAAATATAAGGGCTTCTCTTCGGGGAGGCCCTTTTCTTTTGGAGCTTCAGGAGCAAAAGTTGGTACGTTATAACGCGGCAACCGCATGCGGATCACGTTCTCACTGAAATCCTTCGGGTACCGGTACTGGTTCGTTGAACCCTTGACGCGGAAGGTTTCCTTCTTGAATTCCCGGTGCCACTAGCTCACGGTGTTGACGGAAAGATCAAAAGCCTCCGGGGCTATCATCGCCCGTTGGTTCCATGAGCTCTCGGACGCTTTTTCACGCCGTCTTCCACCACTCCCGGGTGCCCTTTCTCAGCGCAGGATCGAGCGCCACGGCCTCTCCGATCTCAGGCGTGAGGAGCGAAAAGCCTTCCGCTTTCGTGGTCGCGAGCGCCCGTTCGAGAGGCTCCTGCCACGAGTGGCGGCTCAGGCAGAACTTGGAATTGTGCATGGCGAGCACCGCTTCCGGGCGAATGACCTCAAGCGCCTCTCCCCAGGCTTTGGGAAGAAGATGCACGCCCGGCCAATCCTCGTTGTACTGCCCGTCTTCAAGAAGCGCAATGTCGATCCTCGGGAACATTTCCCGGATCTGCGCGAAGTGCCTTCCCCAGCTCGTGTCGCCCGAGTGGTAGACGTTCACGCCGTTCGTAGAAAACATGTAGCCCGCCCAAAGCGTTTCGTTGCGCTTAAAGGTCCGGCCGGAGAAGTGCTGCGAGGGAAGCGCCGTAATCGTAAGAGGACCCGCCTTCGTGGCCTCGAACCAGTCGAGCTCCGTGATGCGGTCGGTCTCCCAGCCCCAGGCCTCGAGGTGCGCGCCGACGCCTAAGGGGCAGACGGCTCTTTTGACGCGGGACCTGAGCTCCCGCACCGTTTCGTAGTCGAGATGGTCGTAGTGATCGTGCGTGATGACGAGGAGGTCTGCGGCCGGAAGGTCCTGAGGCTGATAAGCATCCGCCCCGGGGAAGGGCTTATAGAACCCTGGGAGCGGAAATGCCTGATGCAGCGCCGGGTCGATAATGACCGAAACCCCTTCCATCCGGAGGAAGAACCCGGAATGACCGAGCCAGACGAACTGGTTCTGCGGGAGCTGAGCAAGATCCGTCTTCATGTGCGGCAGGATGCCGACGGGAAACCGCGCAGGGTTCCTGTCGAAGAGGAATTCGCTCATGATCTCGAACTGCGAGCGGTTCGCAGGGGGCGCCGCCATCGGATCGAGATTCTGAAACTGGCCTTCCGCCCAGTGAGGAGACGCCATCATGCGTCTCAGGCGCTCGCCCTCGGGCTTTCCGCCAAAGTCCGGTCTCGTCATGACGGTTCCGCCCGCGGCGGCTGAAACCGCAGCGAGTCCAAGAAAGGCAATTCCGCCGCGAATCAGTCTGCGACGACCGGAACTGATCTGAGCCATGGGTTGAAGCGCTCCTCTCTAAAGCAAAACAAAAGTGGATCGTGACACAACGCTATTTTCGCTTCAGTCGTCTATGCAAAATTGCCTGATTTCATTATTTCCTTTGCAAAAACGATCATTTCTTCTGCGGCGGAACCCGAAAAGCGGCCTGATTCTCTCGATTTGGCGCCCAATGACAGCTCTGCGGATTCAACAGAAATTTTCCGGCATCTCCCGTGAGGGGTAGAATTCATTGATTCTCTTCGGACGATCATGCGCATGCCCGCATGCGCGCCCTCAACGTTTCATTTTCAGGAGTTCATCAGAATGCGCCTTATTCTTATCGGACCGCCGGGTGCGGGCAAGGGCACGCAGGCCAAGTTCATCTGCCAGAAGTTCGGCATTCCGCAGATTTCGACGGGCGACATGCTTCGCGCCGCCGTCAAGGCTGGCACGCCCCTCGGTCTTGCCGCCAAGGAAGTGATGGACAAGGGCCAGCTCGTCTCCGACGACATCATCATCGGCCTCGTCAAGGAACGCCTCTCGCAGCCCGACTGCGCGAACGGCGCCCTCTTCGACGGCTTCCCCCGCACGATCCCGCAGGCTCAGGCTCTGCGCGACGCGGGCGTTCCGATCGACTACGTGCTCGAAATCAGCGTTCCTGACGCTGAAATCGTCGAGCGCATGTCCGGCCGCCGCGTGCATCCGGCTTCCGGCCGCACGTACCACGTCAAGTACAACCCTCCGAAGGTCGAAGGCAAGGACGACGAAACGGGCGAACCCCTCGTGCAGCGCGACGACGACCGCGAGGAAGTCGTTCTGAAGCGCCTCAAGGTTTATCACGACCAGACCGAAGCGCTCGTGGGCTTCTATGAAGAGCTCGCGAAGTCGGGTGCCGCTGATGCGCCGAAGTATCGCTCGATCTCGGGCCTGGGCTCGATCGACGCGATCACGGAACGCGTCTTCAAGGCGCTTGCCTGATTGGCTGGGGAAACTTCTTCAAATCTTTTGTTTACATAGAATTTCAGAAGTTTCCCTCAAGCCCCCGCTTCAAGAAAGGCCGCTGGAATTTTTCCCGCGGCTTTTTTGCATTTTGGGCTTCGGATGCGCTCTAATTTGAAAGCATTCCCCTCAAGGCGGCTTTCCCGACAACCGCTTCTCCTTCCTCTTATCCTGAGGCTTCCTGACTCATGAGTTCCATCATTTCCACCCTTTCCGAAGAGGATCGCGAGCGCCTGATTCGCGAGCTTTCCGACCTCCTCGGCGCCGACCACGTCATTACGGATGCGGGAGAAATCAAAGCCGCGTCGCTCGATTCCCGCCGGCGCCGCCAGGGCGAGGCGCTTGCGCTTCTTCGTCCGGGAACGCCCGAAGAGGTTGCGGAAATCCTTCGCTTCGCCTCCAGAAATCATCTCGTCGTCATTCCTCAGGGCGGAAACACGTCGACGGTGGGGGGAGCCACCCCCAATCCCGAGAGCCCCCTGAATGCACGAACCCTGATCCTGCAGCTCTCACGCATGAACCGCATTCTCGGGATCGACGCCGTCAACAGCACGATGACGGTCGAAGCGGGCGCCGTGCTCGAGCGCGTGCAGACGGCGGCCAGGGAAGCCGGGAAGCTTTTCCCAGTCTCCTTCGCAGCACAGGGCACGGCCCAGATCGGCGGCATGCTCGCCGCCAATGCCGGGGGCGTGCACGTCGTCCGCTACGGGATGGCAAGGCGGAACTGCCTCGGGATTGAGGTTGTGCTCGCCGACGGCCGGATCCTCAACCTCATGCGAAGCGTGCGGAAGGACAATGCGGGCTACGACCTCAGGGACCTCTTCATCGGGTCCGAAGGAACGCTCGGCGTCATCACGAAGGCCGTTCTCGACCTTTCGGCGCTCCCTGCCGGACGCATTACGGTTTTTGCGTCTCTGGGGGAACTTCGCGCCGTCGAAAAGCTCTTCACGACGCTCGAAGACTTCGCAGGCCCCTCGCTCACCGCCTTCGAACTCATTTCAAAGCCCGCGCTCGAACCCGTCATTGCCGCAGGGAGAAAGGCCCCGATCGAGCCCTCCGACTGGATGGTGCTCTTCGACCTCTCCTATACGAAGCGCGAGGATCCTCAAGCCTTTGCGGAGAGCCTCACGGACGCCCTTTCGCCCCTCTTTGAGGACGGGACCCTCACCGACGCCGCCATTGCTCAGACGGAAACGCAGGCCGAAGCCCTCTGGACCCTCCGCGAGGAGATCCCGACCGCGGTCCGCGCGTCGGGCGGCAACATCAAGAACGACATCAGCGTGCCGCGGGGGAGTCTCTGCGCCTTCATTGAAGAAACCTACGCGCGGTTTGAAAAGGAAGCCCCCTGGCTCCTTCCCATGATCTTCGGGCACTACGGCGACGGGAACCTTCACTTCAACCTCGGCAGCAAACCGGAGCTCGGGCCCGGGTACTGGAAGGCGCACGAGCGCGAAATTCATCGCCTCGTCAACGACGAAGTGGTGAAGTTCGGGGGATCTGTGGCGGCCGAACACGGCGTCGGCGCCAAGATCCAGGTGCTCGAGCGCACGAAGGATCCGCTCGAACTCGAGCTCATGAAGAAGATCCGCGGCGTCTTCGACCCCGAGGGAATCCTCAACCCCGGACGGGTAGTCCGCTACCCTGAGGATGTCTGGCAGAACCCGAAGGAAGCCTGGGATTAAAGGACCGGAAACTGCATGACGGCGGGACGGGCTTCAGGGGGAGCGTTATCCCTATGTTTTCAGCGGTTGAAGCGCTTGCAATCGCCCGTCCGCCGGCCATAATTACGCAATCCGTCAATTCCTTTTCTTGAGGGAGAAGCGCCTTTACCCTGCACTTCTCCCCGGAGCCTCATTGATGCCTCTTACGTTCTCCCGCCGCCCGCTCATCGCGGCGGCTCTGTGCGCTGCGCTTCCCGGAGCCTCGCTTCTGCTCTCGGGCTGCGCCTCCACGCCGGTGGCTTCTGCCGTGCCCGCTTCCGAAGCGCCGCAGAAAAACAAAAAGCCCGAACCCGTGCTGATGCCGATGCCGACAATCGACGCCTTCAAGGGCGCCGGCATCTTCTACTTTGACGACAACGTCCGCACGCAGCTCTTCATCAAGGACAACATCGCCGTCAACGGCCGCTATGCCGTTCAGGAAAACTTCCCGCTCGGAAGCCGCCACGGCTTCACGTGGGGCGGCGGCGCGGCCGCCATTCTGAGAAACGGCTCGCCCCTCGATGCCCAGCGCCCGCTCTTTCTGACGCAGGGCAACAAGGGCCGCGTCGTCATTCAGTTTGAAGGGGGCGGCAGAAAGCCCCTCGCGCTTCAGGTGAAGCTCGTCGCCTACAGCCTCGAGGGGCTTCCCATCGGCCCCTACCTCGTCACGCGTCAGAATACGGCAACCCCGTCGGGCTACATCATCGCGAACCGCTACGTCTTCCCGAAGGGTGCGGTCGGCTACCGCGCCATGCTGATGATCGACGAGGACGAAGTGCTCGTTCCGACGAAGACCGCCTTCACGGGCTCCGACTCAATCGAAAACTTCTCGAAGCGCTTTACGCGCGACATTCCCTACTGCCTGCGCTACATCCCGACCCGCCGCTCGGAGCCTGTCGGCATGCGGTTTGCTCAGCCCATCACCAAGCAGACGAAGCGCGTGAAGGGAAAGCTCCAGGAAGTCGCTCAGTCGGGCGAAGCCCAGCTCATGAGCGTGAAGAAGGGAACGCTTTTCTGCCAGCAGGAAGGAAAGTCGCAGCTCTCCAACGCCCGCTGGGATCTGCGCTACATCAACGGCACGCGCGTCCTCTCCTTCACCTTCCCCGATGAAGTACGCTCCGCCGACTTCGGCATTCTGAATCAGCACCGCGATGCGCTCCGCCTCGCCTTTGCCGAAGAGATCTCGACCGAACGCAGAAAGACCGTGAAGAAGGTTCGTCCCGGCGTCGTCTGGTTGGGCGGCAAGGAAATCCTCGACGCCCAGTGGCGCTTCAACGAGGTCGCTGCCGACGCGATCTCGGACGCCATCGCGCGCACGAAGGATCTGAGAAAGGACTGGGAAGCCCAGAACGGGAAGAAGAAGTAACGCTTTCGTTTCCCAAAAATTTTCAAAGCCCGCTCTTCATCACGAAGAACGGGCTTTCTTCTTGCTCTGGAAGCACCCCGGAATTACTTTTCAGCGCCCGGACTTCAACGGGTTCCTGAGAATGTCAAGGGCCAGTGCCGCCTCATAGCGGGCGCCGACGGGAAGCGCCGCTTCGCTGTAGCGGTATGCCGGATGATGGTTCCGGTGCGGGTAGCCTTCCTCTGCGTTGCCGCCTCCCAGAATGACGTAGGCGGCAGGTGCGCGCTCGGCGAAATAGGAAAAATCCTCCGAAGCGCTCATGCCGGTTCCGACGGCGGCCTTTCCGGGAGGGAGGATTTCGCGCGCCACCCGAAGCGCGCGTTCAATCATCTCCGGATCCTGAATGACGGCGGGGCAGCCGGCAAGCCACTCAAACGCAGCGGTTCCGCCATTGGCTTCGGCAATGCCGCGGATCAGCGCCTCCACGCGGTCGTGAATCCGAACGCGGTCGTCCGGGTCCTTCGTGCGGATGTTGATGCCGATGCGGGCTTTCTGCGGAATCGCATTGATCACCTCGCCTGCCTGAAATACAGTGGGAGAAACCACGGCGAAATGATCGGGCGAGATGCTTCTCGACACGATCGTATGGAGCGCCATGACGACTTCCGAACCGATCATCACCGGATCAATGCCGCCTTCCGGCATGGAAGCGTGCGTGCCGCACCCGGTGATCGTCGCCCAGACGCAGTCGGAAGCAGTTGAAAAAGCCGGGACCGTGCAGACGCGGATCTGTCCGATCGGGTCATTCATGACGTGAAGTCCGATCACGGCGTCGACGCCCTTCATGACGCCGGCCGCAACCAGTTCCTTGGCGCCTCCCGGAGCCGACTCTTCGGCATGCTGAAAAATCAGGCGGACAGTACCCGAAAAGTTCTCGCGCTCTTTCATCAGAATCTTTGCCGCGCCGAGCAGCATCGCCACATGCGCATCATGGCCGCAGGCATGCGACACGCCCGGATTGACGGAGCAGAAATCGAGGCCTTCGGCTTCCGTAACGGGGAGCGCATCCATGTCGGCGCGGATGGCCACGACGGCAGGACGGACGCCCGCAAGAGCAGGAGCGAGTCCCGTAATCTCCGCCACGCGGCTCGTCGGCGTCGGCGCCGAAATATCGGTCACGCCCAGTTTCCGAAGCTCCTCTTCAACATAGGCTGCCGTCTCGGATTCGTGATAGCTCAGCTCCGGATGCTGGTGCACGTGGCGGCGCCAGCGGACAAGATCCGGAAAGAGCGGATCCTGGATTTGCGTTTCAGTCATGACCGTATACAGAAGAAGACGATGACGGGAAAGGTTAGCGCAAAGGAAGCGGCTTGGGGGAGGCGCGAAAAGCGCCTCAGACGCTCCGTCAGGCCGGAGGCGAGTCGCCCCAAGCGTGTCTGAAGCAGAGGCTGCGAACTTTCCTGCTTATTACTAACAGGTAGATTATTAGAAAAATAACGAATTCTATTAGAAAATCTGTTAGATTAGTGTTATTCGATCCCTCCACTATTCCACGACACACATGAAAGAAATACCAAAGGCAGAATCACAGACCGTAGAGTTCAAATCGCAGTGGACCGATGGCATCAAAAAAACACTGGTTGCGTTTGCCAACACAACAGGAGGAGATCTCTATATAGGAGTCGGCGACAATGGTGAAGTGATCGGTCTTCAAAACATCAATCGCGTCGAAGAACAGCTGATCTCCATGATCCGGGACAACATCGCGCCGTCTATTTTTCCCTTCACGCAATTTGAGCAGCTCTGCATCGACAGAAAGCACGTCCTCTGGGTTCATGTTGACCAGGGCTCGCAGCGGCCTTACGCGTTTGACGGCACCAACGCGGGTTCAATCTACGTCCGCATTGGCAACTCTTCCAGACCTGCCAGCATCGACGAAGTCTCTGAAATGGTGCGGACTTCCAACCCTACTCCCTGGGAGGAACGCATATCACCGGAGCAGGATCTCTCATTCAACAGCTTCCGAAGCTTTGCATTGGAGCGCAACATTGACATCGATCCACAAAAACATATTGGACTCGGTCTCTGGAACAAAAAAATCGGTCTCTACACCAACTTAGGGCTGCTTTGTTCGGATCAGAACCCATTTGAAATTGTGTGCATTCAATTTGCCGATCAGGATAAGCTGGAAATTCTGAAATCCGAGCGAATCTCCGGTTCCATATTCAAGCTTTTCAATGAGTCCTTCATCTTTTTAAAGTCCGCCACGGCTCGCGGCATGGAAAAAGCTGTAGGAAACAGTCTCAACAGGGAAGATCACTACTCCGTACCGATACCCGTTATTCGAGAAGCCCTGATCAATCTGGTCGCACATCGGGATTTCGGCCGGACGCCGCCATGCACGATCCACGTGACCCCGAAATATGTTGAGCTCTTCTCTGTCGGCGGATTGCCGGATTTAATGCCGGATGACATCTATCTTCGTCTGGCCACCAACTGCAGGAACAGCCGTCTTGCGGCCCTTCTGGTCAAATTAGGACTCATGGAAAGTCTGGGCACAGGATTCAATTTAATCTTCAATACGTATAAGAAACTGCTTCCTCAGGAAATCGTCATTATTTCGTCGTCTTCATTTGTTCTTCGCATCCCTCAGGCGCCAAAAATTACCAGTGAAGCGAATTCAGGCTGGCGAAGAGAATTGATAGAGCTCATGAACGACAAAGAAGCCATGTCTCGACAGGAAATTCAGGATGCGTGGCAGGTGAAGCAAGCCACCTGCATCAACAGATTGCGACAGGCTGCTGACGAAGGACTCATCGAGATCATTGGCAACGGGCGTAGCCGCAAATACAAATTAAATTCTGCCGTCTCCTAATCCTTGAGGTAGAAGTCAACGCGCATCAGGTCGGTTGCTTTCCAGGCATCATATGCCCTGCGCCAATTGGGTCTGATCATGAGATCCTCCTCAATGGGAATGACCTCAAGTTTCCCCGAAAGCTTTTCAGCCTGCTCTACCTATAGTCCAGTTACGGCGGGCGAAGCCCTGCCTGCCTCCCGAGCCACGTGGCGAAGAACGCGAGGCTTGGGGCGGAGCCTCAAGAAGTGCGCAGCGCGCACTTCAACAGCGCTTCATCAGCAAGATGAAATCGGCGTCTTGCTCATGGCATCTTGAAAGTGGATGCCTCTATTCAATTCGATATTCCGATTTTTAAAGAGCGTCGTCAACACTGCGGGGTTCAGGCCGACGCTCTTAATCGATGGGAACGGTGCTTAATCACCCGGGCGCGTTATGAGTTTCGGGGGAGCCGCGAAAATCGCCATCAGCCGGGTACATCTAAGAAAACGAGGTGCTTGTCCTCGGGAATCACCGCTATTCTCGACGAATAGGAAGTCAAAGCGCACGGATCCAAAGCCCGAAGAAAGGATCCTCGAACTCGTAATCTTCTTCGCGAACGATAAGCCCATCCTTCTTCAGGCGTCCGACAGCTGAATAGACCGTACTCACGGGAAAGGCATCGATATCCTGCAGTTTGTCTCCCCGCGCAATGTATTGAAGTGCAATGCGCTGCGGCATCGAGAGCTTCGTCCATACATACGAGTAGCCTGGCGAAACGCTGCGAATGATTGCCTCAGCAGCCGATTGCACGGCGGCCTTTTCGCCGATCCGTTCGTAGAGAACCCAGAAGCCGGAAGCAAGCTCTTGCGTATAAAACGGGTGGCACTTTGAGATATCAAGAATCTGCCGGGCAAATTCCTCAGACCGACTTCCGCAAAGCGGCGTCAATCTCTCTGAAAGGAATCGGTAGAAATCATCGTACGGGATGCGGCTGAGGTGCATGAGCGAGCCGAAATGAAAGAAAGGCGACCTAGTGTCCTCGAACATTGCGCGCATCATGCTTTCCTCGCTGCCGAGGAAGATGTAGTTGACGTTCTGGTGCATCTGCATGACCGCACGGAGCAGCCTGTCTGTTCCTGGCGCATAGTCGGCAATGTCCTGGAATTCATCGAGAATGACGATGAGGCGATTCTCGGGATCGCTCTTTTCGTTCATCAGGTTGAGCACATCCTCCAGAAGGAGGCTGCCGTCTTCAGAAGACCTGAACGACGCCTCCATCTTGTCGGTGCCCGGGTTGTAGGTGAAAGTCGGGCTCACCCGGAACCGCTTCAACCCATCCTTGATCCGTTCCCAGGGATGAACTTCTAAAAATCGATTCAGCAGGAGCCGGGCGAGGTCCGCGGCGCAGGCCGCCGCCTGAACGTTCACGAAGACGGACAGCCGGCTGGTTTCCCTAACGGCCTTTTGAACGAGACTCTTTTTGCCGCAATGACGGGGACCGATGAGGATCAGGTGATTGCGGCTTGAGATGATCTGCCTGACCCGAGGCAATTCATCTTGCCGATCGATGAAGTATTCGCCATCGACCACCGATCCGAACTTGAAAGGGTTTTCCATCTGCTGCATCAGCAACCTCATCACGATGTTTTAAGAACCAGCCATAACGAAAATTATCGTGACGAGTTTTGAAGTGTAAATAAGAACGATGATTATCGTGACGAAATGGTGCGCGGCAATCACACAGACGAGGTGCTCTTTTAGTCGACAAATCACTTTTTTACGGCGACTTTCCGCCTTATTCATGACCCCTTCATCAATTTTTAGGGTGATGCGCCGAGAGCATGGCCATCGGGAGCAAAGACGCGCGAAATAAGAGGACGCCGAAGCGCTCTTTGCCGATACATTTCGCATTCAGAGCACTCTCGGGAGCGCTCCCGGCAAGAGTCCCTGCCGGCCATCCCTTTCACATTCCGCGTGCATTCCGGACCATCACGCTTTCATTACAGCTCCCCCAAAAGAGGATCTTCAACATGTCTCTCGCCTCTCTCAAGAAGCACCTTTTCTGCGCGGCAGCAATGATGCTCGCCGCCGGGTCGTCCTTTGCCGCGGGCACGCTCACGATGGCAACGGAAGGCACTTTCCCTCCCTTTGAATTCCACGACAGCAAAACGAATGAACTGATCGGCTTTGAGCTCGATCTTGCGAAGGCCGCCGCCGACAAGATGGGCGCGACGCTCGACATCAAGGAATTCAAGTTCGACGCCATTCTCCCGGCGATCGTGAGCAACACGCTCGACTTTGCCGCCGCGGGCTTCGCAGTGACGCCCGAACGCGCGAAGCGCGTGCTCTTTTCCGATCCCTTCTACATGTCGGGCCTCACGATCATCGTCCCGAAGGGGAATCCCAAGGGCATCAAAAATTTTGACGACCTGAAGGGCCTCAACGTCTCCGTGCAGCTCGGCTCCATCAGCCACGACCGCGCAAAGAAGATCCCGGGCGCCAAGATCACGACCTTTGAGAGCGGCGCGGACGCGATGCTCAACATGATCTCCGGCAATGCCGATGCCGTCATCAACGCTCAGCCCGCGACGGACTACATGATCGTTTCGCGCCCGTCGCTTAAGACCAAGCTCGAGCGCCTCGACTTCGTCGCGGATGCCGTACCGATGGCGATGATCTTCCCGAAGAACCGCTCCGATCTGCAGAAAGCCGTCAATAAGGCGCTCGCTGAAATCCGCGCCGACGGCACGTACGAGAAGCTTCACATGAAGTGGTTCGGCCGTCCGAAGCAGTAATTGCATCGTTCCCGGCTGCACGCAGCCGCTGGCTCAGGCTCTCGAGGTCGAAAACCCAAATCTCGATGGGAACCTCAGAGCCGCTTCAAATGGGGAGGTCGTTGAGACCTCCTCATTTCATTTGACTTCCTCCTCGCCCTGAAGAACGAGGATTCCTGAATACGATTAACTCGTACTCCGGGTGGTTCCCGCTGATGGCGCGGAGACACTGAGGGGATCCCCAGCACCTTCCGCACTCACTGCACGGGCGATGCGCTTTTTATCGTGTGCGCTCGGGCTCATCCGTCCCTTCATCATCACATTAATCGAACCAACATTATGTTAATAATTGGATAATGTTGCTTATGGAAAGGCTTGTGTTATGTGAATATTTTTTCTTAACTTATTAATTTCACTGTAATAATTTCTTTCATTGTTGCAGATAAATTTTATCGCTCTCCATACCTCTCTAGCCAATGCAACAACGATGGATCGTCATTCCATTGTGCAGGTTCGTTATCTAACATATCTGTCTTAAGTTCATTGAGCGCTTTTCTCTTAGCTTCCGAATCTACTCTTGCATCAGGGCGATCGCAGAATCCGAAAAGTTAATGAGTGCTTCTCTTTGCAATTTTCAA